>JBKJRY010000164.1:0-18720 GCA_046593045.1 Chitinophagaceae bacterium | reverse complement strand
CCAAAAAGTGAGAAAAGATTTTGGGGAGTGGTTAAAATTGGTTCTCTCGAGGAATTTGTGAGGACGCAACCTGAAAAAGAGTTAACAAAGCTCGGTGATAATGGAATTCTGATTTCCGGTGGACAAAAACAAAGGATATCGATAGCGAGGGAGATGTTTAAGAAAGTGGAAATAATGATTTTAGATGAGGCAACATCTGCCTTAGATTCAGAAACAGAACATATTATCCAGGAAAATATCGAAAATCTTCATGGTAGGTATACAATGATTGTGATAGCGCACAGGTTATCTACTATAAAGAATGTAGACACAATTTATTTATTAGACAAGGGAGAAATCACTGTATCAGGCGATTTCGAAACAATGTTACAAAGCTCTGACAAATTTAAACGTATGGTTGATTTACAAGGATTGTCAACGGCAAATACAACTTGAAAATAGTGTTTAACAAAATATTTGACAAAGAATATTCAACATGGCAAAAATAGTAGAATTGTTTGGGCCCCCCGGAGCAGGAAAAACAACTATTAGTGATGAAGTAGAGGCGAAATGGGATAAAAAATTTTCATGGATTCCGGCAAGCAAGTTGTATCCACCATTAAGAAAAACTCCATTAGATCCAATAGTAAAATATGATTTTATTAACTGGCTGTTGAAAAAATCAAATATTGATTATACAGCAATTCACAATGCAGAAAAGAGCTTTATTGCTGCTCATCCCAAATTGATGGATGCTTATTGGAAAAATATTTGCTATAACCAAAAGTGTGGAGCTAACGGAATCGATATTAGATTTGAAAAAGCCAGCTTTCTAAAAAAAAGAATTCAAAAGGTTCAATTCCTTAACGACAATAGCCACAATAAAGTCTGCCTTGTTGATGAAGGGATAGTTCACATGATACCGGGAGCGATTTACAAAAGTGAAACCCTTGCAGAAGAACAAAGTGAAATAAGTTTTATAATAAAAATGTGCCCTTTACCAGGCGCGATAATACATATTGACACCGATACCAAAGAAATTGCAAACCGGTTATATCAAAGAAACAAGGTGAATCCCATGCATAGGAATTTGAATTTAAATGAACTGGAATTGATAACAGAGTTAAGCAGGGAAAGAAGAAAAATTATTATCAAAATTTTAGAAGACATGGGGATGCCAATGTTAAAAATTGATTCCGCGATGAACACTTCTGAAAATGCCGATAAAATAATAGCTTTTTTAAATAGTGATATTGTAAAAAATGACTGGACAGTCGGAAATAATCGGGAAAGCGATCCTCTTGTTCCAATGAAAGCGTTATAAAAACTAAAAAGAAATAAAATTGGAAAATGAGTATCCCCTATGTCTCGATAATAATACCCACATACCAGGATTGGCATCGATTAGCAGTATGCCTTGATGCTCTTGATAAACAGACCTATCCAAAAGAAAATTTCGAAATAATCGTAGTAAACAATAAACTCGGGGATACCCACCCCCAAACGTTCAATATACCAGAAAACTGCAAAATTATAGTGGAATCAAAACCTGGTTCATACGCTGCCAGGAATGCTGGTCTAAAAATAACAAATTGCGAAATAATTGGCTTCACTGATTCTGATTGCATTCCGGATCAACACTGGATAGAAAATGCAATTAATTTTTTATTAAATAATAAAGAAATTTCCAGAATTGCAGGCAATATTCAATTGTTTTATAGAAGCGGTGTACTGACTACTGCGGAATTATATGAAAAAGTATATGCTTTCAAACAAGAACACACTGTGATGACTTTATCATCTTCTGTGACTGGAAATATGTTTTCCTATAAAAAAGTGTTCGAAATTGTCGGTGATTTTAGAGAAGATTTGCTGTCTGGTGGCGATCATGAATGGTCTCATAGAGCCCAATTGTCTGATTTTGCTATCGCCTATGTTTGCGATGCTGTCGTCTTGCATCCTGCACGTTTTAAAATCCCACAATTAATAAAAAAAACAAAACGAATTGCCGGCGGTAGAATGCTATCTAACAAGAGAAACAAATTCAGAGTATTGGCCGGTATGATTAAGATATTGAACCCCCAGTTTAAAGGCTTTTCCAATACTATCTCGACGTATGGAAAAGACTTAACTCTCACTGAGAAAGGGCGTATTTTTTTATTAAGATACTACTTGAATTTTGTGGATAGGTTTGAGTCAGTAAAAGTCTCTTTTGGCAAGCGACCAGTAAGAGATTGAACATTTTTAAATTATATTTCATTCATTTCGACCGCAATATGCAAACAACCCTATGCCTGAACCAGTGAATACGAACGATCAACCTGCTAAAAAAAAGATATTATACATACACCATGACAATGGCAACAGCGGTGCTTCCAGAAGCCTGTCCTTTTTACTGGAAAAATTGGATCCGGCAATATACGATGCGAAAATTAACTGCATATTTGGTGGACCAGTACTGGAATTATTTAAAGAAAAACCACTGGAGATAATTGAAGGCAGGGGAATTTATGCATTTCACGGTTCGACAGTGACTGGAATGAACCTTAGATTATTTCTTGAGAATTTCGCAAAAATTCCTTCATCCATAATCAAATCTTTTAAGCTGATCAGGCGATATAAACCTGATCTTATTCATTTAAATTCTTCTTCTTTATTTATAGTTGCATTTGTCGCAAAGATATTTAAAAGGAATATTAAGGTTGTTTGTCATTTGCGTGAACCACTGCTTAAAAATTCTATTTCCGCATTTATCATTAGGTGCATGAATTATTTTTTTGTGGATCACTTTATTGCAATAGATTATTATACCGGCAGTACTATGAAAACCAGGAATAATATGGACGTGGTGTATAACTCTGTTGATTTTGCAGAATATAATCCGCTATTAGAATCAAAAATAATCAGGAAGGAATTGGGTATAGCGGAAAATGAAATTATTTTTTTATACCTGGCCAGGATAGCCAAATGCAATGGTGCTCTTGAATTAATAAAAGTTGCTAATGCTATAAAGAAAAATTACGGCTATCATTTTATTTTAATTGGATTGAAAGCCGAACCAAATGACGCTTATTCAAAAGAAGTAATTTCCGAAGCGAAAAAAAACCCGAATGTTCATCTCATGATATTCAGAGATGATGTTCCCCAGTTGATCGCAGACAGCGATATTTTGGTTGTTCCCTTTACCCAACCTCACTTTGCAAGATCAATTATTGAAGCTTCTGCCATCGGGAAGCCGATCATTGGCTCAAACGTTGGTGGTGTAAATGAATTGATTGTAAAAAATCAGACTGGGTTTTTATATGAAAGTGAAAAGGAATTTTATAATTACTGCATAGAACTGGGCGAAAATCAAAATCTTCGCGCATCTATGGGCAAGTCAGGTGTGGAGTTTGCGAGGAATAATTTCGATAATGAAGTAAATACGAAGAAAGTATTTGAATTATATAATAGACTTTTAAAAAATCAATAAAAATTGCAGACACCAATGAAAATATTTGATATATACTTTTTCAACAAAAGTGCATTGTTCACAATAATTTTAAATTTAGGTAAGTTAGAAAACAATTATACACTTTGGAGTCTATGATTTCCACCAAGCTATCCAGATAACCGTTTGTGCCCTAATTATTTCTATATAAAAAATTTATGATAAAAAAAAATTACTGTATAATTTTTGAAGCGGGTTTTACCGGTCATAGGAGTGAATATATTTCTCATTTGATGAGATTTATTATTAATCATCCTGATGAACATGGTAAATTTATCTTTGTTCTAAATGAAAAAATATGCGGGTTTATAGAGGATTTATGCCAATCTCCACATTACTTGACAAAATTTTTAGATTTGAGTGGAAAGCATGGAAATCCAATAAAAAAAAGCTTAAAGGAATGGGATTTGATTTCTGAAATTTTGAAAGAAAATAAAAGTGTATCAGAAATAATATTTATGGAAGTTGACCCCTATCTTCCTTTACTAAGCCTGGGTCGGTTTAAGAAATTTAATTTATCTGTTAAAGGTATTTTGTTCCAGCCGTATATTCATTTTAAAGAAATAACGCCACGAGGCTTATTAATCTACAAAAATCTTTTTAAAAATTATTTATTCCAAAAGCTTTCTGTATCAACAAATAAAAATATCAAACAACTTTTCATTTTGAACGACAAAGAAGGCGTCGAAATTATGAATGGAAAGATAAAAAAAATATTTTCCGATTTACCGGATCCAATTGCCGAAGCTGAAATTAATGCTAGCCCCGAAAAGTATAAAAGTGTTCTTGAAAAGTTTAATTTAAATAAAAATAAAAATAACTTATTAGTGTTCGGCAGCATTGATAAAAGAAAAAACCTGATTTCTATTATTGATGCTTTACGAATGCTTCCTCGTGAGCTTAAAGAAAATATAAATTTAATTATAGCGGGGAAATTAGGTAGTGATGTTAGAGAGAGTTATTTGTATCACATCAGAAAGTTCAAACATGAAATAAATATTTCTTATAATGATGATTTTATATACGGGGAAGAAAGAGAAATTTTATTTCAAAACTGTGATCTTGTTATCATGCCTTATATAAACTTTTATAGCGCTAGTAGTGTTTTGGGACACGCTATTTTTTATAATAAAAATATCGTGGCGCCAAATAAGGGCCTTTTAGCCCGAATTGTAAAAGATGAAAAACTTGGTATAAATGTAGATCCCTTAAATTTAAATGAGATAAAGGATGCAATACTTCAATTATTAACCAACAAAGGCAAATACAGTTATGATAGTATAGTATTAATGGAAGAGTATAATCCAATCAATTTTAGTAAATTAATCTTAAGAGATCCCATTGAAAATTGATTTTCTGTCATACAAAGAAAGGTATCACTTTTCAATGAATTTTTATTCATTATTTCTACTTGTTACTTTCATTCCTGATGTACTGCACATTGATAATATTTTAGTAAAAAATGCCTTTTGGGTCCTGAAAATCGCCCTTGCTTGCTGGGTCATCTTGAAAGAGAAAGACACAGTGTTTTATTTTACAGGTACACAAAAGCTCTTTTTAATCGTTTGCCTGATCTATATCCTGAATATTTATGTAGATGTTTTTCTTGACCCTAATCCGGGCGCCTTACGCAACGCTGATGGCAAAATGGATTTAATTGGTTTTTGCTTAAATTTATTGCTGGCTTTATCCTTCCGTTATGACGGAACTTTCGATTCGGAAAAATCATTGAACTTCTTTTGGATAACGCTGGTCATTGGCTTATTATTGGCGCTTCATTTTGCCAGGTTGACTCCCAGGGTATTGTTATTCGATGCAGATAGTACGAGGTATGATGCCAACTCTACCATCAATACAATTATCTATGGGCAATGTGGTTGTGCTTTATGCCTTGTGTCCGTCTATGGATTTGTAACAACGAAAAAAGCATTATATAAATTTCTGTTCTTCCTTGCTATCTTGCTTGGTTTCTTATCTATAGCCAAAGCAGGGTCCCGATCTCCGGTTGTCGTATTTTCTTTGGTAATGATTTTTTATATTATGGCCAGGATTGGTAAGATTAAGGGGCTTTTGATTTTTTCAGGGATTTTACTAATGATATTCTTATTACGGTTTCAGTTGGTCGAATTTTTTCATTCAATAGGAAGTAACATTGGAGACAGACTAACAAATATGGTTGTGGAGCGGGATACAAGTGGAAGAGAAGAAATCTGGAAAAATGTTCTTAACCTTATTAAAAAATCACCACTATTTGGCTCTTATTATCTTGTTCCCTCCGGTTTTGGAATGGGTATGTATCCACATAATTTTTACCTTGAAGTATTCATGACAACAGGGTTAATAGGAGGAATTCCATTTATGATTCTGGTATTCATAACTTTAAATAAGACTTATAAGCTTCTGAAAATTCAACACCAAACCAGTTGGATCCTCGTACTATATTTACAGATACTTGTGTTTGGTTTTTTTTCTACAGGATTATACTCTTCACAGGAATTGTGGATACTTATGTTTTTTATACTTACTATAAATATACCTCCGACAGAAATTCATGATAAAAAGAATTTTAATTACAAACTATGATAAATATGCCCCTGGCTCCTGTTCTTTTATTCGCATATAAGCGGCTCGACACCCTTGAAAAGACTATAAATTCTTTACAAGCAAACTTCCTTGCTCCAGAATCGCATCTTTTTATATTTTCAGACGCGGGTAAAAATGAAGCAGACAATCAGAAGGTTGAGCAAATAAGAAATTATTTGGAAAATATTGAAGGCTTTAAACAAATCACCATAAAAAAGGCTCCCAACAATAAGGGACTTGCAAAATCTATTATTGAAGGTGTTACAGAAGTCTTGCAATCCTATGATTCTTGTATTGTCCTCGAAGACGATCTAATGACATCACAAAACTTTCTAAATTTCATGAATGAATCGCTGGTGAAGTATCAGTCAAACGAGGAAGTATTTTCTATATCAGGCTTCACTTTCCCGGTGAAGAGACCTCCAGATTTTACATTCGATGCCTACTTCAACAAAAGAGGATGTTCCTGGGGATGGGCCACATGGGCAGACAGGTGGACAACGATTGATTGGGAAATATTAGATCGTTCCGGCGAAGAAAGAAATATCTGGCAGACAAAAATACTTGGATCGGATTTCCCTTCGTTGGTTCGAAAATATCGAAAAAGAACAGTTGATTCCTGGGCGATTCCCTGGAGTTATTTCCAATATAAAAAGAAACTGCTTACTCTATATCCCGCGGTATCGAAAGTCAAAAACATCGGATTTGGGTTTGATGCCACACATACGCTAAAAACCGAAAAGCGATTTGCAACTTATTTAGATACTTCTTTATCCAAAAAGTTTTTGCTTAGTGACGAGGTGATATTTGATAAGAACATGAGCAAACAGTATACAAGTAAATTCTCCTATTATAAGCGACTTAAATGGCGATTAGCTTACGACTTTCAAAAACTATTCAAAATTAATTGATAGAGGAAAAGAACTGATTTGTGGCTTAATGAACTTGCATTATTATGAAGAGAGAAGTGATTTGTATAGATATAACCAATATTATTCCGGGAAAGGGTGGTACTGGCGGCGGTATTACAACCTATGCTATTAACCTTGTAAAAAATTTAGATGTTATTCTGGATGATAATTCTCCTAGAGTTTATTGTATAAAAAATATAGAATTTACCAACCTGGGAGGGCTGCAAAGAATCATTCTTATTGATAAAAAAGTTAATAACAGTAATTTAATTTCAAGGTTGTTTTGGCTTAATATAAGGCTTCCATGGTTCTGCTTGACAAAAAAGGTTCGGGTGCTGCATAGGATTGTACCTGAACTCCCCGTCGTGAAAGTTTGCCGGTACATTATTACCATGCACGATTTTATGTTTGATTTTTATTTGAAAAAGCCAGCGTTAAAAAAGTATTTATCCAAAGGCAATCTCCTAAAGTTTAGGCTATTTCAATTTTTCGGAACCCTTGCCATAAAATCGAGTGATGGAATTATTGTACCTGCTGAAACGATAAAACATGAACTTGAAAATAAATTTCCTGAACAGAATAGAAAGGTTATAAGCATATACGAAGCATCAGAATATTCAAATTCGGGGCAGAGTAGTTGTAATTCTAAGCTTTTGACTATTGGAGTTGTTGCTGGATTTTATCCTCATAAAGGACATTTCTATGTTCTAAAATTAGCCAGGCACTTTTTAGATCTTGGCTTTAAAGACTTCCGGATATTAATGCGGGGTAGTGAGATTTATCCTGATTATGTTTCCGGGATCAAACATGCTATAATTCAACATGGCTTACAAAATTTTATAGAGTTTGAACCTTTTGTAAAGAAAATAACCCTGAAGGAGATTTATTCCAAATATGATTTAGTAGTCTTATTATCGGAATACGAAGGTTTCGGGCTCCCAATTCTAGAGGCCCAGTCACATTCGATCCCAGTATTGTGTTCAAGTATTCCAATCTTTAAGGAAATACTTCGTGAATCAGCATTTTACCTGGATCCTGACCCGGATGTTCACGAAATTTCTAAAATATTAAACCTTATTCGGAATGAGAAGATACGAAGTGAGATGATCTTGAGAGGAAATCAAAATTTGCAAAGGTTTTCATGGTTACAAATGGCAAAACAATCCTTAATGTTCTACAAAAATTTTTTAAAATAATATTATTTATTTATTTTTTTTAAAATAATATCATCGTTTTAACCGTTTGTCTTGAAAGTTTACCATTAATGATAATTACATTAATACAACAGCATTAAAATACATGTTACACCATTGATTCACTATTAAAAACATTAAATTTATTATCAAAAGGATATATTTAAAAGAAAAAGAATTCACAAAATTGACTGGATGCTAAAAAATCTCTATTTTTACGGTGACTATAAAGTACTTATCGCTTACCTTTTGCTATTTAGCAGTAGTAGGTCTTTATCAACATATTTTTGATGAAAGGTTCTTAGAGTTTAGTCATAACCGAATTCAGCACGTATTCTCAGTAAGTACGTTTATTTTCAATAAATTGATTTGAGCTTTTCTTTTAACCGGTATTTTAGTAATAAATGCTACACTATGTATATTATTTGCCCCGCATATAATTATTTTGAAGAAAACTCCAATTGCAGTATTTTTCGGAACAAAATTTGCAATTTCGTATTAGGGTTATTCACCCAACCATTTAATTCGCAACCTTTATGATAAAGAAACAACTGTTTTCGGTGAGCTATTCAATCACAGATTATAAAGCAGCTTCAGATATAATTATTCAAAAAGCTAAAGATCATGTAAGTTATGGTGTAAGTGCGCTGGCGGTGCATGGATTAATTGAAAGTGTAAGAGACAGCTCTTTTCGTAAAAGCTTAAGCAAATTAGATATGATAGTTCCGGACGGCCAACCTGTCAGATGGGCGTTAAATAGTTTTCATAAAGTGAATCTGAAAGATCGTGTAGCAGGTCCGATTCTAACCCGTCACGTTTTGGCAAAAGCGAATGCTTTATCATTAGGCATTTATCTTTATGGAAGTGAGCAATCTACCCTTGATAAAATTAAAGACTTTATGGCTCTTAATTATCCGAAAGTTACTATTAAAGGGACCCACGCAGATCGGTTTAGAGAGGCGACTACCCAGGAAGATGAAGAAGATATTAAAAAAATTAATGACAGTGGGGCAGAGATAATTTTGGTTGGGCGAGGTTGCCCGAGGCAAGAGCGATGGGTTTCAAACCACATAGGTCTTATTCATGCTCCTATGCTGGCTATTGGGGCCGCTTTTGATTTTTATGCAGGCAATATAAAGCATGCCCCTCTTTGGATGCAGAACCGCGGGCTCGAATGGGCTTATAGATTTGTTCAGGATCCCAAAAAAACCTGGAAACGATATATTATTCACAACGGACATTTCATTTATTTATTTATTTTATGCAAACTCCGTCTGCATAAATTTCAGTTTTAAACTTAATCTAAACACCAATATGAAAATTGCATTAATTACGGGTTCTGGAGGATTAATAGGCAGCGAATCAGTTGCCTTTTTTGCTGGTAAATTTGACAAGGTCATCGGCATTGATAATAATTTAAGGGAATACTTTTTCGGCGAAACGGCTTCAACTAAGTGGAACGTAGAGAGAATAAAAGACAAGTATCCCAATTATGAACATTATAATATTGATATCAGGGACTATTCAGAGCTTGATACTCTGTTTAAAAAATATGGTACCGACATTACGTTAGTAGTTCATACAGCAGCTCAACCCAGTCATGATTGGGCTTCCATTGAACCAATTACCGATTTTACGGTAAATGCGAATGGTACAATTAACATGTTAGAATTAACGCGTCAAAACTGTTCGGAAGCGGTTTTTGTATTTACATCTACCAACAAGGTTTATGGCGATACTCCTAATTTTCTACCACTGGAAGAACACGAATTGCGTTATGAAATAAACGAGTTTCACCCGTATTATAAAGAAGGCATTGATGAACTTATGAGTATTGACAATTGTACACATTCTGTATTTGGCGCATCAAAAGTAGCTGCGGATGTGATGGTACAGGAATATGGAAGGTATTTCAACATGAAAACAGCCGTTTTTCGTGGCGGATGTCTAACCGGGCCAAATCATTCAGGTGCACAATTACATGGGTTCTTGGCTTTTCTTATGAAATGTGCGATCAATGAACAGCACTATACGATCTTCGGATACAAAGGCAAACAAGTTAGAGACAATATTCATAGTTATGACCTTGTCAATATGTTCTGGCATTTTTATCAAAATCCAAAAGTTGGGGAGGTATATAATGCAGGTGGCGGCCGCTATTCAAATTGTTCGATGCTTGAAGCAATTAAATTATGTGAAGACATAACCGGTAACAAGTTATCGCACTCATATACAGATAAAAACAGAATTGGCGATCATATTTGGTATATCAGTGATGTTAGTAAATTCAAATCTCATTATCCGACTTGGGAATATACATATAACATTGAACAGACCCTTGTTGAAATGTATGAATTGTTTTCAAAAAGATTGAATAAGGTGGAAACGAGAGCATAAGTGTAAAAAGTGCTGTTTTTTCAGCACATAAAGATCAATCTGATAATTATTTAACAAATCCATTTTCATTTAATAAATGAAAATGGATTTTTTTTTCAATTATATGCTCTTAAATCTTAATGAAAAATGGTAGTTGGGAATGATTATTCTTTTTTCTCTTACGGTAGATAATTTTTTTCAAGGGAAGATTCAAAAAGCTTACACAACATCCTGCTTTCTAAGTTTACTGTGGTGTTGGCTATAAAGAAAGTATATAATTAACCCAACCACGAGCCAGATCAAAAAGCGCATCCAGTTAGTATAGCCCAACTCTGTCATTAGATAAAAACAACTTGCCAGGCCAAGCACGGGAATCAGTGAAAGCTTTTTTAAAAACGAAGCAACAGTTAACGCAGTTGCAAGAATTACAAATAGAAAGAAAGGCAATTTATCACGAAACACTTCCCACCCTTCAGTGAAATTAAAAAGACTCAGGAAGTTATTCCAGAATATAACAACCCCTACTAGAAACAAAACCGGTACAATAAACTGTGAATTAAGATAGGTAATTTTAAATTTGGGCTTCTCTTCACCTACTTCTCTTGCTGGTAATAACAACACGCCACCACATACAAGCACGAACGCAAATAAAGTTCCAATGCTGGTAAGGTCAGTAACTTCTGTAAGGTTTAAAAAAAGCGCAGGAATGGCAACTACGAAACCGGTAACAATTGTTGAAAAAGATGGTGTTTTATATTTTGGATGAATGCGGCTGAAGGCTTTGGGGAGTAGCCCGTCTCGACTCATACTCATCCATATACGCGGCTGTCCCATCTGAAATACCAGTAACACACTGGCTGTAGCTATCACCGCACTAAAAGAAATAATATAGCTGATCTTATTTAAACCGACTTCTTTAAAAACAAAAGCCAAAGGGTCACCCACCTGGAGTTTTGTATAAGATACCATTCCTGTTAATACTAATGCAATTAAGATATAAAGTACAGTACAAATAATAAGCGAATAGATCATTCCTTTAGGCAAATCTCGCTGCGGATCCCGGCATTCCTCAGCAGTAGTAGAAATAGCATCAAAGCCGATGTATGCAAAAAATACTGCCGAAACACCCTTCATCATTCCACCAAAACCATTAGGTAAAAATGGACTCCAATTAGCCGGAGCCACATAAAAAAATCCGATTGCTATTACCGCAATGATTACAATAATTTTTAATCCTACCATCAGGTTAGTCGCTCTCCTTGTTTCCTTAATGCCTGTATAAACCAGCCATGTAATAAGGAAAACAATGGCAAGTGCGGGAATATCAGCAATTATCCTGAGCCCGGCTATTTGGGGTGCATGTAACCATGCATTGTAACCCTGCCTTAGATTTTCAGTAAGATCTGCAAGGGATGTTCCATTCGCAAGTTCAGCAGAGGCAGCTTCAAATCCCCTCGAAGCAGATAAATAATCCGTGGTTAAAAACGCCGGAACATGAATATTCAACCCTACGAGCAGGTTTACGAAATATTGGCTCCATGAAATTGCGACCGCGATATTGCCAATAGCATATTCCATAAGCAAATCCCACCCGATTATCCAGGCTATCAGTTCACCAAATGAAGCATAAGCATATGTGTAAGCGCTGCCACTTACTGGAATGCGGGAAGCAAACTCCGCATAGCATAAAGCAGAAAACCCGCAACATATCGCAGTGAGAACAAATAATATTGAAACTCCGGGGCCGCCCTGGTAAGAGGCATTTCCGATTGTTGAAAATATTCCTGCGCCAACGATTGCGGCAATTCCCATAGCAGTCAGGTCTCTTACCCCTAATACTTTCTTTAGTCCTGAGGCAGAATGTGCGGCATCAGATAAACCTTCTTTAGCGTCAGCTAAAATAGCAGTTATACTTTTTTTACGAAAAAGGGGATGGGACATTTGGTAAACTTTAGTAGAATTGAAAATAAAGAAATATTGTGGAATAATTTTAAATGCCCAAATCCAACCGCATTTATGATGAACGTATATCTCTATGAATACTTGCAAAAATGCAATGGAGATCGTCTGCTTCCTAAAACAAGCAGTGATTTGTTGGAGTAAAATGGATGAGAAATAAGAAACAAAAGTGTGGATCAGCCAATACCATGCACTACCATTTCTTTGTTGATCTTCATTACAAGCCCCTGTAATACTTTACCCGGACCTGCCTCAGTAAAATGTGTGGCGCCATCAACAATCATTTGTTGTATGGATTGTATCCACCTAACAGGGCCGGTTAGTTGTGAAATGAGATTGGCTTTTATTTCTACTTGATCTGTTACTGCCCTCGCAACGACGTTCTGGTAAACCGGACACGAAGGTCTTTTAAAATCAGCTTGTTCTATTGCATTTGCCAATTCTTCTCTTGCAGGTTGCATAAGCGGGGAATGAAAAGCTCCCCCAACAGGAAGTAATAATGCACGTTTCGCGCCTGCTTCTTTCAATAGTAAACAAGCATCTTCAACTCCTTTTGTACTGCCTGATATAACAATTTGACCCGGACAATTATAATTGGCCGCAACAACAATTTCATGTTCTATACCTGCACATATTTCTTCCACTTTAATATCATCAAGGCCAAGAATGGCGGCCATGGATGAAGGATTTATTTCACAGGCTTTTTGCATAGCCCTGGCTCGTACGGACACAAGAACCAAGGCATCTTCAAAACTGAGGCATTCATTAGCAACAAGCGCAGAAAATTCACCTAATGAATGACCTGCAACCATATCGGGAGTGGTAGTCGATAATGTTTTAAATGCCGCAACAGAATGAAGAAAAATTGCAGGCTGCGTCACATTAGTCTGTTTTAATTCTTCAGCACTGCCAGTGAACATTGTATCGGAGATTCGAAAACCAAGTAATTCATTTGCTTTTTCGAAAAGCGCTTTTACAGATTCATGATTATCATAAAGGCTTTTACCCATCCCGCTAAACTGTGATCCCTGGCCGGGGAAAATATACGCATGTTTCATTCGAATACTTTACTTTATCTTCTCTTAATAAGGTCTGCCTGTATAAGGCTTATAAATTCATTACGCGTCGTTTGCTTTTCAAACTCACCCCAAAACGCAGATGTAGTGGTAACGGAATTCTGTTTTTGAACCCCTCTCATCATCATACAAAGATGAGCGGCTTCAATTACCACTGCTACGCCTAATGGATTAAGACTATCCTTTATGGCATCAAGAATCTGGGTAGTTAGTCGTTCCTGAACCTGCAGCCTTTTGGAAAATACATCCACGACTCTTGCCAGTTTGCTAAGGCCCGTTATCCATCCGTTAGGTATATAAGCAATATGGGCTTTCCCAAAAAACGGCAGCATGTGGTGCTCACACATGCTATACAATTCTATATCTTTTACTACAATCATTTCACTTATGTCTTCATGAAATTTGGCCGAATTGATGATAGCGCCTGCATCCTGGCCATAACCCTGGGTTGCGTATTGCATTGCCTTTGCCAGTCTCTCCGGGGTTTTCAAAAGGCCTTCCCTTTGCGGATCCTCACCCATCAAGCTAAGCGCTTCCCTGTAATTTTTTATTAAGCCTTCGGTAGTGTCGGCATCATATTCTTCTATTTTTCTATAAGCCATGTAACTGTGTTTTAAAATAATAATTATCCTGCAGGATATTCTGTAAAGTTACGGGGGGTTTCATATAATCTAACCTGCAGATCAAGATCTTTATCAATCTTCTCTCGTAGAATGTTGTAAATAACTATAACAATATTTTCGGCCGTTGGATTCAGTTTGGAAAATTCAGGTATGTCAAGATTAAGGTTTTTATGATCAAGCTTTTCGATCACATGTTCATTTATCAGATCGCTCAGAACTTTCATATCCATCACAAAGCCCGTTTCAGCGTCAGGTATACCAGTTACCTTCACCTCCATTTCATAATTGTGCCCGTGATAAGATGGATTGTTGCATTTACCAAAAACGCTTTCATTTTTTGCAGCTTCCCAGGCATCATTATGCAACCTATGTGCCGCATTAAAATGTTCTTTTCTATAAACTGATACTTTCTTACTCATTAGCTCAAAATAAAAATTTTCTCCAAATATTATTCTCCAAAATACTCAACAAATATCCTTGGTGTTTCGTAAAGTTTTATACAATGCAATTTTACCGGAAGTGGTAAATGTGGCTGCAACTGGTTCCAAATAGCTATTGCCAGGTTTTCGGTAGTGCACATTTTACCTTTCAAAAACTCAACATCTATATTCAGATTTTTATGATCCAGCTTATCGAGTACAAATTGCTTGATGAGCAGACTCAATATCTTTACATCAAACAGGAAGCCCGTATCTTCCACAATTTCACCCCTGATGGTAACGTACAATTCATAATTGTGCCCATGCCAATTTTCATTTGCACATTTTCCAAAAACCACTTCATTTTTCTCCTTGCTCCAGCCAGGGTTATACAACTTGTGAGCAGCGTTAAAATGTTCAATCCGCGTTAAATAAACCATTACACTTCGAAAATTTCCGCAAAGGTAGCTTCAGAAACTTAAAATACGAACGCTATTTACGAGATTTGCAGAATGGACTTATTAGTAGTCGCAGCCACAAAATTAGAAATAGCGCCTTTCCTGGAAATTAATAATAATGCAGACGTGCTTATTACGGGTGTAGGTATTCCTTCCACCATTTTTCACCTCAGTCAAAAATTATCAAAATCAAATTATGATCTTGTAATACAGGCCGGAATTGGTGGCACTTTTAACGGAACTTTAGAAAACCCCGATATTGTAATTATAGGAGAAGATACGTTTGCTGATATCGGCGCACATGAGAAAGGAAAATTTCAGACGCTATTTGAGATGGGTTTTTTAAATGAGAATGAATTTCCATTCGAATCCGGCTGGCTAAAGAATCGTAGCGATATCTTAAAAAAAATAACTATGCCTCTTGCAAAGGCTATTACAGTAAATAAGATTACTGATGATAAAAATCAATTGCAAGAATTGAAAGATAAATTTAAAGCTGACGTTGAAAGCATGGAAGGCGCTGCTTTTCATTATGTCTGTCTCCAGGAGAAAGTGAGTTTTTTTCAACTTAGAAGTATTTCAAACATCGTGGGTGAGCGGGATAAAAGTAAATGGAAAATGGAAGAAGCGATCTCATTGCTTAATAAAACATTACAAAAATTGATATCAAATTATATATAGACCGATGCAATTTACTTTAGGATTTTCCCCCTGCCCTAACGATACTTTTATTTTTGATGCTCTGGTCAATAATAAAATTGACACTGATGGAATTGAATTTGAAGTCCATCTTGAAGATGTGGAAACACTTAACGGAATGGCCCTCCATCAAAAACTGGATTTTACAAAAATCAGCTATGGTGTATGGCCACGTTTATTGTCAACATATAAAGTGCTAAATAGTGGCAGTGCGCTAGGAACGGGGGTTGGACCGCTTCTTATCGCAAAGAAACTAATTTCATTTGATGAAGTAAATGAATGCAGAATTGCTATTCCAGGTGAAAACACAACAGCTCATCTTCTTTTCTCATTGGCCTTTCCTGCAGCTAAAAATAAAATGTTTATTCGGTATAATGAGATTGAAAATTTTGTGCTTGAAGGAGGAGATAACGCCTTAGGTGTTATCATTCACGAAAACCGTTTTACTTATGCCGGAAAAGGGCTGTATAAAATTGTTGACCTTGGAAATTACTGGGAAGAAAAAACAGGCTACCCTATACCGCTAGGTGGCATCGTTGCGCAAAGCGGCATTGATCAAGAGCTTATAAGTAAAGTAGAAGGTCTTATAAGACAAAGTATCGAATATGCTTTCAACAACTACCCTGACATTCCTGAATATGTGCAACAAAATTCACAGGAAATGGATACAGCAGTTATGAAAAAGCATATTGATCTCTACGTAAATAAATATTCTATAAGTCTTGGGGAAGAGGGCAAGGCTGCAATTCAAAAATTTGTGGAGGTGTTTAATCAGATGAATAAAAATTCAAAACAGGAAATTCATGCATGAATGCAGCTGTATAAATGTGCAATTATTTGTCAGAATCTAATGCTTTTTTATAGGCTGCAAGACAACGCTCCCTCGCTTCTTTATGATCAACTATCGGTTTTGGATAAGTAAATTCCTGGAATTCAGGGACCCATTTTGTTATGTACTTTAAATCTTTATCAAATTTTTTTGTCTGGAGTTCCGGGTTGAATATCCTGAAATATGGTGCCGCATCACAGCCACTTCCGGCAACCCATTGCCAGCCTCCATTGTTTGCTGCAAGATCGTAATCCAATAATTTTTCAGCGAAATAGGCTTCGCCCCAACGCCAGTCTATTAAAAGATCTTTACATAAAAAGCTTCCCGTTATCATTCTTAACCGGTTGTGCATGTACCCGGTTTCATTCAGTTGACGCATGCCTGCATCAATAATCGGGAAACCGGTTTGTCCTTTGCACCATTTTTGAAATTCATCCTCATTATTGCGCCAGGTTATGTTATCGTATGCCGGCTTAAATGCTTTATGGTGGCCTACATGTGGAAAATGCCAGAGGATTGACATGTAAAATTCACGCCAGATAAGTTCATTTAAAAAGGTATTACTCAATTTTTTCGCCTTTGCTACTTCCTTTCTTATGCTCACTGTACCAAATCTTAAGTGGATTCCAAGTCTTGAAGTACCATCTTCGATGGCAGGAAAATCACGAGTCTTATTATAGTTTTTTATGGTTGCATCCGGTGAATTTTTAGAAGGAATTTCCTGGTTTTTTTCTTCGAAATCCATTGAACTAAGCGAAGGAATTTCTGTTGCAGCATACTTTAGAAAGTTTTTAAAATATTGTTTGCATGGATAAGGTTTTATGTAAAAATCACGGAGAGTATTCTTCCATTTTTTACTATAAGGCGTATAAACGGTATAAGGTTTACCATCATCTTTCAAGACCTCATTTTTTTCAAAAATTACCTGGTCTTTATAAGTTTTAAATTGAACACCTTTTTTTTGTAATAAATTTTTTATTGCTTCATCTCTTTCAATTGCGTATGGCTCGTAGTCGTGATTAGCAAAAACAGCACTCACTTCATATGTATTTAAAATATCTTCAAACGCCTTGAGTGGCGTATTATAAAACACTCGCAAATCAGACTTGATTTCTTTAAGTTGGGCCTGCATATCAACTAGTACATCTCTTATGAACTCCACTCTCTTGTCTTTCCTCTCTTCAAGCTTACCTAGAATATTTGTATCGAAAATGAATATGGGTAAAACAAGTAAACCGGATTTCAAAGAGTGGTATAAGCCTGCATTGTCATGAAGTCTTAAATCGCGCCGAAACCAGAAGATGTTTATTTGTTCCATCAGGGTATACTATTATGTGATCAACAATACTTTTTATTAAATGGTTTGCAGAATATGTCTAAAAATTTTACTTGCACCAGTATTTCCGTAACTTTTATCCCTGAAACTTTTTACCCATCGTAAATAATGAATAGAGTTGGTTAGAAACATTTCGTCAGCATTAAGAAGATCAGCATTAGAAAGTGGTTTTTCAATTACAATATAATTTTCCAGGTTGAATTTTTCCAACATCCACCTGCGCATTACTCCGGCTACACATCCCTCGGACAATGAAGGCGTATAAAGTTTATTCCCGTTTATTATAAAAACATTCGCAATTGCTGAATCACAAATTCTATCAAATGAATTGAGAACAATACAATCATTAAGCCTGTTTTGCTTCGCATGCAAACCTGCCATTACATAAGGCAAATAATTATTTGATTTAAGATGAGATAAACTATCACAACTTTTTTTTACACCGGGAAGTAAATCGACTACAAGGCCATTCTCATTTAATACACCATTATCTTCTAGCCTCCATGATTCTATAATATAATTGGGAAATAAATTTTCCGGATCAAAAATGCCACCATTACCACGAATGATCATCAGGCGCACCCTTGTGATATCATTGTGTTTATTTTTTAAACACAGATCATTAATTTTTTTTTGAATAAAGTCTTTATTGAATGCTTTAGGGATTTCAAATTGCAAATGAGTAAGGCCTGAGAATAAACGTTCAAAATGAAAATCTTCATTAATGATCGAGCCGTTCACATACTTCATGGTTTCAAATAATCCATCTCCATACCTGAGACCTCTGTT
>JBKJRY010000046.1:0-11617 GCA_046593045.1 Chitinophagaceae bacterium | reverse complement strand
ATTCCTTTTACGACCAGTTTAATAAAATTCAAAAAATTAAATATGCTGTTGTTGCCTATGAAACAGATTGTCCAATAAGTTGCGGAGCTATGAAAGAATTCAGCGCTGGTGTTGTCGAAATTAAAAGGATGTATACATTGCCGGAAAACAGGGAAAAGGAATTGCGACGAAAGTATTGAGTGAATTGGAGATATGGGCAAAGGAATTATCATACAAAAGGTGCGTGTTGGAAACAGGTAAGAGGCAACCGGAAGCAATTGAACTCTATAAAAAAAATAATTATAAAATTATTCCAAACTTTGGACAATATGTGAATGTTGAAAATAGCGTGTGCTTTGAAAAGAAATTGACAAAATAAAAAAAGACAGCCAATAATGGGCGATATCGTCACGTAATATTTCAAGCTGTTCTTCACGATTCTCATCGTTGAATTTGTTAGGAATATCTGCAAAGAGTTCTTGCGATCCTTTCTCTTAAGGGTCCATAGGTGAGACAGTTGGGTTCAAGGTAAAGATTAGCCAATAGAAAAAAACTGGTTGATTAAAGTTCAACACATGATTCAAGAAGATTTATTTCTATTTGTAAGGTTGCAGGAATTAAAATCTTCTTTTCAATGGTAATATATTGCCCCACGTAACCAATGAATTCCTGCAGCTTTTGCAGCATTACTTTTTGGGTGGTGCATGCATTTTCCTGTGGCTGAAAATCGTTAGTAATAAATGCTATCTCCGCTGTTAAATTTTCCAGGCTGTTATGATACTTTGTACGGTCTGATGCAGATAACTTACGTAACGATTTTAGAAGTAGCCTGCCATCCGCTTCGTTATTATTGTGCGCATACACTATTTTCCTGACATAAGGGAACAGGACTTCAATTTCATAAAGGACCTGCTCATTTAATTTGTCGAATAATTCCTGTGTCAAACGAGGAAGTGGTTGCAATTCGGGAAATTTTTTTACGTGGCTTTGTATAAACCGGTTTATATATTCTCCATTTACCGGCATATTATTTTTAAAATAGCTATGATGAACATTCACGACATAATCGACTATAAAATCAATTGACCACCCTTTCGCCAATTGAAATACACTTTCAGCCTCAGTCAATTCCTCAACGAGTTCACTTTCATTTATGCCTTTTAATTCACATGCCATACTCAGCGGCATTTTTCCCCCACAACAAAAATCAATATTGTATTTTCTAAATATATCGGCAGTGCGGTAATCATTTGTTACAAGCTCGGTAACCAGGAGGTCGGCTGTAATTGCTTGGCGTGATTTATTCATTGTGTAAAAAATTAAAATTAATAAAAGGGCTTAGACTAAAGAATAAATTATCAGGCATAATTTTCTACGGCTATTTCACTTTCTAAAACCTGGGCATTTGAATCTTGAATTCCAGGTAGAGCCAATAGTGGAATTTTTGTATGAAAGATCATACCTGTTGTTTCACTTTTGCTAAAAAGGCGTTCCAGCCATTCATGCTTGTGTGGCGTCATTATCAGCATATCAGCATTATACTCGTTCGCGAATCCGCTCAAGGCATGTTGTAGATTTATATGCGCCGGATATGGATACGAAAGATCGGGGACCTCATTAATAATGTCGCGCTTCCCCGCCTGTTGCTGAACTCCAAACCATTCTTCTTTTTTATTTTTAAACACCTTAACCACATACAATTTGGAGCTAAAACATCTAATAATTGTGGTAAGTTGACGTGGCAATTCTTTACTTGCCTCAAGGTCATCAGTTGCAAAAACAATATTTAGTGGTTTTTTGAAACCGGCATCTTCAGGAATTATTATCAGGGGAATATTGGTTTTTTTTGCTAATGCAATGGATGTGCTGCCAAATAATTTTTTTAGATTTTTGCCGCGTCCTTTCATACCTGATATGATAAAATCTACTTCCCTTTCATTGGCTATTTTCAGTATTGCTTCTTCTGCTGCACCTTCATCGCAGATACTTTCAATCAATGACTTTTCCGGGTCAAGTATATCGGCTTCATCCAGTAGTTTTTGGTCAGTTGCCACCATTACACCAAATTTTGATACACCTACATTCAATCCTGTGGCTGGCCGGGGAATATTATAAGCATTGAATAATATAACATTTGCGTTCAATGCCTTTGCAAGTTCCACTCCATATTTTGCCGCATTTCTGGAAGCATTAGAAAAATCAGTAGCTATTAATATCGTTTTCATGAATCTTAATTACCACAAAGCTATTTTTGCTGTGTTAGTTTTCTGCTGAGTGTAATTAGCCCAACACCTGATTTTAATCATACAGTTGTATGAATCATACCACGCTGCTATTGCAGAATAAGTTTTCTGGCCGGGAAGTATTAAACTAAAAAATTAGCACTCAACGTTAATACGCAATGAGAGGATTTAAATAATTGCAGTTATTCACCTGCTTTAAGGCCAGGTTGTGGAAAAGATTAAGCTCCATAACATAGCATTGGGATACAGCTTAGAGAAATATTAAATCTCTAAACACATTCCGGAAATAAAATCACTATTCCCGCTCCTTGTGGTCATTTTTTGTTTAAGAAATGTCAGGCTATTGCTTCGGCGGCGCCCCTTGCTGCTGCTTCACGATTATCTTTGTGCCTTTTATAAAATTTCCTGCGGTTTAAATATATTAAGGTAAATATCACTAATAAGATGGCAGGCATAATCGCTACTTTAAGAAAAGTATCGGATCCTGCTGCCGCATCTGCAGCTGCTCCCGTTGCTCCGGAAGCAATTGCATCAGCCCTGAAGCCATCATACCAACGCCCCATTATAGGTACAATAAACGATGTTGAAAACATTCCCGCACCACCCATTAAAGAAAGTCCTAAGGCCCCGGTATCCGGAAGGTATTCAGAAACAAAGCCTAACATGGTAGGCCAGAAAAAACAGATACCTATGGCAAAAATAAATGCGGCACCAAAAGCCACTGGCCCGCTTACCATGCTCAATAATATCAATCCTATTCCTGAGAATAAAGATGAAAAAATCAACATACCATTTGGATTCAAGCGATGCACGACAGGCCCTGCAAATGAACGGCCCAAAGCCATCAATCCGCTTATGAATACAAGGACCAATATCCCGGAAACATTTGCTCCTTCTAGTAAAGCAACGATCCAGGTATTTGTTCCTAATTCTGTAGCTCCGGTCATGAACATGCAAATTATCATAATGATAAACAAAGGACTTAAGCACGCGGTAAACATATTTTTGGTACTTACGCCGCTTGTCACCCTTTCTGTTTGTGGAAACTTCAATTTTAAAAACATAAAACCATAAATGGCGGCAGGAATAAAAAGCGTGGCAATTAATATGCGCCAGTCAATTTGCATTTGATCTATCATCAAGTAAGAAAGTAATCCTCCAATAACAATTCCTCCCGGGAACCACACATGAAACCGGTTGAGCATGGTAGTTTTATTTTGGGGATATAATGTAACAGTTAACGGGTTACATGCTGCCTCTACCATGCCGTTCCCCACACCAATAAGAACAGTTCCTATAAAAAGCATAGTAGCATCTTTTGCTACCAGGTACATAACAATACCGGCTACATGCCCGATGAAAGCTAATACTAGTATGCGCTTCATTCCAATAATATCACATAAAGAGCCACCAAATATCATTGCAAGTGTAAATCCCCAAAAGGCAGGGCTGAAGACCCACCCAAGTTGTTCATTTGTCAGATGAAATTCTGCGCTCCATACGCCTTCAAGTGAGGCTCTGAAAGCAAAGGTCATTGCAGTTAAGATTAGTGCAATGCGGCTGGCTAGAAATAGCTGTTTGCGATTAATGGTGGTCATTTACTTTTTATTTTTGTTATGAGAAAGAATTGAGTTATTGAGAAATATTGCGTTGTATTAAAATAGTTGTTTAAAAGCCTATAAGAAAAAGTTTGTTTTGGAAAACCGGTCAAATACTTTACGATATGACCTGTTATCAACTCTATCTGTCATGTTTACAAGCATCGCTACTAAAAATTAAAAATAGTATTTTTTTTAAAGCATTATAATGCTAATTAAAGTTTCATAAATAGCAGGCTGGATTTTTACTCAATTTTTTATATAGCTTTACCCGGTACCTCTTGTACAGTACACTTACAATGCTATCTTAAAGTAATTTTCATTAACAAACGAATATTAAATCTTAAAAGCGATATGGAAAGAAGGAATTTTATCCAACAATCATTTTTAGCTGGGGCAGGTATTTTAACGACCAATTTAACAGTAGCTAATAATAAAAATAATAGTGCAGACAAACCTTTCAATCTCGACTATGCTATTCATGACGGAATGTTTAAAAACAGTGCGGGAGCGAATTTTGTTGACCAGATACAATTTGCTCACGATGCGGGTTTCCGGGCTATCGAAGACAATGGTTTCATGAACAGGCCGGTTGCCGAACAGGAAAGGATTGGTAATACCCTCAGCAAACTAAATATGCGCATGGGTGTTTTTGTTGTAAACTTTGATAGCTGGCCCGTAAAAACTTCGCTTACCTCAGGCAATAAAGAGTGGAGGGAAAAGTTTCTGAAATCATGCCGGGATGCAGTGGATTGTGCCAAAAGATGTAATGCAAAATGGATGACGGTGGTACCAGGAAATTATGAACACGAGCTTTCGGTTGAATATCAGACAGCCAATGTAATAGAAGCGCTTAGGCCGGCCTGTGATATTCTGGAGCCGCACGGGTTGGTAATGGTCCTCGAAGCGCTGAGCGATACCCCGGAACTTTTTCTCAGGCATTCCGATCAAACTTATACTATTTGTAAAGCTGTGAACAGCCCATCCTGCAAGTTTTTATTTGACATGTACCACATGCAACGAAATGAAGGAAATATCATCAACAATATTGACGCGTCATGGGAAGCTATCGCATATTTTCAAATAGGTGATAATCCGGGTCGCAACGAGCCTACGACGGGAGAGATGAATTACAAAAATATTTTTAAACATATCCATGGTAAGGGATACAAAGGTATTTTGGGAATGGAGCATGGTAATGCTTTTCCTGGTAAAGACGGTGAGAAAAAACTAATCGAAGCTTATCGTTACAGTGATGATTTTCAGTCTTGATATTTTATCACAGCATTTTTTAAATCAAATCAATTATCGAAATGAAAATATTTTTTGCCTTATTTATTTCTTGTCTTTGCATTACCGCGTTTGCTGATGTTACACTTCCTAATATTTTTACAAGCAACATGGTTCTTCAAAGGGACAAGCCGGTAAAAATATGGGGATGGGCGGGTAAAGGTGAAAAAATCTCAATAAATTTTAATGGACAGAATGTAAAAACAAAAGCAGGCAAAGATGGCAGTTGGAAGCTTTTGCTTAAGCCAATGAATTATGGTGGCCCCTTTACAATGACTATTACAGGAAAAAATAATATTTCCTTGGATAATATTTTATTAGGTGATGTATGGATATGCAGTGGCCAATCCAATATGGAATGGATGTTGAGAAATACAAGAGATGCTGCAAAAGAAATTTCAGAAAGCGCCTATCCATCCATCAGGCTTTTTACTGTAAAGAAGGCAACAGCGTACAAGCTAATGAAAGATGTCGCTGATGCCGGCTGGCAGGAATGCAGTCCCGGAACGGTTCCGGATTTTTCTGCTGTAGCTTATTTCTTCGGACGTAAGATCAATAATGATTTAAATATTCCCATTGGTTTGATTCATACATCATGGGGTGGTACTAATATCCAGGCATGGACCAGTTGGGATGTGATGGGTAAGGAAGAAAAATACAGAGGAGTAGACCTCGGGAAAAAAGATAAAGAAGATGAGCTGATGAGAACCAGGAATGAAGAATTTGAAAACTCACTTAAAAATGATAAAGGCGATGCTGAAAAATGGTACGAACCATCCGCATTAACCGAAGGCTGGGAAAATATTCAGCAACCGCAACCTTGGGAAGCTTCTGAAATTGGTAATGTGGACGGTAACATCTGGTTCAAAAAAGAATTTGAATTACCGGGGGCGATGTATGGAAAAGATGGGACTCTCAATCTTGGCCAGGTTGACGATAATGATGTTACTTATTTAAACGGCGTGCAGGTGGGAGCCACTAATAATTATTCCGCTGAAAGAGTTTATAAAATAAGTTCAGCGCAATTTAAAAAAGGAAAGAACACTATCGTAATCAAAATATCCGATACCGGTGGCGGGGGTGGATTTTTTGGGAAGGCAGAACAGATGTATATTGAAATTGACGGCAAAAAAATTCCTTTAGCGGGAACATGGCAGTACAAGCCTTCCGCGATTAATAAGGATTTTGGAATTCAAGACCTCGGGCCCAATTCTTTTCCTTCTCAATTATATAACGCCATGATCGCACCGGTTATACAATTTGCGATCAAAGGAGCTATTTGGTACCAGGGCGAATCTAATGCGGACGAAGCATATAATTACCGTTCGCTATTTCCAAATATGATTAATGACTGGCGTGAAAAATGGAATGATAATTTTCCTTTCTTGTGGGTGCAGCTCGCCAATTTTATGGCGCCTGATTCCATTCCTGCGCAAAGTGATTGGGCGGAGCTGAGAGAAGCCCAAAGTATGACTCTTTCACTTCCGGCAACCGGGCAGGCAGTTATCAGTGATATAGGGGAGCGTGATAATATTCATCCGAAAAATAAACAGGATGTAGGGTACAGGTTGGCGTTAGCTGCTGAGAAGATTGCTTATGGAAAGGATGTTGTGTATTCAGGGCCTCGATATCAATCAATGACAAAAGAAAATAATAAAATCGTTCTGAGCTTTTCAAATACAGGGAGTGGATTAATGTTGAAAGATAAATACGGTTATGCAAAAGGTTTTGCAATAGCAGGGGAGGATAAAAAATTTGTGTGGGCAAAGGCATATTTAAATGGCGGCAAAGTGGTTGTTTATAGTGATGAAATCCGTAACCCGGTTGCAGTAAGATATGCATGGGGTAACAATCCTGATGATGCAAATCTTTATAATGAAGAAGGCTTGCCAGCGTCAGCATTTCGAACAGATGAATGGACAAGTGTTACGCAAAAAAATTAGATACAGTTAGACATCAGCATGCATGTTCGTTTGAAATAATTAATCTTTATATCTCAGTCGGCTGTAAAAACAATACTGGCATCTTATAAAGGCGGCAACATTCATTACAGGATAAATCATTCTTCCCGGATGTTTAATTCCCTTTAATATTGGAGAGAAACTGATATGATGTGGAAGCTTAAGTTATTTTAAAAAAAATCTTAAATATTTTATGCAAAAAATATTCTTCTCGATTCTCTTTATTATTTTATGTATAATGGGCGAATCTCAATTCAGCATAAGTTCCAATAAACATTTTTTGTTAAAAGATGGCAGTCCATTTTTTTGGATGGGTGATACTGCATGGGAATTATTTCATCGCTTAAACCGTGAAGAAGCAGACCATTATTTGAAAAGAAGGAGTGAGCAGGGCTTCACTGTTATCCAGGCGGTAGTCCTGGCGGAGATGGATGGCCTTCACACGCCTAACGCCTACGGGGAAATGCCTTTGATAAATGATGATCCGTCAAAGCCAAATGAAACATATTTTCAACATGTAGACTATATTATTGATAAAGCAAATGAATATGGCCTTACGATTGGTTTACTTCCAACATGGGGGGACAAAATATTTAAAGACAGATGGGGGAAAGGCCCTGAAATATTTAATGAGCAGAACGCCGCGGTTTATGGTAGATGGATCGGGAATCGTTATAAAAATAAAACAAATATCATCTGGATATTAGGCGGCGATCGTAATCCACGCAACAAAGCGGATGTTGCCATTTGGAATGCCATGGGAAATGCGATACAAAAAGCAATCAATAACAAAGCAATAATCAGCTTTCATCCACAGCCTAATGAAACGGGCTCAGCGGAATGGTTTCATAATGAGCAATGGCTGAATTTTAATATGTTTCAAAATGGTCACTGCCGCGATATGGCCGTGTATGATAAAATCGCCGCCGTTTATTCGATGTTACCTGCAAAACCGGTAATGGATGCTGAGCCTTTATATGAAGATCATCCTGTTTGTTTTAACGCGAAAGACCTGGGAACTTCAAATGCTTATGATGTAAGAAAATACGCGTACCTCGATCTTTTCGCGGGTGCGCACGGACATACTTATGGCTGCCATGATATATGGCAAATGTATTCTCCTAAACACGAAGGTGTTAACGGGCCTCACTATTATTGGGAAGAAGCAATGGAATTACCCGGAGCCAATCAAATGATATTTGTAAAGAAATTGATTGAGTCGCATACTTTGCTTGATCGCGTTCCTGACCAGAAATTAATTGTTGAAAATAATTTAGCTCCATCGGAGCATATACAGGCTACGAGAGGGAATGACTATGCATTCGTGTACACATCGGAGGGGAAGCCTTTTACTGTTAACCTGGGTAAGATAACGGGAGATAGCTTGCAAACATATTGGTATGACCCGAGAACGGGTAAGTCGAAAGAAGCAATTATAATATCTAATAAAAGATCAATGAAATTTATTCCACCTTCTTCCGGCTATGGGCAGGATTGGATTTTAGTAATGGATGATCATGCAAAAAGGTATTTGAAATTATAAAGAAATGTATCAGCGTTGGCATGAGAAATTGTTTTTTTATAAAAGTTATTATTCTATACATCAACAGATTTCCATTCAATATTAATTATTTTACAATCTCCGGTTTTACCCCGGTTTATACTGGCCAAATTTGCAAGGAGGGAAGTGTGGAATGCCTGATTATAGTGCAAAATTCCAGCCATAAGGTGGATTGAATATTAAAAGGGAATTTATTTGAATCTTCACTGATGGTAAAAGTTAAATCGATTTTCAGAATTTTTGATTATGACAAAGCAGTTGATTTTTATATTAACTGGTTAGGTTTTAAAATTGATTGGGAAGACAAGCCGGCTAATGCACCTGTCTATCTGCAGGTATCGCTGGGCGATATTGAATTACATCTCTCTGAACATCATGGAGACTGCACGCCCGGTGCAACAGTTTACATAGAAGGCTTTGAAGGATTGAAAGAATATAACACGCGACTATTGGCAAAGGATTATAGATACAACAGTCCAGGCCTGGAAGAAACTCCCTGGGGAACAAAGTGTATGGAAGTAATTGATCCATTCGGAAACAGGTTAACTTTTAATGTGCTCAAATAATTGAAACATTTGATTTATCAACTTTTAAAAATATAGTTCAATGAGTAAAAATTCTGTGATTCCTGAAGGCTACCAAACTGTCATGCCCTATTTAATTGTAAAAGGCGCCCAAAAATTTATTGAATTCAAGGAGAAAGTATTTGATGCGGTGGAGAACAAATCACACAGGCACATGCGTGAGGAAACAATAATTATACATAGTGAAATAACGATTGGTGGCAGTACAATTATGTTTGCCGACAGTACCGGGCAATTCCAGCCACGGACAGCCGGCCTGTTTGTATATGTTGATAATGCAGATGACACATATAAAAAAGCAATTGATAAAGGAGCAAAAGTAGTAACCGAAATGTCAGACCAGGCATATGGCAGGAGCGGGAGAGTGGAAGACCCTTTTGGAAATATATGGTGGATCACTTCAGTGCAATAATTTCATTTCGATGTGAACTGTGTTTACAATCCGGGCTATTAAATTTATGTTAGTTAGTTAAAAGGTTTCTTATTTTTGAACATATTATTTATGAATATGGAAACAAGAATTAAAGCGATAATTTTTGATTTGGGTGGCGTACTTATCGACTGGAACCCACGGTATGTCTATCGGGATATTTTTGATGATGAAGGAAAGATAGATTGGTTTTTTGAAAACATCTGCACACACGACTGGAACGAAAAGCAGGATGCCGGCAGATCACTAGAAGAGGCAACCCAGGAACTGGTGGAGAAATTCCCGGAATATGAAAATGAGGTAAGGGCTTATTATGGCAGGTGGGAAGAAATGCTTGGAGGCCCTATACATGACACAGTCGCGATTCTACGTTCGATCAGGGAAGCGGATAAGTATAATCTATACGCGCTTACTAACTGGAGTGCGGAAACTTTCCCGGTTGCCCTTGAGCGTTATGATTTTCTAAAATGGTTTGATGGTATAGTAATGAGTGGCGAAGAAAAAACCCGGAAACCTTTTGCCGATATCTATCACACATTATTGAGTCGCTTTAAGGTAGATCCTGCTGAAGCGCTGTTTATTGATGACAGCCTTCGAAATATTAAAGGTGCCGGGGAAGTGGGCATTAAGGGAATACATTTTCATTCGCCGCCGCAACTGTTACGCGATCTTAAGGAAATGGATATCTTGTAGTTTTTTTCATGCAGCCTTTGTATTAATGAATCAAAATCTAAATTGAATGAGCAATCTTTCACTTGGCCGAAATCAATTTGGTGACCCGGGTAACCTCGGAAATACTCTTTCAAAGGAGGAAGCATTAGCGCTTTTGAATGAATGGGTGCTGAATGAAAAATTAAAAACTCACATGAAGCAGGTGGCTCATCTCATGCAAAGATGGGCGGCGGAAAAGGAATTGCTCGATGAAGCCAATCAATGGCGTTGGGAAATAGCCG
Organism: Chitinophagaceae bacterium; assembly: GCA_046593045.1. Lineage (GTDB taxonomy): Bacteria > Bacteroidota > Bacteroidia > Chitinophagales > Chitinophagaceae > Ginsengibacter. Next base: position 1,018 of record JBKJRY010000046.1, on the reverse strand, counting down.
GATTATTACACGATGCCGATTGGGATCAATGGCCTGACCAGCATTGTAAAAAAATAATTGCTGAATTGGAACAAAGAAATGTTGACCCTGAAATTATACATGCCATCGCATCACATGGCCCCAACCATTTTGGTGTGGAGCCCGAAACGAAGATGGATAAGATGTTATACGCTTTTGATGAATTATCAGGATTGATTCATGCATATTCATTAATGCGCCCTGAAGGTTATAAGGGAATGGAACTAAAAGGAGTAAAAAAGAGACTGAAGGAAAAATCATTCGCGGCAAATGTATCCCGTGATGAAATTCAGGATGCGTGTAACAGGGCTGGGATTTCTATCGAAGAAATTATTAATTTTATAGTTGAAAATCAATCTTCGGTTTAATATATCATATCGATGCTTCAATACCTTAAATATTACCGGAAAATAATAAGAATAGAAAAGATAAAAAAAAATAACAACCTTAAAAATCCAGTTATGCAAAAGATTATTTTCATCATTTTCACGGCGCTGTTTTTTCCCATATTATTATCAGCCCAGTCAGATTACAAGGTCGTATTTGATCTTACCAGCGGTGATACCATGAATCATAAAGCCGTGATAAGGTGGACTAATGAAATCGTAAAGGCTTCTGCAGATGCACAGGTAGAAGTAGTGTTCTATGGCAATTCACTTGACATGGTTCAAAAAGATAAATCAGTAGTTGCAGATGATATTGCAAAACTTGCTGCAAATAAACATGTCTCTTTTAAAGTGTGCTCGGTTGCCATGAAAGCTCATAATGTTGATAAGAGTCAGCTGCTACCAGGCGTTGAAACAGTGCCGGATGGCATTTACGAAATTGTTACCAAACAAAAGGAAGGCTGGGCGTATTTTAAAGCTATTCGCTAAGCCAGTATTTTAATGCAACTTAAAAATCCACCGCCTGTGGCGGTGGTCATGTTCTGATGGCTACGCCTTAATTTTGGGAGATGTCAAATAAATACAAGAAGCTATCGCATGTAGTATATAAATGC
>JBKJRY010000042.1:0-41256 GCA_046593045.1 Chitinophagaceae bacterium | reverse complement strand
CATATACAGTTCAGGGCAAAATGGTTTGTATTTTTGAATTGAATTTAGATTCAAAATTGCTCTAAACTTTATATTATGTTCAGTATTCAAAACCAAAAAAATTACATGATTAATTTTAATTGCCCTTGGAATCAAGGTAGCATTATCAGCAAAACATAACAGCTAAATATGTCAATATGAAAGCAAATGAATACATGCATTTGTATATAGGTTGCGATACCAATCTTGGCAAACTTGTGGGAGTAAATGAACGAAAATATTTCATTCAACTGGCTAATGGAGAAATTATGGAAAGAGGTCTAGATGAAAAGCAACCGGCAAAATTACTTCTGCGAAAAATTTCGGATCTCAACTTAGCAGAAAGCACAGAATTGAGCAGTAAAGGATTTTCTATAGGACGGCCCCGAGGGTATAGTTTTTCACCAGAGGCTATTTTGTATTTAATATCGTTGCGGATTGATATTTTTAATTTGATTGCTAATGATTTGTCAATAGAAATACAAAACAATTATAAATAAAAAAGAGGTTTGCCAAGCGGCAAACCTCCACCAAAACCTAAACAAACCTACTCTTAATTGTTTCCAACACCCTGCCCATTATTTCTCCGCTGGGGACGTAGTGAAGGCTCTATCTCATTTTTAAATTTATTGTATTGATCAAGAGAAAAAATGCTCTTTAATTTTTCATCACGATCATTAGCCATTTTTTCAATTTCAGTATGATCGGGCCTGTTGCCGCTTGATCTTGCACCTTCTCTCATTTTATTATGGATGGTATAAAAATCAGTTAATACAGCTGTCGTCTTATCCTGCTGGTCTTTATCCAGCTTAAGTGGATCTGAAATTTTTTCCATTGACGATTGTACTATTTCTGCAACAGTTTTCCTTTGAAAGCCCTGTTGTTGCGCTTGTGTAGAAGTTATTGCCGCAAATATCAGCGCAATTAACATAATGATCTTTGCTTTCATTGTAAGGGGTTTGAATTATTTTTTTTATTGATAAATGCACCCCCGAAAAGGCAAATATTTTAAAAATTTGTTTAGCAGCGATGATTTACTTTTTGTTTTTACTTGATATCAGTCTTATGATTAGCTTCTTTAATGCAGTATCAAATTTGGGCAATTGGTCGGATGTACAGATGCTCCTGACTCTTTCAAAATGATGGAAGATATAAATGTCGAGTTCTTTTTGCTTTGTACCAATTAATTCTGCGGCATTATTTAAAACCGAATCAGCTACCGGTACTGTGTAAAGAAGATCATAAAATTTGACTTTTGCTTTTCTTACTTCGTTAAAATATGGCTTTACTTTTTCTGATTGAACTTTTCGCATTGACTGGTATTTATCGAGTTGTATCTCTGTAAAACCAACATCTTCTTTAAGAGATGCTGAAAATTTGCCCTTTTGATTGCTAGTTGAGCCTTTATTGTCTTGCCTGTTGAGAAATATGAAAAAAGCCAACATCACGAGATTTGTCAACAGAAGGAAGATTATGATTGCAAAAAGCGACCGGTTAGGTTTATTGATAGTCATCATCATTTGTTTTATTTTTCCAGTTCGTACAGGCTGGTAGTTACATCGCTATACTCGTCAGCTACAGCCACTTCGTTGGCGGTTTGCGAAGCAGGAGCGGGTAAAATATTGGTGGAAAAAATTACCGCAATGTTTATCATTATAACGATGCAAATGCAAGCAAGAGCAATAACAGGTCTTGCAAAAAAAGAAGAGATTTTATTCCAGGCATTCTTCTCCTTCAACATCATTGCTTCAAGCCTGGTAAAGAAGAACGGAGTTGGTGAAGCTTTTGAAATATTGTCGATGCTATTCATAGCATCATCAACTTTCTTATTAATAAGATTTTTATTCATATGCGTAGTTATTAGACGTTTTTTTAAACCAATACCTGCGGTGCATTAAGAATTAAATAAAAGTTCTGTGCATTTAAAAATTCAAAAACAATTGCTTTAAGCATACTAATCTTTGCCCGACATGTAATAGTTTTTTAAAATCTTCTTTAATTTATCTTTAGCCCTTTGCAGCAGTGCATCAACTGCTGGCTCACTTATACTCATTACTTCTGCAATTTCCCTATAACTTAAATTTTCAATCTTATTCAACACAAAAGCATTTTTTTGATTGGGTAGTAATTGCTCAATTGCCTTGAAAAGCACAGCCGCGTTTTCCTTATTTTCCAGGCTTATACCCGGGTGAAAAAAATCCGGGGGGTCTACAACCTGTTCACCATTTTTTCCGTAAAGGCTTTGAATAAATGCAAATCGTTTTTTTCTTTTCTTCTTCCGTATATGATCAGTGGCTTTCGATAGGGTAATACGATACAGCCACGTTGAAAATTTTGATTCTCCTTTAAATGTCGAAACAGATTCAAACACTTTAATGAATACCTCCTGGGCTACATCTTCAGCATCATGGGCATTCTGCAATATGCCCAATGATGTATTGAATACCATATCCTGCCAAGTGTCTACGAGCGTTTTAAAAGCAACCCGGTCCTTTTTCTTAACCAGTTCTATCAGTTCCCGCTCATTCAAAATAAAAGTATTTTATGCTAAATTAAAACCTATTGAAATTTCCTCTTTTTTGCATAGGATCAGGGGTAGACGAACTGGCCTTGCCACTTCCAAAGTTCTTCAATTTGTAGGAGAATGTCAGCATAAAATATTGTTGTAATACCTGGTTTCTTACATCTTCAACATACGACTCGGTTACATTGCGTGTAATGCTCTTATTTTCTTTTAAAAGGTCAAATACCGATAATTTTAATTCACCTGCCTGGTTCTTTAAAAACTTCTGGCCGATAGCAATATTCCAGAGCCAGTAATTCTGATTAAACCCATCTGTCAAGCCTCTGTAATATTGGTTGGAAAGATCATTTTGAAAAAACTGTCCTTTTTTCGTACGAAGGTTAGCAACGATGCCGGCAGATTGGGTGAAATAATTATTGTTAAGACCAGGTTGAAACGTATTTTTTACTACGTTGATATTGCCTGAATATGATAATGTAAAATCTATATACTCACTGATGTTACTGGCGAGCACAGCGCCAAGGTTATAATTGTAACTGTTGGAAATATTCGATTGATTATTGATCAATCCCGGAAGCTTTGCATAGCCCAGGCCCGCATTAAAATTGAGGTTGGATTTAATAAACTTGAGTGGCAAACCGAAAGTAAAAAACGACCTGGCGCTTACATAACCATCAAGATTTAAAGGTTTTGAAATCTGCGAGCCTTTATAAAGGGTAACGGTATTTGTCAACATAGAATCCTGCGAAGCAGTATACACAGCATTCGATACATAATCCTGTGTGGTTTGCAAGAACAGGTTTGCAAAAAAACTTTGCCCCTTTGCACTGTTGGTGAAAGTAAAACGAGTAATAAAATTATTGGTGTATTGTTGTTTCAGGTTCGGGTTGCCGGTGGTGAAATAAAACTGGTTGGAATTATTAATAACATTTTGCAGCTGCGCTACCGAAGGCGGATTTACTGATGACCTGTATATTATTCTCACGTTGCTTTTTGAAGAAAGCTTCAGCCTTGCAAAAACATTTCCAAGAATATTGCTGAACGATTTATTGATTTGAGTTGCCTGCGGAAATACCTGCTCACTGTTTAACTCTCCATATTGATAAGATAGCCCTGCAGCTATCATATTGTTTTTGTCGCCACTGCGGTATGTAAGTCCGGCATTTTGTGTATTATAAGTATTGTCAAATTTATTGCTAAGGCTTGTATCTAAAAGGGAATACTTTGAGTTGGCATTATCAAAATTAAAAGTCTCCTGGTCAGCGTGATTGGTCTGAAAAGAAGGATTATAGCTTAATTGCAGCATAGCCTTTTTTCCGACAGGCTCAGTATACACAAGGTTAAAGCTGTATTGATTGCCATTGGTTTGCTGATCAGAAAGTTGCTTAACAGTATCTATGAAGGCAGAATTTAATTTGTAAAAAGTATTATAGGCTGACAGGTAATTTTGTCCATTACGATCGTTGGTACTTAAGTTGATTCCAAGAGATATGCTCCTGCCTCTTTTTGGAAATGCGTGCCTGAACAAAATACTGTTATTTAAGTTAGACCCTTTGGTGTTGCTGTTAATATCATTCAGCGTTTTGCTAAGTATATTCTTCGGGTCAATTGATTGTACTCCATCCACTGAACTGTTGGATTTATTATTTTGAAAGTTAAGGCTTGAGGTGACTAGTAGTGAATTGGAAGAATCTATTTTATAGTTTAGCCTGAAGTTTGCACGATTGTTATAGTTAGTACTATTGGAAATAGTATTCTCATTATAAAACTGGCTGGAGTCTTTTGTTATAAAATTTTCCCTGTTAATGATTTGGTTATTATTTGTATTGCTGTTATTAAAAAAATAGCTTCCCGTTACATCAATTTTTTTACTCCATGCATCGCTGTAATTAATTCCCAATGCATTGGTTTTACTTATTCCGTTTTGCTGACCTACCAGGAAATTGCTGCTGTTACCACCACCTCTGTAATTTCCGCCACCACCACCACCTCTCCTACCGCCACCGCCGCGATTGTTGCTGCTTGAAACGCCCAGCAAATCCTGCGATGAAAAATTTTGCTGGTTTACATTATTTAAAAGCCCTACCAAAGAGATTCTGCGGGCATTATTGAAAAAACTCACATTGCCACCTGCACTGTAGCGGTCGTCGGTTCCATAACCGGCAAACACCCGACCGAAATTGCCGTTACGCATATTTGCTTTGGTAACAATGTTTATTGATTTGGTAGTATTGCCATCATCAAAACCAGTTAACTGTGCCTGGTCGCTGAGCTTATCAAATACCTGGATTTTATCAATTACTTCTGAAGGCAGGTTACGTAATGTAGCTGTTGCATCGTCGCCAAAAAAGTCGCGGCCATCAACCGTAACTTTTTTTACGGATTCTCCCTGTGCAGTAACAGCGCCTGTTTTATCAACAGTTACACCCGGCATTTTTTTGATAAGATCTTCAGCTGTGGCGTCCGGGTTTACTTTGTATTGGCTTGCTGCATATTCAAGTGTATCATTCCTTTGCCTCACTGGTGGGGCAGCTCCAATTACTATTACTGTAGCAAGAGTTTTAGCGCTTTTTATAACATCGATATTTCCCAGGTTATTATCAGCCCCTGATACATTTATTTCCTTTGAAAATGTTTCATAACCAACTGAAGTAATATTCATGGTATAATTTCCCTGTGGTATTGGGCTGAAAGTAAAACTTCCATTATTGGCTGTAACTGATGAATATGTAGAGGCTGAATCAGCACCTGTAAGTTGCATTGTGGCATTTGCTATGGGTGTTTTTTCGATTGCATCCTGCAATACACCGGTTACACTTTGGGCTTGTAACGTGTAGGCGAAGACTATAATAATAAATAAGCTTAGTAAAAATCTAACCATTACGAACAATTAATAAATGATTTGACGTTGTTTTCATGTAAAACCTTTGACATAGTAAATCGGTTATAGTTCTGTGCTTTTATATTTCATTAACATTACTAAAAAGCATTTCAATTATATTGCACTTCCAAAACAAAAAATTAATATGGATTATAATAAGATTGTCTCTGTTACGGGACTTAGCGGTTTATTTGAGCTTCTCTCTTCAAAGGCGGATGGAGCTGTTGTTCGCTCTCTGGACGATAAGACTACAAAATTTGTGAGCAGCCGCCAGCATAATTTTTCGCATTTGGAAAGTATTGAGGTCTTTACTACAAAAGACAACTCCAATCTTGCAGAACTTTTTACCGCTATGAAAAGCAGTAAAGAAAAGATCCCGGAGGCTGCCTCTGACATTAAAACACTCAAAGCATATTTTGAAAAAGTATATCCTGACATGGATTTTGACAGGGTATATGCGAGTGATATGAAGAAAATGATAAAATGGTTCCAGATAATTGAAAAAAATGATATCGAAATAAAAGTAAAATCTCCTGAGGAAACAGATGATACTGTTGATAGCAATAAGGCGCACAAGCCTGGGCATATTGAAACACCACATGTGAAAGACATGAAGCCCCAAAAAGCGGCACCTCGTAAAATTGAAAGCAGGGGAGTAAAATAATGGAAGATTGGAAATGAAAATTCGAACTGATTATTTAATAATCAGTACTATCTAATACCATTTACCTAATACATGAAATAATAATGATTGAAGCATCTGCTGATATAAAAAAAATTGAGAGAAAATATATTCCTCAAGACTTAATTGTTGAAAGCTGGGAATCTATAGAATCTTATTTAAAAGAGTTATTGGATAGGGAGATCAGTTCAAAACAGGAACTTGAAAAGTGGCTTGCTGATATGAATGAGCTTGATGCTGTAATCAATGAAGATTTTAGCTGGAGGCAAATAAAGATGACCTGCGATACAACGGATCAAAGCCTGGAAGAGACATTTAATTTCTTCTGCATGGAAATACAGCCTAAAATACAACCCTATGCAGATGCCTTAAATAAAAGGCTTGTAAATTCTCCCTTTCTTAATGAACTAGACACTGCTACCTATTATACTTACCTGCGATCAGTAAAAAAAAGTATTGACCTCTTCAGGGAAGAAAACATTCCATTGCAGGCTGAACTTGCGGTGATGCAACAGAAGTATGGAGTAATTACTGGTAAAATGACGGTGGAGGTTAACGATAAAGAGTACACGCTGCAACAAGCTGCCAAATTTCTTGAAAGCCATGACAGGAATTTACGTGAGGAAGTTTATAGAAAAATAGCTGAAAGAAGATTGCAGGATAAAGATGCACTGAATGAACTATTTTCAACATTAGTGGAAAAACGCCAGCAGGTTGCATTGAATGCTGGGTTTGAAAATTACAGGAATTATAAGTTTAAGGAACTCGGCCGCTTCGATTATACAAAAGAAGATTGTTTTCGTTTTCATGATTCTGTGAAAGAACATGTATTACCGTTAATAAATAAAATATTCGCCGATAAAAAACAAAAGCTTCATCTTGAAGATCTCCGCCCATGGGATTTGGAAGCTGAACCGGAAGGCACAAAGGCGCTTACTCCGTTTGAAACGGGAAGCGAGCTATTGCAGAAATCAATTAAATGTTTTACCCAGGTTAGGCCATTCTTTGGAGAATGCCTGAGGCAGATGAATGAAATGAAACACCTTGACCTGGAAAGCAGGAAGGGTAAGGCCCCCGGTGGTTATAATTGCCCGCTTGCAGAAAGTGGCGCGCCGTTTATTTTTATGAATGCCGCAGGGCAAATGCATGACGTAACCACAATGGTTCATGAAGGCGGTCATGCTGTGCAGTCATTTCTTACACACTCCCTGGAGTTGAATGCCTTTAAAGAATATCCTATGGAAATTGCTGAAGTTGCCAGCATGGCGATGGAGCTTTTCAGTATGGATCACTGGGATGTATTTTTTGAAAACAAAGATGATCTCAGGAGAGCAAAAGAACACCAGCTTGAAAGAACGATTACAATATTCCCGTGGATAGCCGTAATTGATAAATTTCAGCATTGGATATATGAAAATCCTTCACATACGGTGGAAGAAAGAACTGAGCATTGGCTTACTATCCTTAAAGATTTTTCTGATAATGTTATTGACTATTCAGGCCTTGAAAGTTACCGGGCAAACGGTTGGCAAAAACAATTGCATCTTTTTGAAGTCCCGTTCTATTATATTGAATATGGCATTGCACAATTAGGTGCTATCGGCATGTGGATGCAATACAAAAATAATCCTGAGCAAGCGTTGGACAATTACATGAAGGCTTTAAGCCTTGGCGGCACAAAAACATTGCCCGAACTTTACCAGGCGGCGGGCCTTACATTTGATTTCTCTCCGGCAAATATTAAAGCGCTTATGGATTTTGTAAATGAAGAAATGGATAAAATAAAAAGCTCTGCATAGGTTTTCATCAATTGAAAAGTAAAGGAGCGAAAGTTTTTTATCCGAAAAAACTTCCGGCATTATTATAAATTTAGTGTCAGTAAATTATTTAGTTTCTTTGCGCAAAGTTTTTGAATATGTGGAAGCGTCTTGCGAAGTTTGTCTTGAATAACAAATTCTCCTTGTTGTTCGTTTTGCTTGCAGTTACGGTTGCCATGGCGTTCTTCGCCAGTAAAATAAAACTTAGCTATGAGTTCTCCAAGGCTATTCCCGTTGACAACCCTAAATACAGGGACTACCTTAATTTTAAAGAGAAGTTTGGTGATGATGGAAATCTGCTGGTCATCGGGATTCAAACAGATAGTTTTTTTACAATTAATAAGTTTGAAGCATACAGGCAATTGGATTCCACACTCAAAAAGATAGCCTATGTTGAAGACGTGCTGAGCGTATCCAATGCTGTTGATCTTATAAAAGATACCGCGTCAGAAAAATTAAATGCCGTTCCGGTTTTTCCTTCGGAGCTGCATACGCAGCCCGGGCTTGACAGTAGCAGACTACTATTTTATACTCTACCATTTTATAAAACAATTCTTTACAATCCGGCAACAAAAGCTTATTTAACGGCTGTCCGCATTAATAAAGACGTGCTCAATTCCTCCGGTCGTACTAAAGTAGTTGATGACATAATCGCAGCGACAGACGCCTATTCTGCAAAGACGAATATCCAGGCACATATAAGTGGTTTGCCATTGATACGCACCCAGGTTGCGGACAGGATTGCAAAAGAAATGAGGTTTTTTATAATCGGTTCTCTCGCATTATCAGCTTTAATTTTATTGCTGATGTTTCGCTCAATAAGAACGATGCTCTTATCATTATTGGTTGTTATCATCGGTGTGGTCTGGAGCATCGGTATCACTTATTTGTTCGGTTATAAAATCACTTTACTCACGGCATTAATACCTCCGCTTGTGATTGTGATAGGAATTCCTAACTGTATTTATTTCTTCAATAAATACCATTCTACCTATCGAAAAACCGGGAATAAACAGCAGTCGCTTATTGATATGGTAAGTAAAATGGGAGTGGTTACACTCTTCTGTAATATAACCGCGGCGATAGGTTTCGCAGTTTTTGCGCTAACCAGAAGCGCTATATTAAAAGAATTCGGACAGGTTGCAGGCTTGAGTATTATGATGATCTTTGTAATTTCTTTTATCCTTTTGCCGGCCGCTTTGAGCATTATGCCGGTTCCGGGAAAAAGACAACTTGCCTATCTTGATGTGAGATTTTTTACAAATTTATTATTAAGGATTGAACGATGGGTGCTGCACCACACCACCATCGTTTACAGCATTACCGCCGTGATAATAATTTTGTCAGTGCTTGGATTTTTTAAATTGAAGACAGAGGGATTTATCGTTGACGACCTCCCTAAAACCGATAAGATATATACTGATCTCAAATTTTTTGAAAACAATTTTAATGGAGTCATGCCTCTTGAAATTGTTATTGATACAAAGAAAAGATATGGCCTCGCAGGCAGCCGAATTTTACCGGTACTGGCGAAAATGGATTCGCTGTCTTCATACATAACAGCACAAAAAGAAATGGCCCGGCCACTGTCAATCGCCGAAGGAATTAAATTTGTGAAGCAGGGATTTTATGAAGGTGATTCTTCCAATTATGCACTTCCTAATTCTTTCGATGCGGCTTTTGTCGGGGAATATCTGAAGCCTTCCAATGATAGCGGCGGCAAAAATAATGTTTCAAAGTTGCTCGCAAGTTTCATAGACACGGCGAGGCAAACTACGAGAATGAGTATCAATATGGCTGATGTAGGTACAAAAAGACTTCCCGATATCCTTAATGGAATAAATGCAAGAGCGCATGAAATTTTTGATACTTCAAAATATAATATCACGCTTACAGGATCCACCATTACTTTTTTGGAAGGAAGCAGTTATATTATTCACGGTCTCAAGGAAAGTATCATGTGGGCATTTTTGTTTATTTCCTTGTGCATGCTGTATTTGTTCAGGTCTTTAAGGATATTGATATGCTCACTCATTCCCAATGTAATTCCTTTAATAGTTACAGCCGGGATTATGGGCTGGGCAGGAGTGAGGCTTAAGCCGTCCACTGTTTTAATTTTCAGCGTTGCACTTGGGATAGCCATTGATGTTACTATAAGGTTTTTAGTGAACTATAAACAGGAACTGCCGTCCAATAATTTTAATGTAAAATTGACTGTCTCGGAAACAATAAAACATACAGGCCTTAGCATTTTATATACTTCACTTGTATTGATTGCGGGCTTTGTGATCTTTTGTTTCAGTGGTTTTGGAGGTACACAATCCTTAGGTTGGCTTACTTCAATAACTTTGCTTACCGCTACTTTAACTAATCTTATATTGCTCCCGGTTCTTTTATTGGCAATGGAGAAAAAAACGGTTAGCCATAAAATCCAAAGTCCTGTAGAAGAGCTATAGGGTTAACCCGTAAAGGCATTTCGTTGTGGAATTTATTCCTCAGCGAGTTGATCTAACTGTAAGAAAATCGCTGTAACCTCTTTGAACAGAGGCTTTTAAATTAGGGCATAAACTTTTCATGCATACTTTATTATTAATCAAACTTTTTTATATGAGACCTATATGGACAGGAGCAATCGGCTTTGGTCTTGTGAATATTCCTGTGAAATTATATAGTGCAACTCAGTCAAGTAATCTTAATCTTGATATGCTAGATAAAAAGGATCATTCCAATATAAAATACCAGCGTATTAATGAGAAATCAGGAAAAGAAGTTCCATGGGGAAATATCATCAAAGGCTATAAACTTGATAATGAATATATAGTACTTGATGATAAGGATTTTGAAGCCGCGAATGCAAAAAAAACAAAAACAATTGAAATTTCAGATTTTGTAAAAGAAGATGAAATCAGCAGTATGTACTATGAAACACCCTATTATCTTGAGCCGGACAAATCGGGTACAAGGCCTTATGAATTACTTAGGCAGGCTTTAATAAAAACTAAAAAAGTAGGAGTGGCGAATTTTGTTATGAGAAATAAAGAGAGCCTTGCAATATTACGTCCCGATAAGAATGCGATCATACTCAACAGGATAAGATTTGAAGAAGAAATAAGAGAAACTGATGAATTGGTTCTGCCTGAGCATACAACCGTAAAGCCCGCCGAATTAAAAATGGCTATTTCACTTATTGATCAGCTTACCGCTAAGTTTGATATATCTAAATATAAGGATACCTACAATGATGAACTTTTGAAAATCATAAAGGCTAAAGCAAGCGGTAAAAAAATTAAGGCTCCTCAAATGAAAGTAGTACACAGTAAAACCAAAGATCTTATGGAGCAGCTCAAAGCCAGCCTTGACGAAAAACGTAAAAAAGCATCTTAATGGCACTTACACTCTACAATAAAAAAAGAAATTTTAAAGAAACAGCCGAACCTTCAGGGAAAGTAAAAAAATCTGAATCAAAACTTACGTTCGTGGTCCAACGGCATAAGGCATCGCGTCTTCACTATGATTTTAGGCTGGAGATGGATGGTGTGCTTAAAAGCTGGGCTGTGCCCAAAGGTCCGTCATTGTATCCCTCAGATAAGCGCCTGGCAATGATGGTAGAAGATCATCCATATGATTACAAGGATTTCGAAGGCATTATTCCTGAGGGAAATTACGGAGCCGGGATAGTGGAGATTTGGGATAGTGGAACATATGCTGATTTGGAAGACTCAGAAAGAAAGGTGGCAGAAAAAAATTTGAAAGCGGGTTTAAAATCGGGGAATCTAAAATTTCAACTTTTCGGTAAAAAACTGAAAGGAGAATTTGCATTGGTAAAATTAAAAAGCAAGGAAGATAATAGTTGGCTACTGATAAAGCACAATGATAAATATGCTGTTGATACTGAATATAACAGTGAGGATGAAACGCCTAAATCATCACCTATAAATAAATGGCTGGCCGAAAATAAAAAATCATCCAAAAAAAAAAGTACGTAGCAACATCCATAAAGAAGGGGAAAAGGCTTGACAGGTTTATAAAACCAATGCTGGCAAAAGTAACAGAAAAGCCCTTTGATGATAGAGATTGGATTTTTGAAATAAAATGGGATGGATACAGGGCTATTGCTGAAAAAAATAAAAATTCCATCGCTTTATATTCCCGGAATGGCATCACGTTTGAACATATTTATCCAATTGTTGTAGATCAACTTAAAACACTAAAGGAGGACGTAATATTAGATGGTGAAATTGTTGTACTGGATGACCAGGGAAAACCTAATTTCCAATATCTTCAACACTATTCAGAGAATACAGGCAGGCCGATACAATATTATGCATTTGATCTTCTGGAATTAAATGGCAATAACACCGAAGGACTCACACTCCTGGAAAGAAAGGAACTTCTTAAACAAATAATTCCCAAAAATGAAGTAATCAAATATTCTGATCACATATTTGAACATGGCAAATCTTTTTTCCAGGCTTCAACAGAAAATAACCTGGAAGGGATAATGGCAAAAAAGAGTAATTCAAAATATTATCCCGGGAAACGTACTACGGAATGGCTCAAAATAAAAAATCATAAAACACGAGAGGCTATTATAGCAGGGTATACGCAGGCTGCTGGTTCCCGAAAATATTTTGGTGCATTAATTCTCGCTTCAAATAATGGGGAAAATAAACTTACTTATATAGGTCATACAGGCACAGGATTTAACGATCAATCACTAAAGGAAATGTATGAGATGCTTCGGCCACTTGTTCAGGACGAATCGCCATTTGATCAAAAAATAAAAACCAATATGCCCGTAACCTGGGTGAAACCTGAGTTAATTTGTGAAGTGAAGTACAGTGAAATTACATCAGACGGTAAACTGAGGCATCCTGTATTTATGCATCTGAGAGAAGATAAAAATATAAACGAAGTAATTATGGCAAACGGTAAGGCTGTAAAAAAAACTAAGGCAACTAATTCAGAAAAGGCTGCAAAAGGTGCGGAAGAAAAACATGTAGAAAGAAAGAAGAACGGCGATAAGGTTTACACGTTCGGAAAATCAAAAATTAAAGTTTCCCATCCGGATAAAATATATTTTCCTGAAGATGGCGTAACTAAGGGTGATGTGATAGAATATTACATTTCAATGGCCGACTATATTTTACCATATCTGAAGGGCAGGCCTGAATCGCTTTTAAGAAACCCTAACGGTATTCATGAAAAAGGATTTTTTCATAAAGACGCAGGCGAGCATGCACCCTCCTTTGTAAAAAGTCAAAAGGTATTTTCAGAATCTACCAACAAGGATATTGATTATATTATTTGTGATAACAAGGCAACACTTACTTATCTTAATAACCTGGGTTGTATAGAAATTAATCCATGGAATTCCACTGTTAAAAACCTTGATAGACCCGATTATTTAATTATTGATATCGACCCTTCTGACAACAATACTTTTGAACAGGTAATTGAAGCGGCAAACGTAGTGAAGCAAGTTCTGGACAAGGCAGGCGCTCCTGCATATTGTAAAACTTCCGGGGCTTCCGGATTGCATATATATGTCCCTACCGCAAAAAAGTACGATTATGAACAGGTTAAAGATTTTACTTACCTGGTTTGCATGCTTGTTAACAGTGAGCTAAAGGAATTCACAACGCTTGAAAGGAATTTAAAAAAACGTGGGAATAAACATATTTACCTTGATTATTTACAAAATAGGAGAGGTCAAACTATTTCTTCTGTATACAGCCTGAGACCAAAGCCTGGCGCCACGGTATCTACACCTTTATCTTGGAAAGAGATAAAAAGCGGGTTATCGCCAAAACAATTTACAATCCATAATATAGAAAAACGCGTGAAGAAGGTCGGAGATATTTTTGGAGGAGTTCTAGGGAAAGGCATTGATCTTAAAAGATGCCTTACAAACCTGGAAGGTTAAATGGATAAAATTCGTTGCAAGAGATTTTTTTTGTCATGTCTTAAAGATCCGTTTTCATTATCACCCTTTTTTTTTGCAATAAATTGGGTAATTCCAAATTGTAAAGCGGTTCCCAAAGCTTTTCTTACTAATCCCGCAGATTTTCCTACAACCATCTTCCTTGAGAAGTACCCAGCACCCAATCCGAGAGCTACTTTAAATAAATTATGTTTAAGCTCGGGAGATTCCTGTACCTCATGAATGGTGGTTTTTAAAATATTGGTAGGCTTTAAACTTACCAATATAGAATGAAACTGATCCTGTAATCCGGCTTCCTGTACTTCTACCCTACGTTTTAACCTTTTTATTGCAGTTTGTAAATCTGCAGTATTGGCTATTCGTTCAAGTTTATCACTTGCAGTTTCTTCATTATTCATTTATCGAATTTTAGAATAGTTATTCAACCATTTCTTTGATAAGCTTGTTGCTTACAGGAGTTTTCAAGAGACGTCCCCTGTTTGCAAATAAAATAAGTCCGAGGATGAGATAAAATCCTGCTACAATAAAAAAACCATAAGACGCTCCACCTACCCATTCACCTATTAACAAGGCTAGGCCAATTGAAACGCAAAAGATTACTGTAAAGAAAATCATCAGTAAAATTAGCATAGTAACAAACGTGGAGAAAAACCCAGACGATTTGTTAATGGCTATAAGCTTCATCAGGGCAAGCCTCGTTTCCGCATACTCCTTTAATTTATTAAATAACTCTTCAAGGCCAGTAGGCTTATCTTCCGGAATATCATTCATCTTCGGACTTATTTGTATTACAATTTGATTAAGATAAGAATTCAGTTATCCGTTCATAGAATTTCTTACATCGCCTCTCATCTCGTTGGCTTTTTCTTTGGCCTGATTAACTAAATCGTTACCCATATCTTTTCCTTCAGAAACAAGACTTGACAATTTTTGTTTTGCCTTGTCATATTTTTCGGAAACAACATCTGAATATTCACTATATCGATCCTTAACCGAATCGGCAAGGTCAGATCCTTTTTCAGCGATTTTTCTTCTTGTTTCTGTGCCTTTATCTGGGGCAAATAAGATGCCCAATATAGCGCCTGCAGCTGCACCGGCTAAAACGCTTGCTAATACTTTTCCTGAGCCCATAATTTTAAGTTTTAATTGTTTATTAATTATTCAATTCAAATTTACGATCATAATATATAAAATATATTGCCAATTGCCAATTCTCTTTTTAATATTTGCCAAAATGCAGTATTGACAAGGGTTTTGAGACCTAGAGTTTTTTTTTATGTCTAAAGGTCAGGTTTATTTGAGTAATAATTTTCCCATTGTGAGACTGGAATATTGAAACATTTTTACTGAAAAAAATAATCGAAGCGATATGACCTAACTTGTTGCATAAAGAATGTTTGGCATAATCTTTAAGTATAATTTTATTAACATGACGTAGTATCTGGATTCACAAATGTTTTATTTTATGGAATTACCAGGAGTGAATACTTTTTTACTTTAGTTTAATGCCTGGGTAAGATTATTATCAAAAAAACTTTCATTTACACTTGAATTTTAATGATTTGTTGCTATAATAAAGGTTTATCTCTTTTTTTAACCCATTTTTCCGGGAGAGATGCAACAAGCCATAATAGCTCAAGTTCATTCGCAGGACGAAGCTAAAAAAACGCTAGAAAGGATGAAATTTCTTAAGTCAGAATCCTCAATTAAAAAAGACAAATATGAATAGAATTAATTTAAGCAAGCTTGTAGTTTTAATGACTGCCATAGCAGTTACGTTTAGTAGTTGCGAGGCAATTGCAGGTATATTTAAAGCAGGGATTTGGTTTGGCATCATTGGAGTAGTTGTGATAGTTGTTATAATATTCTGGCTAATAAATAAGGCCCGAAAGTAATTTTATATTTGTTAAAGCATTTTTTTTACCCGCATCTGATTGCATTAACCAATTGGGGTTTTATGCATTATTATTTCCGGTTAATTTCAGCAACTGTAATTAGAGGCTCTTTGCATTGAACGTGGAATATATTTAAAAAATCTTGTTTTACCGTATCCCTAGTAGCCATTACATAATATGATCAAAAATATATTGGATAAAATTGCATATCGTGTAAGGATGGGGTACTTGGTTGCATTTTTATTGCTGCTTATATCATATCTCCTGACGTTTTCGTCAACCCAAAAATTAATAAATCAGGCAAAGTGGGTTGATCATACAAGCGAGGTAATTCATGACCTGGATAACATAATTGCCTCTGTAACCCGTAGCGAGTCTGATTTTAGGGGGTATCTCGTAACAAACAGCCGCTACCTTCTTAAAGATTATTACCAAGCCCGCACGAATGCCGATTCCACTTTAAGCAGAGCCCGAAAATTGTCAATAGATAATCCAAATCAGCAAAAATATTTAGATACTCTTAGGGGGCTAATGAATATAAAATTTGCAAGGTTGGAAAAAAATCTTGTTGCTTATGATTCTGCTAAGGTTTTAAGCCCTCATTTGTTAGACATAGTCCAGGAAATATCAAACATGACCGAACTGGAAGATTATCTACATATGATTCAAAGTAATGAAAGAAAATTATTAACTATAAGATCACAAAAGATCACTAAATATTTAAATACAATCAAGTTAATTAATATATTATCAATCATTTTGGCAATAGGTTTTACGATATATTCCATCTTTACTTTTAACAAGGAGAATAAAGGAAAATTGGCTGCTGATCAGCAGGCCCGGGAATTCCAGGCACAGCTCGAGGGCCGTTTTGATGAATTGGCAGCCCTGAATATTGAACTTATTGAACTGAGAAATATTGAAAAATTTGCGGTAACGGGAAGGATCGCCCGCACTATAGCACACGAGGTCAGAAATCCGCTGACCAATATAAATCTTGCTGTTGAGCATTTAAAATCAGAAGTAGATGACACGGAAGATATCACTATGTTATTCGAAATGATCACGCGTAACACTGATAGGATAAATCAATTAATAAGTAATTTATTAAACTCAACCAGAACATCCGATCTCAAGTTCACTAAAGCAACCATCAACGAAGTATTGGATAAAAGCCTTGAATTTGCGGAGGACCGTATTGAGTTGAAAAAGATAAATGTCGAGAAAAATTATGATCCGGATATTTGCCCGATATTGGTGAACAATGAAAAAATTTGCATTGCTTTTTTGAATATAATTGTAAATGCAATAGAAGCCATGGATGAAAACGGAACATTATACCTTTCAACTGAAAATATAAAGGATCGTTGTATAGCGAAAATAACAGATACAGGAAAAGGAATGAGTAAAGGAGATGTAAACAAACTCTTTGAACCTTATTTTACCACTAAAGAAAAAGGCCATGGCCTCGGGCTTACTAATACCCAGAATATTATTCTGAGCCACAATGCCGATATTACCGCGGAAAGTGTACCGGGCGAAGGCACAACATTTATAATTTCATTCAGTTATGCTTAATGAGAAAATGACGTTGTGTTAATAGCGACTACCGTCTGTTATTCATCTTTTTTTGATCTTTCTAAATTTTTTAAATCTCTGTGTTGATATTTTGGATAAGCCGGCATACAGCCGTGATTTTTTAGTGTAGCTACTATCATCGCCCAATAAAATTCCCCATGGTTTTAGTCCTTCTATCTCATCGCATAATATTTTAAGAAATGCGATAGCAGGAATAGAAAGAAAAAGGCCGGATATACCCGTTAGAGCGCCACCAACTACAACTCCAAGGATTGATATAAGTGCATTTATCCTTAATCTAATCGACAATACGAGGCATTAAAAAATTCACATCTATAATATGGATGCTGTAAAAAATAATTACTATCCATATTAAATCACTTGTATCAGTTGAAATAGTTAAAGTAGTGAGTACTGTAGATAAAGTTGCTGTAAACATACTAATGTAAGGAATCAGGTTAAGAACCGCTGCCAGAACGCCAAAGAATACAGCGTACCGAATTCCTAAAATTAATAGCCCGATTGAATTAGCAGCTGCCACAATTGCCATTTCGATTAATAGCCCTAGCATATAACTGCGAACCATAATTTGAGTTTCAGTCAAAACATTTTTAACCCCCGCGCCGCACTCTGGTTTAAATACCCATATAGAAATCGTTTTATAAGATTGCGATAATACAATAAGAGGAAGGTATAAATGGGCATTAATATAAGCAATATTACAGCTTCAGTAATTGAAAGAAAAGTATGGCTTATATAACCCGTTCCTGATGCCTTGAGTTTTTCAGCATGCTCATTCAGGTATTCATTTTGCTCACGAAACGAAATACTGAACTTTTGTTTTACCCAATTTTGTAAAGTAATAATATAATCTTCTATATGATGTTTTATAGAAGGAATATCTTTCATGAAACTTGCAATCTGGCTGCTCATAAAATAAATAATTCCCACGATTATACTTAGTGCTGCAAGTATCGCGATTGCTATAGAAAGTACTTTTGAAAACTTTTTTCTTTCCAGGTATTTTACAATAGGCAAAAGTACTACTGCAAGCAACATCGCAAATGCAAAGGGGATTTAGATATTCTGGGCGACATAAATAAACAAATAAAAAAAATAACTAGAAATTTGAAACCCAGCTTTACATAAAATGGAGATTGATTATTTACAAGCATAATAGATAAGAAATGCCGTTTAACCTTTTGTATGAAGAGAATATAGTTTTGTGAAGTAGTTAATCATCCGTCACAAAGCTAATAACGATTTTTTTCTTAAAAACTTCTATCCTTTTACGGCAATAATGCTTTGCAAGTATTTTGCTTCGTGTCTGCCGGAAAGAAGTATACAAAAAACCCTCAGACATAAAGAATGAGGGTAGGTGTTTTCTAAAAATAGAATACAGTAAGCTACAATTTTTCGATCCAGTCGATAACTTGTTCTTTTGTTTTACCTAGCTTTTGCTGAACTTTTCCAATAAATTCATCGTCTTTGCCATCCTCATATTTCAAATCATCATCAGTAAGATCGGCATAAGCTTGCTTCATTTTCCCTTTTGTTTCGTTCCAGTTTCCTTTGAGTTTTAATTTCCAGCTTTCCATAATTTTTTTTATAGATTAAAAATAAAAAATTAGGTCGCCCTGTTAATCACTTTCAATAGTATGGCTATAATAGCGATTACAAGGAGGATGTGAATTATTCCGCCCGTGTAGAAACCGCCAAGGAACGAAATGGCCCAGATAATTACCAGGATTACTGCGATAACATATAATAAGTTTCCCATGATGTTGAAAAATTTAGGTTAAAAATAAAATTGATACAACAATACCTTATATAAAACTTTGCCAGAATTTTTATATATGTTGAATGCCCGCCTTTAGTATAGTTTATAGAAATGTGGGTTAGCTATTTGTGTTAGATTTCATTGTTTATGTGGAAATTGCTCCACGAAATGAGGTTACCATCGAAGTTTAATCATAATGTATGGTATTATAATTGTTTTGATCTTGGGTGCAGCTGACAAAATAATTTACCCGTCAACATGTTTTGTCCATATCTGTTTGATTCATGTGATAATCATAAATGTTTTAATGCCAACGCATAAACACTAAGTAGCTAACAAAAACTAATACTTTGAAACTTTATTTTCACGGGACTTTAAAGGAATTTTTTATTTAATTCTAGAATCGTAACAAAATATTTAGAAGCTAGGTTTATCGGGCTTCAAATTTTGATACTTAATTTTGAACGATAAAACGGAAAGTCCGGTTGCGGCTTATTGGTAGATTTTAGATGACTTTTATCATTTTTTGCGGCAATTAGTTTATTAAGGTTAATTGTGTGAAATATTACATTTTTGGTTATAGACTAGTATATATTTAAATTAATTTTCCGACAGAATATGGTCGAATAAGACATGAAAAAACATTTAATATCTTTTTTTGCTTATACAAGGGTTGTGTTTCGTGAATTGTCATCGGACAATATATTAAAATATAGTGCTTCGCTTGCTTATTACACGGTATTTTCAATAGCCCCTTTCCTCATAATAATATCAAAACTTTCGGGAGTATTTTTTGGTAAAGAGGCTGCCCAGGGAGAATTATATGACCAAATCGAAGGCATGGTAGGGAGTGCTGCAGCAATACAGATCCAGGACACAATCACAAATATTCACCTTGCAGGAAATAGTTTTTTTGCAAACATTATAAGCATTGTCATTCTACTTATTGGGGCTACGACTATATTTGGAGAGGTGCAGGATTCCCTTAATAAAATATGGGGCCTTAGGGTGAAAACTAAAAAAACATGGTGGAAACTTATTTTAACGAGGCTTCTTTCTTTTTCATTAATCGTATCCATTGGATTCATTATGGTTGTTTCTTTGGTCTTAAATGCCCTTGCATCAGCATTTGGGAAATTTTTAGGCAGGTATATCCACAATTTTAGTATCTATTTTATAGTGATCTTTGAATCAATAGTATCATTCATAATTGCATCCTTTTTATTTTCACTTATGTTTAAGGTATTACCAGATGCTAAAATAAAATGGAAGGACGTCTTATTTGGAGGATTTATAACAGCTATATTTTTTACAATAGGTAAATTAGCAATTGGTTTTTATCTTGGGCAAAGTAACCTGTCCACATTATATGGGGCCGCTGGATCAATAATTATTATCATGCTGTGGGTGTATTACAGCTCAATAATACTCTATCTTGGTGCGGAATTCACTAAGGTTCATGCAAATTTATACGGAAGTAAAATTCAACCTAATGAATTTGCGGAATGGATAAAGATTGAAGAGAAACGCATTCCGCAAGCACAATTAAAGAATCAAGATTTAAATTAACTTTGCAGACCACTTAACGTTTTAAATTGATATGAAGAAGAAAATACTGATCATTGATGATGACCTGGATATGTGCACTTTGTTGAGTCGCTTCCTTAACAAAAAAGGGTATGAAACGGAAATGGCCCACAATGGTGCCAAAGGACTGGCAAGGTTCAATGAGCAACATTTTGATATTGTTCTTTGTGATTTCAGACTCGGCGACAAAGATGGGAAAGACGTACTGTTGAAGATTAAGGAAGCCAACTCACAAACGATAGTGATAATCATAACAGGTTATTCTGATATCAAAACTGCGGTTGACGTAATCAAACTTGGAGCATTCGATTATATTACCAAGCCGCTTATTCCGGATGAGGTGATCAATGTTATCGAAAACGCTATAGCCGCGCCGTCCACTGCACCTATTACTCCATCAGTATCGGCCCCCGTTCAAAAAAATAGACGTCAATATTCAACTTCCGCGAATAAAGAATTTCTTGTAGGGCAGGATGGCGAAACTGCACGTGTCTATAATCAAATAGAGATTGTGGCAGGAACTAATTACAGTATTATTTTATACGGTGAAAGCGGCACCGGAAAGGAAGTAATTGCAAAAACTATACATGAAACAAGCAACAGGAGAAATAAACCTTTTGTAGCTATGGATTGTGGTACACTTAATAAGGAACTTGCAGGGAGCGAGTTATTTGGCCATGTAAAAGGTGCTTTTACGGGTGCAATTAATGATAAGGAAGGTCATTTTGAGCTGGCAAATGGCGGTACCTTGTTTCTTGATGAAGTGGCCAATCTTTCTCCTGAGGTTCAGGCTGCTCTATTGCGCGTAATACAGGAGAGAAAATTTAAAAGAGTAGGCGGAAATAAAGAGATGGACGTGGATGTAAGAATCATAGTGGCATCCAATGAAAATCTCCAGGAAGCATATAGAAGAGGAAAGTTCAGGGAAGATCTATATCATCGGTTCAATGAATTTTCGATTAACCTGCCGCCTTTGCGGGAAAGAAGAGCTGATATACCATTATTCGCAGATTTTTTTCTTGACAAAACCAATATGGAACTTAGCAAAGCTATTGAAGGTTACGAAGACGATGTGATGGAAATGTTTGAAAATTATAACTGGCCGGGTAACCTCAGAGAGTTTAGAAACGTAGTGCGACGTGCAGTTTTGCTTACTCCATCGGGAAAGATAAATTCAAAGGTGTTGCCATGGGAAATAACTAATGCAGAAGCCCAGGCACATTTCAATGATTACATTCCCGCTGCCAGTAAAGATAAAGATGGCCACCCACGGGAATTAGACCTTAAAGATGCCGCTGCTAAAGCTGAGTATGATACCATAATGAATGTACTTAAAGAAGTTAATTTCAATAAAACCAGAGCTGCTGAGATTTTGAGAATTGATAGAAAAACTCTGTATAATAAGATTAAGATTTACCAGGCTTTATAGCCTGACTGTTTCAATAACATCACTTTGTGTTTTTGTTCAATAAACAGGTATAGAATTTGTCTCTGTTTTAGATCAAACTAATAATTAAATAAATTTTATGTTAGATCAAAAAATAGAAATGACCACTGTATCTTCCGTGCTGGAAAAATTGCGTATTAAAAAGCATGACAAAGAATTTCGGATGACACCGGAAGGATTTACCCCCGGGAATAATAAATTCTATAATCCCGAAGATCTTAAAATAATTCGCACTTATCGTTTTGAAGGAGAATCGGATCCTTCTGACTCTTCCATAATTTATCTGATAGAAGCTAATGACGGACTAATTGGTTATAGCATGGATGCATATGGGGTATATAGCGATCATGGAGATGACGGATATGATGATTTCATAAAAAACATCACGGTAGAAGAGAGGGATGAACAACATATTTTCAAGGAGGAAGAGTAGGGTCAGCAGAGATGGGAAATTAAGAATTGGAAATGGTTGATTACCCCCGATTAGCAAGCAAAAGAATCTTACCATTTTTGCAATTTGAAAGGCGCTTATGTCGGGCTCATGTTAAATAAGAATAAGAGTATTCCCAATTAAGAATAAGAGTATTCCCAATTTTTTTAATTCTAACATTAGGCATAAACTGCAGGCATTAGCAATTATTATTCCTGCATCATATTTATCTTTGCCGGATGATTTTTTCTTCTTCTCTTTTAGAAAATGCTGTAAATGAATTTTCAAAACTACCTGGCATTGGTAAAAAAACTGCATTACGACTTGTGCTTCACCTGTTGAAAAAGGAGGTGGATGAAGTAAAAACCTTTAGTGAAGCAATTTTTAAAATGCGTGAAGAAATTAATTTTTGCAAGAGATGCTATAACATTTCAGATAAAGAATTTTGTAACATTTGCAACAATAGGGCACGTATTCAAAATATGATTTGCGTGGTTGAAAGCATACGGGACGTAATTGCAATTGAAAGCACACAGCAATATAATGGTCTTTACCATGTGCTGGGTGGAATAATTTCGCCGCTCGATGGTATAGGTCCTGATCAATTGCAGATAGATTCTCTTATAAAACGTACTGAAGAAGAAAAAACTGAAGAGCTCATCTTCGCTTTAAGCCCGAACATCCAGGGAGATACTACCATATACTATATAAGCAGGAAATTAAAAGACCTGCCTGTGAAGGTAACAACAATTGCACGCGGTATTGCTTTTGGTGGTGAACTGGAATACGCTGATGAAATGACACTGGCCCGAAGTATTTCAAACAGGATGCCGGTAGAAAATTATGTTGCGAACAAAGTTTGATTTGACGCTTATTCTTTGTGGGTCAATAACAAAGGCAATTAGAGTTTTGCCATGCATATTATAATTGACTAACTTGCATCACTCATTTAAAGAGTTTAACTTGGGTAATAACTTCAAAGAAACAAAACCTGTAGTAGGCTTTAGTTCGGGCGACCTTAATGGGATCGGACCGGAATTAATATTAAAGGCATTATCAGACAACAGGATACTGGAATTTTGCACACCTATCATTTTTGCCAGTAACAAAGTGATAAATTTTTATAAAAAGAGTGTTCCTGATCTTAATTTTAATTTCTCAAGCACAAAAGATTTTAATAAGATCAATCATAAACAGGTAAACGTATATAATTGCTGGGAAGAGGAAATTGCGTTGCAGCCGGGAATATTGAATGAAAGCGGCGGTAAATATGCAGGCATAAGCCTTCTTTCAGCCAGCCAGGCTTTAAAAGATGGGCATATTGATATGTTAGTAACGGCACCGGTGCATAAAAAAAACATTCAGAGCGCAGAATTTACATATACGGGGCATACCCCTTTTTTACAAGACTTCTTTGGGTTGAATGATGTTTTAATGCTGCTCGCTTCCTCAGATTTCAGAGTTGGGCTCGTAACGGAACATGTTCCTGTGAAAGATATAGCAAGCTATATAACCAGGGAGCGCATTGTAAGTAAGCTTAATATCCTACATGCTTCACTAAAACGGGATTTTAATATTGACAGGCCAAAAATAGCAGTACTGGCACTAAATCCACATGCGGGTGATGAAGGACTTATTGGAACAGAAGAGGAAGAGATAATCAGGCCAGCTATTAAAGACGCAAAGCAGCACAATATGTTAGTGAGCGGTCCTTTTAGTGCAGATGCTTTTTTTGCCCGCGGGCACCAAAATAAATTTGATGCTGTGCTGGCAATGTATCATGACCAGGGCTTGATTCCCTTTAAATCTCTTTCAATGGCAGAAGGTATTAACTTTACCGCTGGTCTGCCGATAGTAAGAACCAGCCCTGATCACGGGACAGCATTTGATATAGCGGGTAAAAACATGGCAGATATTTCTTCATTTAATGCTGCGATTTTTGCAGGGATTGACATTTTGAATAACCAGTTACAATACGATGAAAACCGAAAAAATCCTATAAATAAATTAGGTGAGGCTATAGTGGCAAGTGGGGTGGATGAAAAGATAATCGAATAGGTTGTATGACTTATTGATAAGGTAATGTAATAAGTGTGGTAACTTATCGTTATCTAATAAATAAAAGGTGCTAACAAAAATTTTCTTGCTCTTTTTATTACAAATTAGTTACATATTTTACGATGGGTATATAAATTTAATTCGAACTTAATTATATTTTTGTAACGAATTGCTTATTTAATAGTTAGGGATGGATAACATTTTACTTAGCGGGGGATTAGCGTTTTTAATAACGTTTTTTTCGATACCCGTAATAATAGAAGTGGCGAAAGAAAAAAAATTTTGCGACGAGCCCGACGAAAGAAAAGTACACAAAGCTGTGGTTCCTACTTTGGGTGGCTTGGGGATATTCGCAGGTTTTATTGTTGCTACTTTGATGGGTGTTCCGCCGGGAATGGCTTCAGTTCTGCAGTACTTCATGGCAGCTATTATGGTCGTATTTTTCCTTGGAATAAAAGACGACATTTTAATTCTTTCAGCAACTAAAAAATTCATTGGGCAACTGGTAGCCGCCGCGATAATAATTAAATTTGGTGGAGTACAAATAACCAATATGCATGGTTTTCTCGGCATATTTGAAATACCTCATACCGCCAGTATATTACTAAGTCTTTTTACTATTGTTGTTATTACAAACTCTTTTAATCTTATAGATGGTGTTGACGGACTTGCAGGCAGTCTTGGCTTACTTACATCTGCCACTTTCGGTATTTATTTTTTGGCTACTTCCCAGCTGATGTACGCTGTTATGGCTTTTTCTCTTTCCGGTAGCCTTGTGGCCTTTTTAATTTATAATTTTTCTCCCGCAAAAATATTTATGGGTGATACTGGTTCCCTGCTTATTGGGATTTTAAATTCAGTATTTGTCATAAAATTCATCGCTGTAGCTTCAGATACGTCATCCGGATTTGTTTTAGACTCAGCGCCTGCCCTGGGATTCGCTGTTCTTATAGTACCTCTCTTTGATACTCTACGGGTTGTAAGCCTGCGCATAGTTAACCGCCGCTCTCCTTTCAGTCCGGACAGAAATCACATCCATCATTTTTTACTTGAGTTTGGACTTAGTCACAAAATGATTTCTATTGTTTGCGTGCTTACAAATGTTTTATTTATGGCCCTTGCTTATATGCTCCGTTCTTATGGAACCACTTTGGTGATACTTGCGCTTACATCAACCTCTGTTTTTTTGGTAAGCATTATTTATTACAGTATGCCTAAATCCAAGCCCGTTTCTTTTGCGACCCAAAATCAAAACGACTCTATCCTTAAATCCCGCAAAATTCTTACGCTCGCCGGTGAACCTCTTGAACAGGATTAGGTCTTATTAACTTTTTTATCGACCTGTTTTCATTAATTTTGTTCACTTTTTAAGAATTATATATTATTGTCAAAAAAAGAATATTATTTCAATTCAATAAATTGATTACATGGCAGATGACCTCGCAGAAATTCTAGACAATGGCAGGCTTTCAATGAACAAAGCAATTGATCATTTAGAAACAGAACTTACCAGGATAAGGGCCGGGAAAGCGACTCCCACAATGCTTGATGGTATTGTTGTTGATTATTACGGAAATCCAACTCCAATAAATCAAGTGGGCAACCTAAGTGTTATGGATGCAAGAACCCTCACCATCCAACCCTGGGAAAAAAATATGCTCCAGCCGATCGAGAGGGCGATTATTGCAGCTAACATTGGAATAAATCCTCAGAATGATGGAAATATAATCAGGTTATTTTTACCACCACTTACAGAAGAACGCAGAAGAGAATTAGTGAAAAGAAGCAATGGTGAAGGTGAGAGTGCTAAAGTAGCAGTCAGAAATATTCGTCGGGATGCTATTGAGCATATTAAAAAATTGCAGAAAGACAGCGTGATAAGCGAAGATGCTGCAAGAGACGCTGAGACGGAGATGCAGGGAATAACTGACGATTTTATTTTACTTGTGGAAAAACATCTTGAATCCAAAGAAAAAGAAATTATGTCAGTATAAATCTGTAATTACGGATGTTAAAAGAACAATTACTTTTATTAATAACTACTCCATTATACATCCTGGTAATTGGATTCGAAATACTGCTTAGCCACATACATTTCAAAAAATATTATTTAGTAAAAGATACTTTAATTAATGTGTATTTATGTACGCTTAACGGAGCTGTCGATCTTATATTCAGGACGGTTTATCTTTTGATTCTTGCCTCTTTCTTTGAATTTCATTTTATAAGTTTTTCTTTTCATCCTGTTCTATATTGGGTGGCACTTTTTCTCTTTGAGGATATTGCGTTCTATTTAGAACATAGAGTAGATCATTTTTGCAGGTTGTTCTGGGCCGTACATGTAACCCATCACTCTTCAGAAGAATTTAATTTAACCACCGGTTTTAGGTCTTCTGTTTTACAGCCGTTATACAGGTTTATCTATTTTTTACCATTGGTTTTACTGGGTTTCAGGCCAATTGATATTGTTTTTATGTATTCTCTAACTCAGATATACGGAATTCTTGTGCATACCCAATACATTAATAAAATGCCTGCCTGGTTTGAAGCAATCTTTGTTAGTCCTTCTCACCATCGTGTGCACCACGCAAGCAACATTCGTTACCTTGATAAAAATTTGGGAATGGTTCTCATTATCTGGGACAGGCTCTTTGGAACATTCCAGGAAGAAGTAGAGGATGATCCTGTAAAATATGGACTCACTAAGCAACTCAAAAATCCTTACCATCTTTCTAAAATAATTTTTCACGAGTGGCAGAATCTTTCTGGCGATTTACGAAAAAAAATACCTCTCGCAATAAAATTCAAATACCTGTTTATGCCGCCTGGCTGGAGCCATGATGGTACTTCCAAAACTGCAAAAGAATTGAGGAAGGAATTGTTTCTATCAAAAAAAAAAATAATCCGCAACTACGACAATTTTGCCTGCCCGATTCGCGACATACACACCTGAAAGTATTACAGCAAGAGACACCAATTGTTTCCAGCCAATATCTTCATGATAAAGCCCCCTCCAGAAAACAGCTATAGCTGGTATACCATAGGTTACCATGGAAGTAAAAATAACTCCGGCTCTTTTAATTAGCATATAAAAAAGAATATTGGCGATTGCTGTTCCAAAAATTCCCAACATTGCTGCGGCTATCGTTCCGGTAAGATGAGACTGTAGTGTAAAAACGCGAAAATAGCCGGTACTTATACTTCCCGCTGGATCAAAATGTGACATGGGACTATAAAAAAAAGTAAGCATCTTTGGAAAACCACTTCTGAAGATGCTTACAAAATTAATGCTCAATTCCGAAGAATTAGCGAAGCTAAATTACGAAAGGTATTATTACCCTTGTACAATTGTTCAAAAAAGATTGCATGCCGTTTATCTCAAGGCAAGTACCTCTTTATCTAACAAAGAAATTTCTATTATTGCAGGAGCTCATCCCAACAGCGTAGGCCAGTGGATAACTATTTATAAACAAAATGGTTTTGATGAACTGTGTAAAATCAGCTATCATCGCAATCAAAGTTTGTTGGAAAAAGAGTCCGTTAGTATTAAAGAATTATTTGCAAAACAACCTCCCCGAAGTATTGATGAAGCCAGGCTAAAAATCAAAGCACTTACAGGAATTGAGCGAAGCAATACCCGTGTAACAGCCTTTATGAAACGACATCAGTTTCGCTTTTTGAAAACAGGACACATCCCGGCAAAAGTAAATACAACGGAACAAAAAACATGGGTAAATAAAACGCTGAAACCTTTTATAGAAGCGGCTCATGACCAAGAAGTGCACCTCTTGTTTATGGATGCTGTCCACTTTATTTTGCAACTATTTCTTTGTTATTTATGGTGCATGAAACGGTTGTTTATCAAAGCATCACCGGGGCGCAACCGTATCAATGTATTAGGAGCAGTAAATGCCATTACTAAAGAAATAACTACGATGACCAATACTGCTTATATTGATGCCCTTACCATCGTGGAATTCCTAAAACAATTAAAACAAAAATACCCCGATAAACCCATTGCAATTGTATTGGATAACGCCAGATACCAACATTGCTTTTTTGTAACCACCTGGGCTAAATCTTTGGGTATTCATTTACTCTTTTTGCCACCTTATTCTCCTAATCTTAACATCATAGAAAGGGTATGGAAGTTTACAAAGAAGGAAATTTTAAACGCACAGTATTACGATTCTCCCGCCTTGTTTCATCAAGCAATTAATACCTTTTTCCAAACTATAAATGATAACTATAAACAACAAATGGAAAAACTTTTAACTTTAAACTTTCAATTCTTTGAGAATTCCATTACACATTCCTATGCGGCGTGAAGTATAGCCGGAATAAAAGAATGCAGAAAATAAAACGTAAAACCAATTAATATATTATAATGTATGCGCCGGCACGATAAAGTAACTTTCAAAATCCTAACTTCATTTTATAAAACCGGAGTATGTTTTTTTACCGCAAAGAATTCATGTTGATCTGTTTACTATTTCCATGTAATAATGTGATTTCCCAGGTATTCGGCGGCAACCCGGCTTCAATAAAATGGCGACAAATTAATTCACCGGCTGCAAGAATTATTTTTCCAACTGGACTGGATTCCTCGGCTGCCAGGATAGCCAGTGTTATTGATTTTATAAAAGCACCAACTGAAACAACAATCGGGGTGAAATCAAAAAAAATAAACATTGTTCTTCAAAATCATACAACAGTTTCCAATGGCTATGTGAGTCTCGGGCCTTATAAAAGTGAATTCTATCTTACGCCCTCGCAAAACAGTTTTGAGCTTGGCAGTCTTCCATGGCTGGATCAGCTTACCATACATGAATACAGGCATGTGCAGCAATATAATAATTTTGATGTAGGCCTGTCAAGGGTTTTGCATGTAATGTTTGGAGAGGAGGGACAGGCCCTCGCTAATAATGCAGCTATCCCTAATTGGTTCTTTGAGGGTGATGCGGTTTACAATGAAACAAATGTGAGCAAGCAGGGCCGCGGGAGTCTTCCTTTTTTTTATAATGGTTATCGTTCCCTCTGGAATGGCGGGAAACATTATAATTGGATGAAGATTCGAAATGGCTCATACAGGGATTTTGTGCCAAACCATTATGAACTAGGCTACCAACTCGTCGCATATGGAAGAGAAAAATATGGAGATAAATTCTGGAAAAATGTAACTCATGATGCTGCTTCATTTAAGGGAATTTTTTATCCTTTTCAAAAGGCAATTAAAAAATATTCCGGAATCGATTATGTCAATTTCAGAAATGATGCTATTGAATTTTTCAAAAAACAATTTGACCTGCAAGTAGAAACTACAGTGAAACGCCAAGCATATGTAAAAGAGGAGTACCCGGTCTTTAAGGGCAATTCAATTATTTATGTAAAGAGCGGATATAAGCAAATTCCGGAATTTGTTATCAGAACCGGTGAATATGAAAAGAAGTTAAGGGTGCGCGATAATTCTTTAGATAACCAATTCAGTTTAAGAAACGATAAGATTATTTATGCCTCATACCGCCCGGATGTAAGATGGGGTTATCGTGATTATAGCGACCTTAAAATCCTGGATATTACTAGCGGGGAACAACAAACTTTAACCAGCCGTACCCAATACTTTTCGCCAGACATAAGTGAAGATGGAGGGAGAGTGGTTGCCGTAGATGAATCGGTAACCGGGGAGGCGACTTTGCATATACTGAATGCCGTTAATGGGCAGCTTGTTACGGTAATCCCCAACCCGGCCAGGTTATTCTATACCTATCCAAGATTTTTTCGGAATAGCAAAATTATATCTGCGGTGAGAGATATTAATGGAAAAATGTCCCTGGCAGAAATTGACATACAAACGGGCAACACTAAATATCTTACGCCTTTCTCGTATAATGTAATCGGGTTCCCATGTATCTATCACGATACCATTTACTTCACAAATTCGTTGCAGAAAAACGATGAACTTTTTGCCTATACGGTAACGGAAAAAAAATTATGGCGAATCGTTTATAAAAACGGATCAGGGCTGGGTAAATACCAGCCTGCTGTAAATGATACCACGATTGTCTGGAGCACTTTTACTGCTGACGGATACAAATTGGTGAATGCACTTAAAACTGATGTGGAATTCCAGGAAATAAATCCTGAGACCCTGGATAAAAACACCTCAAGCTTTGGCATTACTTCTTTAAATAATACCAATTCAAATTTGCTGTACAGTGTTCCGGATGATTCATATACATCCGTAACCTATTCCAAAGTATTCCGGCTCTTTAATTTTCATAGTATTGAACCAACGATTGATGATCCCCAATATACCATCACATTGTTAAGTGAAAATATTTTAAATACCCTGCAATCACAATTTTCATTCACTTATAACCGTGTAGAGGAATTTAAAAAAATTGGTTTCCAAACTGTCTATGGTGGATGGTTTCCTTTTTTATCAGCAGGTATAAATTATACAATTGACCGGCGAAAATTTAACTCCTATCAAAAAGCGGTTTACTTTAATGAACTTGAACCTTATGCCGGCTTCAGCATTCCTTTAAATCTAAGCAAGGGACGTACATATACTTTTTTGAATTTTGGGAACCAATATGTCTATAACGAAAGTGATTATAAGGGTGTATATAAAGACTCGCTGGGCAATATTTCGTATAGCTATATCAATAGCTTTTTGTCGTTGAGTAATCAAATCCAAAAAGCCAAACAGCAGATATTCCCCCGCTTTGCGCAGGCTCTTAACCTTTCCTACAAATCTGCATTAACGCATTATGAGGGTTACCAGTTTGTTGTTAACGGAAATATTTATTTACCTGGATTTATGAACACCCATAGTATTGTGTTGAATGGAGCTTTTCTTACCAAAGATTCAACCAGGCAAATTAGTTTTTCCAGTGCCTTTCCCTTTTCAAGGGGATACCAGGCGGCAAATTTTTACAATATGTATAAGTGGGGCGTGAATTACCACCTGCCACTTTTTTACCCGGATGCAGGTTTTGGCAATATCTTTTACTTGTTAAGGGTCAGGGCAAATATATTCTACGACCATACGTACGTTAATGATTTTTTAAGTAGCGGAAATTCCTTTAATGCCCATTTTAAGTCTGTAGGTGCTGAAATTAATTTTGATACCAAATGGTGGAACCAGGCGAACGTTTCAGTTGGGTTGCGATATAGTTACCTGATGAACAAAGATCTATTTGGCAATACCGGCAGCAATAGGTGGGAAATAATTTTACCCGTAAATATATTCAACCAATAATCCCTACCTGCGTTGCGTTACCCATAAAATATAAATTTCTTATTTCGAAATCGATGATGTCTTTTTCAAATAGAAAGAATTTAATTAATTTACATCTTGAACTTATGAATTGAAAATTTTCGTCATGTCAAAACCAACTATTAGTAAGAAGGCCACAGGTCCTGCCTTTTTTTTGGCTATCACAGCTGCAACAGCATTAGCTTTTGTATTTATCATAAAGGAGGGGCAACGCATAAAAAGGGAGAATGAATTGCTTGCTTATGAAGTTTGGTAATTTTTTTTTCAGGCGACTTACCGCTTTTAAAACATTTCAGTATTCAAATCACATTCAGATCCTCCAGCTCATTATTTCCACTTTGTTGGTCATCTTCGTCACGATCATTTAATTTTTTGAGGCAGTATGTATTCCTTTTTTCCGGTTAACGGCGGTAAATATTTAATTATTTTTGCTCTAAAAATAAAATATAGATGATGAATATTGAGGTTGGCTCAAAGGCTCCGGGATTTACTTTATACAATTCGGAAAAAGAAAAAGTGTCACTTAGTGATTATAGAAATAAAAATGTAATCTTATTATTTTTCCCGTTGGCATTTACGGGAGTTTGTACCAAAGAACTCTGCAACGTACGCGACAATATAAGCATATATAATAATAGCAAGGTTAACGTAATGGCCCTTTCAGTAGATTCCCCCCAAACACTGGCTCGCTATAAGGAAGATCAGCAACTTAACTTTCCACTTCTCAGTGATTTCAACAAAATAGTATCTGCAGCGTATGGCTGTCTCTATGAGACGTTCTCACTTGAAATGAGGGGTGTAAGTAAAAGAAGTGCCTTTGTAATTGACGGGAATGGAGTAGTTCGCTATGCGGAGGTATTAGAGAATGCCGGCGAAGAACCTGATTATCAGGCTATCCAGGATTGCCTGGCCTCACTTAATTGATCAGCTACAGGGGAATCAATCACTTATTCATAAAATTTTTCAGATCCGGGCAATTAACTCATGGGGCGTTACGTTATGAAGTTAGCAGCATTGTTTATAAGTCTGTTATAAATTTGGCTAAGCCATTTTATTATGTTATAAATGTTGTAATTTTAAAATGAAACTTATATTTTTAAGGTATTGAAAAGAATTTTTTACATACTTCTCTTTATTGCCGGTTTTTATTTTAGCAGTGAGGCCCAGGTAAAGCCAGCTTTCCCGGGTGGATTTGCAGTGAAGACCGTGAAGTTCTATCCTAATCCGGCGGTAAGCTTTATCAGCTTTGAATTTTTAAAAAATTATGATCAGTCTTATTCTCTTGAGATATATAATTTTATAGGAAAAAAAGTTGCTGATATCAAGGCTACAGATAAGAAGCTAATAGTTCCTCTTACTGACTTTTACCGTGGCGTATATATTTTTCAGATTAAAGACAGGCAAGGTAGTATTGTTGAAGCCGGAAAGTTCCAGGTCGTTAAATAATGCCTTCTATAATTCTCCTTATTTTCCAGGCATGGACTTTCATGACTTGTGTCAAATTTAGAGTCTTGGTTTCCATATAACTTCTGCAACGTTGAGTTCTTTGGAAATAAATCTTCCCAATACAAATAAATAGTCACTAAGCCGGTTGAGGTATTTTATTATTAATATTTCGACGGTGCTTTCATGGTTTTTCAAATTCACACAACATCTTTCAGCCCGACGGCAAACGCACCTCGCAACATGTGTTACAGATACGGCAGGATGTCCCCCGGGGAGAATGAAATGTTTCATTTCCGGAAGCGTTTCATTCATACTATCTATTTCATTTTCAAGTAATATCACATCACTTTCGTGAAGATCGGGAATATGAAGTTTGGTTTCTTTGTGAGGATCGCATGCAAGAGCAGAACCAATAGTAAATAACCTGTCCTGAATTTCTTTTAAAATATTTTTTGAATGTATATCTGTGCTATAATCATTCACCAGCCCGATAAAAGAATTGAGCTCATCAATAGTTCCATAAGCCTCTATACGCAGATCGCTTTTCAATACTTTAGTTCCGCCGATCAGGCTGGTTTTACCGGCATCTCCTGTTTTAGTATAAATTTTTTGAGACATGGGAATTATTGTTAAGAAAAATGAAGTATAAATTGTGGTAGGGTAAAAGTGAGACGGCAGGTATCAATTTAGCTATTCTTTTGTTTCACATTTAGCGACTCACGGCCATTGATTCCTGCTTTAGTTTATCACTTTCTATCATCCCATCTTTTAATCTTATTATCCTATGAGCATAGTGCGCTATATCTTCTTCATGCGTTACCAGTATTACTGTATTCCCCTCTGAATGGATCTTATCAAAAATTTTCATAATCTCAGTTGAAGTTGTTGAATCAAGATTTCCTGTAGGTTCATCGGCGAGTATGATAGATGGATTGTTAACCAAAGCCCTTGCTATCGCCACCCGTTGATTTTGCCCTCCTGATAATTCATTTGGCTTATGCTGGCTTCTTTCAGAGAGCCCTACCCTGCCAAGCATTTCTAAAGATTGTTCGGATCTAACTTTTCTTTTGGATCCATTGTAAATAAGAGGCAAAGCGACATTTTCTGCAGCCGTAAGCCTCGGTAATAAGTTGAATTGCTGAAATACAAAACCGATTTCTTTATTACGAACTTCTGCAAGATCATCGTCATGCATTTTACTCACATCTTTATCATTGAGAGTATACCTACCGCCAGTAGGAGAATCAAGGCACCCTATAATATTCATAAGAGTAGACTTTCCACTTCCGCTTGGCCCCATCAATGCTACATATTCATTTTTATAAATCTCAAGGGAAATTCCTTTTAATACCTTTAATTCCTGTTTCCCCATGATGTAGCTTTTCTGAATATTTTCCAGTTTTATGATTGGGTTCATTTTTATTTGTCCTTTAAGTTTAGATTTGCCTTTTCCTGTTTTATTTGGGAAATTATTTTGCTGTCATGAGTATGCTTTAAAACTTATTTAATTCTTACAATGTTATTCTTGTAATCGTGTATTAAAGGGCTTCTATTTTTTTATCACTTTTGGCACTTTAAAAAATTGTTCATCATGTAAAGGAGCATTTTTTAATGCTTCTTCCCTTGTTATCATACCCTGAATTTTATCTTCTCTCAGAACATTTATATTTTGGCTCATGTGTCGTAAGGGTTCGACGCCGGTTGTATCAAGTTCATTCAGCTTGTCTATAAAGCCAAGCATTTGCTGAAGATCATTTTTTATTTCTTCTTTCTCTTCAGCATTAAATTCAAGCCGGGCAAGATTCGCCAGTTTATTAATTAATTCATCATTTACCTCCATTAAGCAAATATAAAACATAGTTCGTGAGACGGAAGTTTGCATTGAGAATCGGAAAATGATTTTAGAGTTTAAAATATTAAGCAGGTTGGTTTTTAAAAACATAAGCAGACAATTCCAAACCAAGAAGGCAACGTTTAAAAGCAAAACCTAAACTATTTTAAACTATTTAAATATTTTATCTTCGCCGCCTTATGGAGCATAAGAAAGAAATTGTAATGAGTGGCATAAGGCCAACTGGTTTTTTACACCTCGGAAATTACTTTGGAGCTATTCGTAATTATGTAAAAATGCAGGATGATTACGAATGTTATTTCATGGTGGCCGACCTGCATTCTCTCACCACGCATCCTGATACAAAAGATCTAAAAGATAATGTACACAGGGTTTTGGCGGAAAATATCGCCTGTGGGCTGGATCCCGAAAAAGTGGCTTTATATTGCCAGAGCCATGTTCACGAAACCAGTGAATTGTATCTCTTTTTAAATATGCTTGCCTATAAAGGAGAATTGGAAAAGACGGCTACATTCAAGGAGAAGGTAAGGCTTTCGCCCGATAATGTAAATGCCGGATTGCTCACCTACCCTGTTTTGCAGGCAGCAGACATTTTATTACACAGAGCGCAATACGTACCTGTAGGAAAAGACCAGGAACAACATCTCGAAATGTCAAGAAATTTTGCAAAACGTTTTAATCACAGGTATAAAAGCAATAAGGGTGAGGATGTTTTTCCTGAGCCTGTTGCATTCAATTTCAGCAGCGAGTTGGTAAAAGTGCCTTCGCTTGACGGCGGAGGTAAAATGAGCAAAAGCGAAAATCAAATGGCCACATTGTACCTGGCGGATGATGATGAAATTATAAGAAAAAAGGTAATGAAGGCTAAGACTGATAGCGGCCCAACAGAAGAGAATTCAATGAAGCCGGACTATATAGAAAATTTATTTCTGCTAAAGAAACTTGTAAGCAATGAAGAAGAATTTTTGAAATATGAGCATCAATATAACGATTGTACAATACGCTATGGCGATATGAAAAAACAACTTGCGGAGGAGATGGTAAATTTCATTGCGCCTATACGTAAGAGAGTTGATGAGATACTGGCGAATGAAATGTATTTACAGCGGGTGATGAAGCAGGGAGCTGAAAAAGCTGTCGAAAGTGCTGAGGCCACTATGAAGTTAGTAAGAAACGCAATGGGCCTGAATTATTTTTAGTTTTCAGTATTTTAGATTTACTTTTATCAATTACCTTTTATAGGTATCAACCAGCCACCGCATAAAGCTTACATTAATTTTTTAATATAAATCCGATCAAGGTAATGGCAAAATCGAAGAAACCTAAGCACATCGCGGTTGCTGGAAACATCGGAGCTGGAAAAACTACGCTCACTGAGCTTTTAAGTAAGCATTACAAGTGGATCCCACAATTTGAAGATGTTGACCATAATCCCTACCTGAATGATTTTTATGAAGACATGCCGCGATGGAGCTTTAACCTGCAGGTTTATTTTTTAAACAGCCGCCTCAACCAACTTCTCGAAATTCAGCGTGGTACCGAGACCGTTATCCAGGACAGGACCATCTACGAAGACGCTAATATTTTTGCTCCCAATCTTCATGATATGGGCCTGATGACAAAAAGAGATTACACCAATTACTATACTTTTTTTGAAACCCTCAAAACAATGGTAAAACCTCCGGATCTTTTAATTTACCTGAATGCATCTGTACCTACACTTGTGGCACAAATACAAAAAAGAGGGAGAGAATATGAAGAAAATATCCGCCTGGATTATTTAAAAAAGCTTAATGAATTTTATAATAAATGGATAAGCAGCTATCATGAAGGCCCTCTTCTAATTGTAAATGCCGATACCAATAAATTTTCAGAAAACGAAGAAGATCTCGGTAAAATAATTGAGCAAATAGATGCAGAATTATTCGGATTATTTTAGATGAAGCCGCATTTTTAGTTGCTGAAATTTTATGGAATCCTTTCCCCAATTAATACTGCCGCTGGTACAACTTTTATGTCAAATATTTCAGGTTAATTGTACTTTAAGATCTTGAACAATAATTGCCTAAAACTTAATTGTATGAGACAAAAAATACTTTCGATAAAATCTGCATTTATATTGCTGATTGCATTGACATCAACTACCGCTTACAACCAGGTCACAACGCCGCGTACACCCAGCCCTGCGGCAATGGTGCAACAGACTATCGGAATCTCCACCGTGACGGTAAAATATTCAAGGCCATCAGTTAAGGGCCGTGAAGTATGGGGTGCTCTTGTGCCATATGGATGGAATGTTCAGCAATTCGGAGCCGGTAATTCGGCTCCATGGCGGGCGGGAGCGAATGAAAATACCGTAATTCAATTTTCATACGATGCAAAAATAGAAGGACAAACTGTTCCTGCAGGATCCTACGGTTTAACTTTTGTTATAAATAAGGATAACACCGGCGAAGTAATTTTATCAAAAGACTGCAAGTCGTGGGGAAGTTTTTTTTATGACCCAAGCACGATGAGATGAGGGCTAAAATAGTAACACGTACCATTCCGGAAACAGAAATGCTTACTTATGATTTTATAAATAATACTAAAAGCTCTTCCGAGCTAGTGTTAAACTGGGAGAAAAAACAGTTTCCCGTAAAAATAGAATTTGATGTTGATAAAATTGTAATGGAAAATGCTGCTGAAGAATTAAAAGGCGCCATAGGATTTAATTACATTGGTTTTGCAACGGCAGCAAATTATGCGCTTCAAAATAAAGTGAATCTTGAGCAGGCCCTTACATGGATAAACCAGGCTATTGCTCAAAACAGCAGCTTTAATAATTTGACCATCAAATCAAATATTTTAAAGGAAACGGGAAAAGCAGAAGAGGCGGATAAAATAATGACTGA
This sequence comes from Chitinophagaceae bacterium, assembly GCA_046593045.1. Lineage (GTDB taxonomy): Bacteria > Bacteroidota > Bacteroidia > Chitinophagales > Chitinophagaceae > Ginsengibacter. The sequence goes on along the minus strand of JBKJRY010000042.1, from coordinate 3,141 downwards.
TGCTATAGCTGCCGCAACAGAAACTGAATTGAATAATTATGGCTATAAACTGCTCAATGCAGGTAATCATGATAAGGCGATTGAAGTGCTTACACTGAATGCGCAACGCCATCCTAAAAGTGCAAACACCTGGGATAGCCTTGGCGAAGCTTACTTTATCAAGGGCGACAAGAAAAATGCGATCGTGAATTTTAAAAAATCATTAAGCATGAATCCGCCAGCCAATGTGAAAGCCAATTCTGAGAAATTTCTTCATCAGTTAGGAGTCATGTGATGAGTAACTAAATATGTTCAATAATCAGAGATATCTGAAGGATGGTTAGATATTTTTTAAAAAAGATTACCGGGAGATTCGGGATTGAAGAGAACCTAATCATAAAGATATTAAATGGATATTCCTAAGTTCAATAACTAATCTTTCAAGCCTTTTAATTCAATACGCACATTGGTTCTGCATGGCGCATTGAATACCTCATCTATAGATTTAACGTCATCGATCGTCTTATAAAAACCATCGAGGAACCTGGTTACAAATTTTAAATACCTCGAATTAAGCAATGTGCAATTGGTATACGCATTATAAATGTCATTTTTCTTTTGATTGAATAATTCAAATGTTTCTAAAAAGTCCATTCGATCGGAGTCGCAATAACCTCTGTAAATTCTTTCTGTTGTAGAAGAAATTTCCAACTCTGGCGCCGCTCCGGCATAAGGTGCGTTTACAATTCCAGCATGATCGAAATCATATGGAATCGCATACGGTGGAAGAGTAGCATCTTTTGAAATTAATTTAATATTTTGCAGGAATGGCACTGACCAATCGGTATTGGCGATCATATATTGAAAGACAGCCATCCTTGTAAATTCACTTCTATTGGTGTTTTCCATTGGAAGTCTTTTTTCTAGAAGATTCGCCTTATTTCTTTCAGCTACTTTATTTTCATCTTCAATTAAGATACAATAATGAGTTTCGTTTTTTCTCTGGCTTAAAGAATCCCCGAAATCCACCTGTACTAATCTTGCTCTGAAACTGTTTTCCGTAATCAGGTTATATAATTTATAAACCAGCCACTCTCTCACCACATATTCATCACCCTGGCATGGAATAACCAGCTTCAATTTATTTTGCTTTGCAAAAAAAGTGTTTTTTGTTTTTTCTTGCTTTGGAAAATTTAACATGAGCGGTGGCAACTTGCAGTTCTCTTTCAATCGCCGAAAATTACCTCTTGCTTTAGCCCTGATTTGAATAGAGACGATAGCGCTGTCCTCGTTTTGATACTGAAGCAGCAAAGGGTGATATTTAATGTTTTCTTTTCTGTCATTGAATAATTCATTTAGTTTACCGGTAAGTTTAATATGCAGTAATTCATCATTATCAAAAAGATCATTTTCCTGTTTCCGTATCTTTTCTTTTTCACTTTGTAATTGACCAGGCTCACTCTGCGCATAAATTTTTATTGAGTAAAATAAAAATGCATTTATTAAAATGGAGAGTATGCAAATACGGCCATACATAATGCGCAGTTTAATTACAAAGTTATTTTTTATTAAATCAAATGCAATTTATTAAAATTGAATAATTAAAAACGACTTGATAATTTTATTGATTTTTAGGATGCAAATCCAGGAATTACTTTTTTCTTAAAATTCTTTTACGGTGCTTTATACCCCAATTCACCAATTCACCAATTACTTTTTCTAATGTCTCTCCATAATGTGTAAGAGCATATTCTACGGTAATGGGTTTGGTATCAAGAACACGGCGGCTAACCAATTCATTCATTTCAAGTTCCTTTAATTCTTTTGACAACATCTTTCCTGTAATTCTTCCCACATCGCGCTGAAGTTCTTTAAATCTCTTTTTATTTTCATTCAGGGAACACATAATTGAAATTTTCCATTTGCCGTTCAGAATGTCTAAGGCATCAGCCAGGGCTAACATATCTTTGGATTGAAATATTTTTTTTTCTGCCATCTTTTAATAAACGTTTTAATGGTTTCCCGGGGGAAACTACTTTATTAAAGTAACTTGGTTACAAATGTACACCATAGTTTGTAACTTTGCTTTTATTGATTCCAGATAGAAACTTTAAAGAAATATATATGAAAGAATTAAAACAAATCGAAAGAATATTTAAACGCCCTGCCAACCCGGGTATGGTGGGGGATGGATTCCGGGTGTATAATTATTTTCCTGGTGGCTATCCGCTGCGTGAAAAATTAAGCCCTTTCCTGATGCTGGATTTTAATCCTGCTTTTGACTTTGGTGTTTCCGATAAACCAAGAGGTGTTGACGTGCACCCGCATAAAGGTTTTGAAACTGTAACCATTGCATACAAAGGAAGTGTAGAACATTACGACAGCACTGGCAATAGTGGTGTAATCAATCCGGGCGATGTGCAATGGATGACTGCCGGTGCAGGTATTTTGCATAAAGAATTTCATGAAAGGGAATTTTCTAAAAAAGGTGGATTGTTTGAAATGATCCAGCTTTGGGTTAATCTTCCCAAAAAAAATAAGCTGGCACCCCCTAAATACCAGGCACTTGTTTCATCGAAGATGAATAAGGTTGTATTGCCCGGTGATAGCGGCGTAGTGAACGTGATTGCAGGAAATATGAATGATGTAACAGGTTCCGCTTCTACATTTACCGATATCAATTTGTTTGACATTCGCCTTCACCAAAACGGAATAATGGAAACGAGTATTCCTGCAGTGCACAATACAGCTATTTTGATAGTTGAGGGAAGTGCGGAAATAAATGGGCAGAATGCCGGGACTCACGATCTTGTTTTGTTTAAAAATGATGGTGGGTCAGTAACAATTAATGCACATGAAATGAGCGTCATGCTGTTATTGAGTGGCGAGCCGATTAATGAACCAATAGCCCAATACGGACCTTTTGTAATGAATACGCAATTGGAACTCCAGGAAACGTTAGAAGAATACAAGGCTGGAAAATTTGGTGTTTTGAATTAAAATACCCGCTTATCGAACTTAAGAATGCCGGAACAAAAGGAATTCTTTAATGCAACTTAAAAATCCACCGCCTGTGGCGGTGGTCATGTTCTGATGGCTACGCCTTAATTTTGGGAGATGTCAAATAAATACAAGAAGCTATCGCATGTAGTATATAAATGC
>JBKJRY010000452.1:0-5591 GCA_046593045.1 Chitinophagaceae bacterium | reverse complement strand
CACCATATATATGTTGGCAGATACCTGCATGATCAGAAATATATCAACGATTATGACAGGTTTTTTTTTACGGCAGATGCAAGTTTAAGAACATACAGTTGCTGGATTGCAGACGCTGTTTATAAACAAGCTCTTACCACAAACGATTTTCATTTAGCCGTGTCGCTGCTTCCCAACTTTATCTCAAATTTTGAAAGTTGGGAAAAAGAACGATTGGGTAAAAATGGGCTGTTCTGGCAGGAAGATGGACAGGATGGAATGGAGGTTTCAATATGCGGTGCCGGTGAAGAAAATAATGCCGGTTACAGGGCGACGATAAATTCTTATATGTATGCCGATGCCATGGCAATAGCAAAGGTTGCCGCAGTAGCCGGAAGGAAAGATATTGAAACCCGCTTCGTAAACCAGGCGTTCAATATCAAAAAAAATATTCAACAAAAATTGTGGGATCAGCAGGCTGAATTCTTCAAAGTATTATCGAGGGATACAACCAGGCAATTGTGTGATACCCGCGAACTGCACGGCTATACGCCCTGGTATTTTAGTCTTCCTGATGAGAGATATAGTGCAGCCTGGAAATTTCTTATGGATCCAAAATATTTTTATGCGCCATATGGGCCAACAACGGCAGAACAAAAAAGTCATGGCTTTTCTATTTCATATACTGGACATGAATGTCAATGGAATGGACCGTCATGGCCTTTTGCTACTTCGCTTACCTTAACAGCCATGGCTAACCTGCTAAATGACTATCACCAGCAATACGTCGGCCGCAAAGAATATTTGAGCTTGTTGGAGGCCTATACTAAAAGCCATTCCATCACTACCGATAGCGGTGAACAAATACCATGGATTGACGAGAACGTCAATCCCTTTACTGGAGATTGGATCTCACGAACCAGGCTGAAAACATATGATCAAGGAACATGGTCGGCTGAAAAAGGTGGCGTAGAAAGAGGAAAGGATTATAATCATTCCACTTACTGCGATCTTATCATTACCGGTCTGGTTGGACTGAGACCCCAATCCGGAGATACTTTTATTGTAAATCCACTATTGCCGGATAACAAGTGGGAGTACTTCTGTCTTGATAATGTATTGTACCATGGAAAAATAATCACTATAATCTATGACAAAAAAGGTACACACTATAATAAGGGAAAGGGCTTATTCGTTTTTGTAGATGGGAGTAAGGCGGCATCATCGTCATCCCTGTCAAAACTCATTGTTAGGATAAAATAAATTTAATAACAACTACAACAACAACAGTGCATCTGTGCGATAAGGAATCCAGGCTGCGTGGTGATTTTCCCGCAAAGCATCATGAGCCGGGTTAAGTCCTATTGAAACAGGCTAAAATCCTGGACAGGATTTTAGGCCATTGTGGTTAGATTGAAGTATCTTTTATTAATTCGTCAAATAAGAATTCTACTGTTAAAATATTGAGAGGAAAACTGTAAATTCAATTAATTAAAAAAATCCGAAGCATGAAAACTTTATCCGAAACATGGTTTGCAGAAGGGTATATTGATTTTGAACAAAAAAAATATACATTGCTGGCCTACCTGCAAAATGTAAATGGCTATTTTAATCAAAATAAGCTCTACCCGCAACTGGCTGATATAATTTTTCATTATAATAATATTGTAGCCTTCAGGGAAAACAGGAGATTTTTACAGGAGCATTTCCCAAAACAACTTACCGAAATAAATATGCAGAAGCTACAGGTTGTTTATGAAAAAATGATAGAGGACGATGAACTAATGAATGAACTTGAAGAAATCATCCGGTACTCCGCCCAGGAAATAAAAACTACTATACAAAATGGCGCAGAAATATATGAATTCGTTGAAGCTAAATTGAATATTGAACCCGTAGGGCTTATACCACTTGATACCAAGGAAGGTTACCTGCTTATTTGCGACGGGAATTTTAATTCAACAGTGGCATATCAATACCACCTTACCATTTACGAAAAACACGATGAGAAATATCGTGGATTAAGAACAAATTTTATCAGCCAATGGATAAGGTCGGTAAGCAATTCTCCTGAAAATATAAAAGCTGAATTGATAAGAAACCGGCGTGACTTACCAAATCCTGCTGTTTATAATATAGAGACTGAATTGGCTTATCCGATGGAAGAAACTTTACTCCCGGTTATAAAAAGAAGCTTTGTAAAGTATATAAGCACTTAGAAATTTTCTACCTACCATTTAAACTTTTAGTCTTTTAGAATTCCAGGCGAATTTTATTTACAGCTATCTCCGCTATCGCCAAAAGAAACTCTATCTGTCCCGCCAGCGTGTACGAAATGAGCTTTCTCAGTAATAGTAAGTGTTGAATTGGTTGATTTGTACCTTACTTTATAAGAATCCATACCGTTGACATTCCCATTTACCAGGTTGGCATTTACTTTATTTTTTATAATTCCTCCTCCTTTGTAAATTGCTCCGGTAGTTTCTCCGGTGCCTTCTACTTTGGTGAGATTGATCATGTATAAAATAAAATACCTGCTATCAGTCTTCATTTCTTTTACACTGTAAGTAACCTGGCCTTTAAGATTCACCCATTCAGGAACACATTCGTTATAAACCCGTGAAACATATTCTGCCGTCTCGGTTGATCGGGTAATATCAGGCGCATGGGAATGATTTTCTACTGTTGGATTATTTTTGTTGATTGGGATTTGTTTTGAGAAAATCCGGTTGTACTGGAAAGCATCCCCACAACGAGTATAATCAGGTAACACTTAGTCATCGTGATATTTTAGATTAACAATAAGAAAATACATCAAGCAAATATACTGCCCCATTCTTTCATACATCAGTAAAAAGATTGTTCCCCAATGTGTAGTGCTAAAAAAATCGTCATCGATACCAGGCTTGCCGTTTTTACCATCATATTCAAAATTAGCGAATAGACTGAAGCTTTTTATTTAACAAAAACCAGGTAGAATTATTTGCGTTACTTTGAAAAAGCAAAAAAGTCAACCGAAAAATTATTATACAAAACTTTTATCATTATGAATACGCTCACAAATAAAGTTGCCTACATAACAGGCGGAAGTAAAGGAATAGGTTTTGGCATTGCAAAAACCCTGCTGGATGTCGGTATGAAAGTCGCGATTACGAGCCGGGATATGGCAGCCGCAAAAAAAGCTGCGGAATCATTGACCAATAATGCTGAAAAGATCCTTGCCCTGGAATCAGATGTAAGTTCACTGGATAATGAAACACAAACAGTAAAGGCAATCATTGATCATTTTGGGCAACTGGATGTACTCGTTGCCAATGCAGGTATAGGACATTTTGCATCCATAGACACCTTGTCAGAAGAAGATTGGAAAAGCACCATCGATACCAACCTCACCGGTGTTTTCAACAGCGTAAAAGCGAGTCTTGATGCTTTAAAAAATTCCAAAGGATATATTATTACAATCGCCAGCCTTGCAGGCACAAACTTTTTTGAAAACGGAGCTGCTTACAATGCGAGTAAGTTTGGGCTCGTGGGTTTCTCACAAGCCATTATGCTCGACCTTCGAAAATATGATATCAAAGTATCCACCATCATGCCCGGATCAGTTGCAACACATTTTAATAATCATACGCCAAATGACGCAGATGCATGGAAGATTCAACCAGAGGATATTGGCGAATTGGTAAAGGATATCCTTAATATGAATCCGAGAACTTTGCCCAGTAAGATTGAAGTGCGCCCTTCTAAACCGGGGAAGTAATAAGAAAATTATTTAGCTCAAATTGGTTCATTTATATAGAAGCAAAAGGCAACATTGTTTGGAATAATCATTACATCAATCCTGCATAAAATTAAATCGCAATTATTCCAACAAAAATATTAAGAGAGAACTTTATTGATTTGATTATATTTATAAAGATAGAATACCGGCGTCCTGCAGTATTTGATTTTGAATTTTTTGATAATGAAGTATTTTTTTAGCTATTCAAGGAATGATGCAGAATTTGTTTTAAAGCTTGCCCGCGATCTAAAAAGCCAGGATTTAGATGTTTGGTTAGATCAGCTTGATATAATGCCAGGCTCCCGATGGGATGCTGCTGTGGAACAGGCTTTGGGGGAAGCAGCGTGCATGTTGGTTGTTCTTTCCGACACTTCTGTAAAATCAGAAAATGTTTTGGATGAAGTTTCGTATGCCATTAAAAAAGGCAAAAAAGTCATCCCCCTCCTGATAGACAATTGCGAAGTACCTTTTAGAATTGCCCGGTTTCAGCAAATAGATTTTACAAAGAATTATAGCGCGGGGCTTGAACTTCTTACCCGAACATTAAAGTCCAACAATGAAACTCCGCATGATGCAGCATCGCAGGACTACCCGGCGAAGCAGCATGACATCGAATCAATCCGCGAAAAAAGTATTGATAAAAAAAGGTCTTTAAAGCCGATCCTTTATATTGTATCAGCCATCCTGATCGTTATTGCAATATGGTATGTAATTAATAACAGGTCAGGGAAATATAACTTATCGGAAAACACCAATACAGATTCTGCTACCACCATTCTTGTTACAGATTCTGCTGATCAATCAAAAAAAGATGAAAATAAAAAACCAGATTCAGCTAGAGAGGAACCGCGCAAGCCTCGGAACGGGGGAATGAATATTGATACATTCCTAAATCCTCCAATGAAAGTGGTTCCGGTAAATCCAGAAATTTTAGAACCCACTACTACTAAAAATCCTGTGGTGGATGATGGCAGGAACAAAATAATTTACCGGATATCCAATAATTATTTGATGCTTTATATCACTACAAAGCAATCTCCATCCATTAAGATTGATATAAATCAAAATTCAATGATAGATGCAAATTATGACAGGGCATACGGAATAACCAGGAATAAATCAATTTGTGTACAATATTTAATCAGGAGTGGCACTTCCTCTACATGCGGAGCTCCGCCGTCAAAGGCCCGATTGTCCATCAAGGGGGATGTATATGCATTCATAATTCCACTGGATGAGATAAAAATTAATTCAGCATCATCTGTCTCTGTTCAGTTTGAATTTACTAACCTGAGTACTTTGAAACGTACATTTTATCCTGCCAGGAGTGACTATGTTGATTTTACGAAAGTTTATAAAATAAATATTCGGCGGGGAAATTGATCTTCAGCAACGTCAACACAAAATAAAATCTGCAGAAACAGGTGGATGCAGGGAGTATCAATCTTATTTTTCCTCCATCCCCGCAAGTTGGTAACTCAGCTTTTTTAACCGGTTTCTCGCAATCCGGTCATACGCCTGCGCATTAGCTTTTGCTTCCCGATTTACATTAACCCACATTGCAGCAAAAACAACGATTTTCATCTTTTTTTGGGTATTTTTTCAGTGTTTAAATTCCACACTCCTTGCTGGTAAATGGTTTTATTTTTCAGATGGGCTTGTAGTACACAGGGGGGTGTTGGTAAACTGACACCAGTTTATAGCTTTGCGACCAATGTATTTAAAAGCTTCATTTAGACATAATCCCTCCATCAAGGATATTGCTGCTTACTACCGGTTAGTAGAAAGCTATCGCAACGAAAGTGACAGGGTTTGCCATAAAACGCTTTTG
>JBKJRY010000367.1:0-4634 GCA_046593045.1 Chitinophagaceae bacterium | reverse complement strand
CTTGAGGCATGAGGCTGTTCTTAAATTTCCTCTATATCAATTGCCCGCGACTGCAACGGAATGGCAAAAATATAGTGCTGATCTTAAAACAGAATTAATAAAAAAAACCGGTGCTCTTGTCAATCAAAACCTTCCATTGAATTTAAGGGAAACCGAAACCCTGAAAATGGAAGGTTACACAATTAAAAATATTGCTTTTCAAACCCGACCGGGCGTATATGCGACCGCCAATTTATATGTTCCCAATGGTACAGGAAAATTTCCGGGCGTAATTGTAATGATGGGCCATTCACAGGATGGGCGGTTCTATGATAAATACCAATCAGTAGGAATTACGTTAGCATTGAATGGCTATGTAAGTCTTTGCATTGATCCGTGGGGCTCTGGTGAAAGGACAACTATTCATGGCGTGTTTGAAGATCATGGAGACGATAATAACTTAGGAGCCGCCCTGCTCGATATTGGACAACCTTTAATGGGAATGTTGATTTCCGATAATATCAGGGGAGTAGATCTTCTTTGTTCCCTGCCTTATGTAGATCCTCACAATATTGGTGCAACGGGCTCAAGCGGTGGCGGAAATCAAACGATGTGGCTATCGGCGATGGATGAACGCATTAAAGCCGCGGTTCCGGTGGTTAGCGCCGGAACATTTGAAGCTTATGTTATGGGATCGCCTTGCATTTGTGAAGTGCTTATTGATGGACTTACCTTTACTGAAGAAGCCGGCGTGCTCGGGCTGATTGCCCCGAGGGCTATAAAAATGTGCAATCATAACAAGGATGCGAATGCTGCTTTCAATCCCCGTGAAATGTTGCGCAGTTACAAAAATGCGAAAGCAATTTTTACGATGCTGGGCGCGGGAAAAAATATTACATACGATACATTTGATCTTGCTCATGGATATTTTCCGGAAGACAGGGAAACAATGCTTGGATGGTTTAATCTGCATCTGAAAGGAATTGGTACAGGAGCCCGGGTAAACGAAATTCCATTCAACCCATTACCCAATGAACAGTTGATGGTATATGCAAAAGGTAAACGAGACCCGGAAGTGTTAAGCACAGCAGAGTATTGTAAACAAAGAGGAAATGAATTAAGAAAGGTTTTTTTAAATACAACATCTTTCAACGCGGAAGCGAAAAGAAAAGACCTGCGAAATATTTTAAGAGCTAATGAAGAATCAATTTTGATGAAGGCTCATAAGTTTTCAAATGTAAACGGGTGGCGCAGGTTTGCTTTAGAAACTTCCGATGATAAGCTTATCCCGGTATTGCTTCATGCGCCATCAGCGAATTCAAAAGAAGTGGTGATTGTTTGTAACCCGGAAGGAAAAGAAAAAATTTCGCCACTTTTAATTGAGGGATTAATTAAATCCGGTTCAGGTATCGCGGTTGTTGACCTTTCCGGTACGGGGGAAACATCCGCTGCTTCGTTACACTCTAAAGATACCATGGGGAGGCTTCGGACATTATCTAAATCGTATTTGTTGCTGGGTAAAACCGTTTTGGGAGAATGGGTAAAAGAACTTAACGTGGTTTCCCGGTTTATTGAATCAAAATATAAATCAGCTAATGTTAGTATAGACGGGAGTAAGGAGGCCGGACTCGCAGGTTTATTTCTTGCGGCAATTGGAGGTAATATAGAGAGCATTTCTTTGCAATATGCCCCTGCCAGTTATCTCTTCGACGATCGTGATTCTGTAGAGTTTTTTACTACCGTCATTCACCTTCCCGGGTTTCTTAACTGGGGTGATGTTTCGCTTGCCGCCGCATTGAGTGGAAAAAATATAACGTTCACAAACCCGGTGACCATGTCAGGAAGAAGTATAAGCAAAGACAGTCTGCAGGTATTTAAAGCAGAGTTTGAACAAATGAGAAGAATTACTCACCAGCAAGGCAAGAGCCTTTTTCAATAATAAGATAAATGGAATGCCATGCAGCCAAAATAAGCTGCATAGCATTCCAGGATGCTTGATTGTTGCCTGCACTTTGCATTTACGTTACACTTATTTTTAGATAATTTCAACGAATAAAATGTTGCTTTATTAATCCTGCTGCACGAATATGATTCTCATAAAGAAACCTGGAAGCCGGCATTCACATTAAATCCCTTCGTGCCAAACCCTCTTGTTACAAAATATTTTTGATCGGTTATATTTTGCAAATCTGCAAAAAGACTGAATTTATTATTGAACTTATAGCGCCCATAAAAATCCAGGGTGTAGTAACTTTTTAACTCATAAGGAGCAGCCATGTATTGCGGTTCAAATGCTTTACTTACGGTTTTAAGATGCGTTGAGACATAAAGTTGTTTTGTAACATTATAATTTAATGAAAAATTAAAAATGTTTTTAGGCCTCTTGTACAAATTAAAAAATGAAGTGTCTTTGGCAGGAGAATTTTGTGTAGTTATCTCGCCATTAACATAAGTGTAATTAAAAGAGGCGGTAAAATGCGGTGTAAAATTAATTGTTGCTTCTGTTTCAATTCCATAATCATGTTGCTTGTCGCCGTTGATATAATTGCTTGCATAGGTTACAGGATCTGAATAGAAAAGAATTACATTTTTTCCATCTCTTATAAAACCCGTTGCTCTTGCATTTACTTTTTGAGAAGTATATTGAATGCCTGCTTCATAGCTTGTGGTTGTTTCAGGCTTTAAATTCTTATTCCCATATTCTGAATATAATTGATATAGCGAAGGCACGCGGTAACCTGAAGAAATATTGGCGTAAATTTTATAATGATCATCCATCACAAAAAAAGGATTGATGGAATAGGTATAATTATCCCCGTAAATATTATGATGGTTCCAACGTCCGCCGATATCTATATTAGCTCCATTTGTAGATTTGAAATACAATGAAGCATAACTACTGAATTGGTCTGTTTTTGCACTATCTGCAGAGATCGGCAAAGCAGGAAAGCCATAATCCGGTAAATAAATATATACCTGGTCTGTTCTACTTTGCCTGTAATCGGCTCCCGCAAGCAGTTCTACATGCTTACTTAAATTCAGACTGGTGTATAGTTCTGCATAATTTGAAGTGCTGTTATATTTCCCTCTTTGATATTCGGAATAGCCACCAACATCAGTTGAGTCATCAGTGAAATTTCTGTTAAGACGATTATAAGTGTATTGCAATCTTATGAAGCCATGGGATAATTTATAGTCAACAGACGCGCCGGCAATGGTATTGTCATTATGAGTTGTGTAATCGTTGTCATCTGAAAATGCACCTGCGTCTATATCAGCGTGGTTGTTGTTATATTTTCCAAAGAGGCGAACGGAGGCTTTTTTGAATGGCCGGAAACCATAATTTAATTGGAACGCATCCTGGTCAAAACCATCTTTGTCGAAATTCTGTTTCCCGGTAGAATCATAAGCCGAAGAAAATCCCTTGCTATATATCTTGTTATAAGAAACATAATACGTATTACCCTTTCCGTTAGATCCACTTAAAGCAATGTTCCCCCTGTAAGTATGATAACTTCCTGCTGAAAGATCTACATGAAGGCTGACCGGTTTTTCTTCTCCTTTTTTGCTGATGATATTTATTACTCCAGCTACAGCATCAGACCCATACAAAGTTGATTGTGAGCCCTTCAAAATTTCAATTCTTTCAATATTATCAATGGTGAAATTATTCAGATCAAACTCATTTGATATGCCGGAAGCGTCATTTAGAGGAATTCCATCCAACATAATCAAAGTATTGGCAGAAGAAGCCCCACGTGTGTAGACGGTTTGATTAGTTCCCAGGTTATTATCCGCGCCATTTATATTGATTCCGGGTTGCTGGTTTAATACTTCGGAGATAGATTTACCAAAACTTTTTTCTAACTGATCGCTTGTGATGATTGTAACTACTTTCCCGGTTTCACTTTGCTTCTGTGGAAACTTGTTTGCCGTAATAATTACCTCATCAAGTGTTTTGGCTACGGAGTCCTGCTGTGCCTGCACATCCTGTGCGCAGAGATGGTTGCTGAAAATAACAGCAGCCGCAATAAAAATTCCTTTTTTCATTTGTAGAAAATTTTTTTGTGACTGCTTTCGAAAATTAAAAAGAAAGAAATATAAATGCCTCCCGGCTTTTACACTCCATGCCTTTCACCCGAAAGCTTTGAATGATTTTAATTGCAACAGGCAGGTCTTCTGGCTTCGCACAATCTTAAAAGCCTTCCCGTTATTAAACAGTGGCGAAGAATTTAAGAATTTCCCAATTTGTCCGCCTCGGCGGATTGGGGTGTGCTTTACAGCTACGGGGATAGCGCCGGATTTACACCGGCTTCCCTTTTAATCCCGATCTTGAAACCGGGAACCAATTACAGCCGCAAATGTATGGGCAATAATTTTGAATTTCAAAAACTAATTTCGGCTTATTCAAGGTTGCCAACTTTAATGCTTTAGATTTTTATTAAGTCATAATAAGAGGTTGGCGACCTTTATCTGATCGTCCTATTCATTATAACAGGCTAAGGGAAGTGCAATTGATTTTTACATGATTGTAGATTATTATTAATAAGAGCATAATTTAGTCTGTAAGTTGTATATTTGCATTATGTCAAAAGCAAATACAGGTAAAAATTTAAAAAGGGGCAGTACAGATTCTCAGGAAAGGGTGAGAGAAT
>JBKJRY010000322.1:0-25189 GCA_046593045.1 Chitinophagaceae bacterium | reverse complement strand
CTTTGATTTGAAAGCAGAAAAAATCCTCTAAAATCAACACATGTTAAAGGAATAATAAATATATCCCTCCCTCTGAAACTCATTACCTATGGTTCTCGATGTTTGCGAAATTTGGGTTGTTAGTGCCCGGAATTTTTTATTCTTAGTTTGTGCTTTTATTTTACATCCAGCCTAATCTGTAATTCATCTAACTGCTTTTGATCAATACTTGAAGGAGCGTCAATCATCATATCTCTGCCACTGTTATTTTTTGGAAAAGCAATAAAATCACGAATAGATTCACTGCCGCCCAGGATTGCGCAGAGCCTGTCAAAGCCAAAGGCGATGCCCCCATGTGGGGGTGCACCATATTCAAACGCACCTAATAAGAATCCAAATTTATGTTGTGCTTCTTCTTTGCTCATTCCTAAAGCGGCAAACATTTTTTCCTGTAATTCTCTTTGGAAAATTCTTATAGAACCTCCACCGATTTCATTACCATTCAAAACCATGTCATACGCATTGGCTTTTATTTTTGAATACGGATGCTCTAAATATTTTTCAGCGTTTTCTATTAAAGGATTGTTGCTAATCATCACTTCAATATCTCCTGGCTTCGGCGATGTAAAAGGATGATGACGGGCCACCCAGCGATTGCCTTCTTCATCATATTCAAACAATGGGAAATCGGTCACCCATAATAATTTAAATTCTTCAGGCTTGCGAAAGCCTAACCTTTCGCCCATGTACAAACGAAGATCACTTATGGCTTTTCTTGTACGTTCTTCTTTACCGGCAAGAATTAAAATAAGGTCACTGCTTTCTGCTTTGCAAAACTGAGTGAATGATTTTAATTGTTCTTCATTAAAAAATTTATCAAAGCTGCTTTTTAAAGTTCCGTCAGTATTCACTTTTATAAAAGCTAATCCGCCCATTCCAATCTGAGGGCGTTTCACCCAATCAATTAATTCGTCAGTTTGCTTCCTGGAATAATCGCTGCAGCCCGGAACGGCAATAGCGACAATGGTTTCAGCATTATTAAAAACGCCAAACTCGGTATTGTTCAAGCCGTCAAATTTATTCTCACCTTCCACTTTTAAGTTAGTCACTTTCATACCAAACCTGATATCAGGTTTGTCATTCCCGTAATTCCACATGGCATCTTCCCATGTCATCCGCTCTGCTTTTTCAGCATAGTCTATACCTTTTACTTCTTTAAAAATAAATTTCACCAGGCCTTCAAACATTTGCAAAATATCTTCTTGCTCTACGAAAGCCATTTCACAATCTATTTGTGTAAACTCCGGTTGCCTGTCTGCACGCAGATCTTCATCACGAAAACATTTTACAATTTGATAATAACGATCATAACCGCTAACCATAAGTAATTGCTTAAAGGTTTGCGGAGATTGAGGCAATGCATAAAATTCGCCAGGATTCATGCGGCTTGGAACTACAAAATCTCTGGCACCTTCCGGTGTGGATTTTATTAAAAAAGGTGTTTCAATATCAATAAAATTCTGTTGATGCAGGTAGTTTCTTGTTGCACGGTTTACAGCATACCGCAACTCAATATTTTTTCTTACCGCGTTTCTTCTTAAATCAAGAAAACGATATTTCATCCTAATGTCATCGCCTCCATCAGTTTCATCCTGTATGGTAAAAGGCGGCACAGCAGATTTGTTCAGCACTTTAAATTCCGACACCAAAATTTCAATATCACCTGTAGAAATATTTGGATTTTTATTGCTGCGCTCACTTACTTTTCCTTTCGCCGCCAAAACAAACTCTCTCCCCAATGGATTATTATCAAATTGCTGGGTAAGTTTTTCATTAAAAAGCAATTGCGTAATACCATACCTGTCACGAAGATCAATAAAAGTGATGCTTCCAAATTTTCTTATAGTTTGTACCCAACCGGCAAGTGTAACTTCTTTATCAAGGTCTTTCATTCTCAACTCGCCACAGGTATGCGTTCTGTACATTGTAAAATATATTTTTAAAAATTTCTAAAAAGGCAACAAAGATAATTAAAGAGCCTGTAATGTTTTGCTTTACATCGTTTCAATTACATTGGGATGCATCGGCCGCCAGATTAAATAATAATAAGCCAAAATTAAAATGCCAATACTAAAAGGAATGATGGCTAAATATTTAAAGGTAATATTGCCAAGAACGATATTTTCATCAAAGTGAAAAAATTCGCTGATCATCCAATATGCGTTGGCACTTATCCAGAATACGATGGCAACATTATGGCATACTTCAGACACGTATTTCCTGGTACGATAGGCAATAATAATGGCAATTGACAGTGTCGGAAATATCATGGCAATAGCCAGCGATTTCCAGATCATGCACCAACTAATATCTTTGAAAAGCCAGAACATAATATGAAGGTTTTCCATTTTACGATAACGCAGCGGAATGGTGTAGGATTGCTCAGGCATTGTTTTGGTTTAAGCAGTAAAAATAGGGAAGTAACCGGCTTATAATCCATAAAAAAGTGGAAGCAATTGATTCTTCCACTTTGTAGATCTTTCTTAGTCCTGGTTTTAATAATGTTTTATTTCCCTATTACATTTACTCTCACGCCTTCACTATGCGCTGCAAATTCAGGAGCATACATACATTGAATGGTAGTGATGCCATTACTAAAATTTCCACTGTGTGTTACAAACATGGCGTACTCGAACACGTATGTTCCTTTGTTTAAATAGCCAAAGAAGAAGTTAGTACTTACATCTTTTGTTGTTTCATAATAGCCCAGGCCACCTTGGTATTTATATTCACTGATTACATTGGTTGGTTCCATAGAGGATGCACGCATATCTTTCATGTGGACATACTCCATTTCACGATCAACTCTTAATTCGATGCGTACTTTTATTTTATCGCCAATGCGAATTTTATCACCGTCGTTTATTGGTTGAAGAACCGGGCCATTGTCCGTATTTTTTTCAATAAATAATTTTTTACTGAGTTTAAGCGGTGTTTCTGAAAAAGTTATTTTATCAAGATTTTCAAAATACTGCCAGTAGACAGAACCCCACGAAGCGGATGAATTGGGTTGCTTATTCGCTGATTGATTTGATGGTGAAGAAACTGTTACACTAATATTTCCCATTACCGCATTCACTTTGTCGCCATCTATTTTTCTTTTAAAATATCCCGTGCCTGCTTCCTGCTTTTCATTTTTATTATCGATGATTGTATTTCCCAATTTTATGGTGACTGTTTTCTCTTGTGAAAGCCAATCAGTTCCCTGTAACAATAATGCGTAACACGCTTCAGCGGTCGCCTTCGTTGTTTTCCAGTTGTTGGTTTGTTTATTCTTTAATAACCATGTTTTAAGATCGTCAATTGTCTTTGGATCTTTTTCGATTTCTAAAAATGCTTCGATCATCATAGCCTGCGATTCGATAGGAGCCTGGTACCACCAATAGCCATGCTGATCCCATTCTTTCCAGTACATGCCTAGCTCTTCATTGTTGATGGAGTTTTCTTTTAATGATTTGATGATTGCATTTGCAGTTGTTCCATCGCTGCTACGATTAAGTGATAATGCAATCATTGCCTGCATATATTTACTTTGGTTGAGCCAGTATTTTTTTGACTGCTCACGGTAATAGTTGTATGCAGTTTGGATTTTTTTTGCAATTGGATATTCGGGGAAGAAACTACGCATGTACAAATATTGAATAACAATGGTTGAAAGGTTGTTGTTCTTTGATACTGATTTATATTTTATCAATTGATCATAATCAGACTTGAGCATTCTATCGAGGTAAGGAATTGCTTTAGATGCAATAGCCTTTAAATTATTTTCCTGGAATGAAGGAAGTGCATGTAGTTTTTTCAGATGGCCAATTCCGGTTAGAATATACTGCGTCATGTACCGATCATCAGGGCCACCCTTGAACCATACAAATCCGCCATTGGATGATTGAATGTCGGTCAATTTAGTCAATGATGATTCCAGTTGAAGACTCATCTTCACCGCATCAAAAAGCAACGCAATATTTTTCTTTTGTTGCTCTTCGTTCTGAGCCTGAAGTACCCAGGGAGTTTCCTGCAATAAAACTGATTTCAATTCTTCATTCTTTTGAAGATTGCTCATCAGTGCTGCAGTATCAGCCTCACCCCCGGCCCCTCTCCCCTGGGAGAGGGGGGAAGCCCATTTCTCAAAAATGGCTTTTATTTTGGGTGATGAGTTTACGATTTTAGTTGCTATGGCGTTGGCATAATACCGGTTGAAAGTTTGTTCTGCACATTCGTAAGGATAATCCATTAAATAAGGCAGCGCCTGTATTGCATACCATGCAGGATTGGTTGTATATTCTACTGTCAATCCATAATTGTTTAACGTGGTACTCTTGCCAGAGTTGATGAGTTTTTCAAATTTGAAATCTTTTGTTCCGTCTCCACGCATTGGCAAAGGCATTGTTTCAGTCACGAGCATCCTGTTGGTTACCACTGGGATCGCGGCTTCTTCTCCATCGCTTACAATTCCTGCTTTTGCAACAATTCTATAAACAACAGCATCATTAAAATTTTGCGGAACATCGATACTGAATGTAACCAATGAACTTTGTCCTGCTGCGACTTTAAAAGTTTTTGAAGGAGAAATATTTTTAAACCAACTATCAACGGAGTTCAAGGTGGTTGCATTCAGTAATTGAAAATCTGCCTGGCCACTAACTTCTTTATCACCAAGGTTTACAATTTTAGCACTGAATTCCATTTGATCGCCTTCTCTCAAAAACCGCGGTGCATTGGGCTGAACCATTAGATCTTTTTGAGTGATCACAGTTTTTGTTGCATAGCCACTTGCCAGATCTTTAGTGTGTGCCAGTGTCATTAACTTCCATTGGGTTAACGCTTCAGGCATGGTAAAACTGAATTCAATATTGCCATCCTTATCCGTTCTTAATTCAGGAAAGAAGAAAGCTGTTTCATTGAAATTTTTTCGGATTTGAATTTGGGATTGATCGAGAGGAGAATATTCTTTTTTTGGAGAAGCAACAACGCCGAAATCCGGGGTTCCGTTTATGGTATCTACAGAAACTCCTTTACTTTTCCCCGCCAATGCAGTCACAACCACTTCCTGGTCTGACACTTCTCTTTGGACCATCCCCGGTGCTGCACCCGGAGCGCTTTGAGCAATAGAAGAAATACCTCTTACTCGAATATCAACGCCGTTATTAAAATTATTCGGCAGGTAATTTAAGGCATCATAAGTCTTTTCTTTCTGCTGCACATAAGGTTCATTCCTATATTTTTCTATGGATTGAACAGAAATAAAATTTTGCCGTCCCTGCCATGAATTGTATCCAGAAAATGTTGGCCACACATTAAGAGCACTCCATGAATGTGGTTGAAATTGATCAAGTGAAGCGTCATACATGGAAGCCAGCATTTCAGAGGCAACTTTCTCTCCTTTGGTTCCTGTGATTTTTATTTTCCATTTTTCTTCACTCCCCGGTAATGTTTTATCACGGTAGGTATCAAAAGAAATATTTAATTCTTTATTACTCCACGGAACATGGATGGTATTTGATGCAACATAAAAGCGATTGTCTTTTACAAAGAACTGGTTAACGCCAAAACCTCCACGGTTATTTTCTGTGATATTAAAATCAAAAGATTTTTTATTATTATTTAATGGAATAAAATTTAATTCATTAATGCCCGCATCGGTTGATGATTGCCCGTCTTCAATTGTCTTTTGCTTATTGACTTCCTCAATTAGAAAAACATTATCAGCTGAAGTCCCTGTTACAACTTTTGCAGTTTCGCCAGGTTGAACCATATTCTTTTCAGCAGCGTTCCAGAGGTAAGAGGTCGCGGGCAAAGAAGCAGCTTTTGCATCATACACCTGGAAATATTTTACATCTTTTACTTCCTGTCCATACTTGTCTTTTGCAGTGGCTTCCGCCACATACCACCCTTGAGAAAATTTTGAGTTTTGAATTTTGAATTTTGAGTTATTTGTGGAGTCACTCGCACTATAGATAACTTCACCCTTAGGCCAGGATTCTTTTTTTGTTTCATCTTTATATTCGTCGTGCGGAAAATATTGAATGAATTCATTTTTGTTTAAAATAAATTTATCAGGTTGTTCCCAAAGCCGTTCGCGGATTAATCTCTCCGGTGGCTGTAGTTTATAAATATTCACATCGGCTTTTACCGGCTCGGATTGTCCACTTAAATTTTTACTGGTAACAATAATGTTTTTTAAACTATCAATATTTACGACATCACCCTGCGGTAAATTGAGTTGTAAATTCAAAGCTTTATAACCAACCGATACGGTAATATCACCACTTCTTGTTTCGCCATTTATATCGGTAACATCCGCTTCAACTTTGTAATCAAAAACAGGATCAGTTTTCTTATCAAGCGTAAGGTCGGGGATGGCGGCAAATTTTATAGTAAACTTTCCATCGGCATCAGTTGTTATTTCGCCATGCGTAATTTCCAGCGGCTGTGTTGGAGGAAAGCCTTTACGCCAGAACATCCATGGGTAAAGAAATCTGGCAACTCTCGTTACCCGGTAAGAAACTGTAGCGCCATCTATGTTATTTCCTGCATACGCCTTTGCAAAGCCTGTAATTGTTACTGTATCGTTTACCCTATAGCTTCCTTTTAATGTATCAAATTCAGTATAAAATTTTGGGCGCTTGTATTCTTCAACAGAAAATGAAACAGATGAATTTTTGTAATTAAGCAATTCAAGTTCAAACTCACCATTCATTTTATTTTCAGGCAAACGAAATTTACCATTGAAAGAACCGAATTCATTCAACAAAACTTTTACTGAATCAACTTTCTGGCTGTTGGCATCATTTAAAATGATAGTAAGTGAATCTTTAGATTGAAGTAATATTGATTTTTTTGTTTTCCAATCTTTTGTAACGCCAATGCCTTTGAAATAAATCAACTGCCCCGGCCGATAAATACTTCTGTCAGCGAATAAAAAAACTTTTGCATTGTCTTCATCATATTCTTTTTGGTCATCATAATCATCATTATTGGCGCTTCCATCATAGTTGTAAATGTATTGCTGGTCATCTAAAAACAGGTGATCTTTTTTATAATTGATCTCAAGTCTCACATTCCTATTTTCATCTTTTTTAATATCACGCAATTTTATATACCCATTCTTATCTGTTGTGAGCGATTCCTGGTTTACCAATTTGTAATCGCGGTTGTTATAATCATATTGCTGGTTCCACACCTGCACTTTCGCGCCATTCAAAGGTTGCCCCGTGGTTCTGTTTAAAACAAAATATTGAAGGCTGCTGTTGATAAAACTTATATCAGAAACATAAAAATATTGAGCGGCTACCGGGTTTTTATCAAGGCTGAAATCTTGGCTGGCACTACCGATCAATGCATATTCGCCTACCGGAAATGCATCAATTTTTACTTCAACTGAGTGAGAGAGATAGTCATCGGCAAGTGGCAGATCCTGTCTCCAGTTTTTAAAACTTTTGATGGTGGTTAGAGTTATAAAAACCTGGTCGTTGTCATAATTTTTGGTAAGTTCTTTTTTAAGTTTCGGAGTTAATTCGATTAAGCGGAAATAAATAATCCTGATATTTTTATAAGTAACCAGCGTGCGAAAAGGTAATCCGGGAACATTCACTTTTTCCGTTCTTAAATTTATTTGCGGATGAAGAATTTGCTTGAGTAAATTTTTAGCATTGATGCCTCCTTCACTCGCCTGGAATTTTTTTATAATTGCATCCAACATTTCTTTTGCCTGCCTTACCGAATATTGTGAAGTAGAATCCTGCAATTGCAAAGCCTGTGACGTTTGATTATATATCTCCTGTGCAATCATGAATGAGGCTTGAGCTGATGCAGGATTACTGCTAAACTTTTGGCTAATATTTTTTAACGCATCAATAAATAGCTCATCCTTATTTTGCACAACACCATATTGGTTTACAAAATTGATGCGTTCAATATCGGCATCAATCAGTGCATCAGGTTTTTCGTCATTAGAATGAAACATTAATAGTTCCTGGAAAATCAACAATGCTTTTTGATGAAGTGATCCGCTATCTTTTGTAGTGAATTTGTGTTTTACAAAGCCCTCTGCCGGAGCAAATGCCTCTTTATCTTTTATTTCAAATGCATATGCAGGGCGTGTAATATCACGCTCGTCACTTTTAAAATAATCCAGGGCCCGGTGCGCCAGCAAATCATAAATAGTTGGCCGCAGGTAGCGAACATTTCCTTTCATAATTATGGCATCGAAAGGCGCGATCTTTGTTTGTTGCAAAAGTTTCTCATTGCTTATTGAAGCCAGGTATAAATCCCCAATTTTTTTATGAAGATCATCCGTTGTCCAGGTAGCAATATCTTTTTTATTAAAATTAACAGTATTTGTACGTTGATAAAGTTTATAACGATTTTGCTGAAAATAATTCCAAAACATCTGCGCTGCGATACTCTTAAGTATTGATTTCGCCGGTTCTTTGGCTGTAGCTATTTCCTGTTGTAAAGTGTCAATGCTTTTTACAGATGCGTCTTCCTGGATATTTTGATTCAGTGTTATTTTGTAAAGCAACGATTTAATGATCTGCGGATCATTGCTGCTCTTCCTGGCCGAAGTGTAAATTTTATCAACTTCGGTAATTGCGGATTTTGTTAAACCCTTGCCCACCAGTTCCTCAATTTTCTTCCATTGAGCTGTGTAATCATTGTTTACTTTTTGCGCATGTAAGGAAGAAAAGCAAAAGATGGTTATAGCAAGCAAAAGAACACGTGCTGGCAGAAATGATTTAAGATGCATATATCAGAATTTGTTTAAAGATAGAAAACTACGCTAACGGGTTGTATTAGTTAAATTACTGTTTATATAAAGGGATGTAATCAAAACAACTAATGCATAAAAGATTGAAATAAATATTTTATTTATGATTTCGTAAACAGGAAATTATATTCCGGGATTCATACTAGTAATAATGTAAGCAGTCTAAAAGCTGGTTGTAATGCGGGGATAAAGCAGAAACGGTTTAATTACTTCAAATTGTGATAAACTTTTTGAACGTCATCGTCCTGCTCAAGATGGTCCACAAGTTTTAAAACTTCATCAGCCTTGTCTTCGGGCAATTCAACGGTATTGGTCGGAATACGGGTAAGCTCGGCTGTTATCACTTCAATTCCTTTTTCTTCCAAAGCCTTGTTCATATTGCCAAATTCATTAAAAGGAGTGCGTATAATAATATTTCCCTCGCTGTCTTCACCTATTTCTTCAAGCCCGAAGTCTATAAGGTCAAGCTCAAGTTCTTCAATATTAAGATTACCATTTTTAATTTTGAATTCACCCATGTGGTTGAACATAAATGCTACGCTGCCGCTGGTACCAAGCGAGCCATTATTCTTATTAAAGTGCATCCGCACATTAGCTACGGTTCTGGTAGGATTGTCCGTTGCGGTTTCAACCAGGACTGCAACACCATGTGGAGCATATCCTTCATAAACCTCTTCGTGGTAGTCGGTTTTATCTTTACCCATTGCCCGCTTTATGGCAGCATCCACACGGTCTTTGGGCATGTTCACTGCTTTCGCATTAATAATGCAACGGCGTAGTGCTGAATTATTATCGGGATCAGGTCCACCCTGTTTTACGGCAATATCTATCTCTTTACCAATACGTGTAAATTGTTTTGCCATCTTATCCCACCTGGCAAACATGGTGGACTTTCTTACTTCAAATATTCTTCCCATAATAAAATATCAATAGTCAATATATGCGTATTTCCGCAAATCTAAAATCTAAAACCTGAAAACTAAAATCTAAAATCATCGCTTACATTTGTCGCATGCCTAAAAAATACAGCTACACTGAATTATTTTCTTTTGTTAAAAAAGTTTTTTTGAAGATAGGTTGTACCGAAAATGATGCAACAATAGCGACTACCGTGCTGTTATCAGCAGATTTACGGGGCGTTGACAGCCATGGTGTAGCAAGGCTTTCAGGGTATGTCCGATTATGGGAGGCGAAAAGAATACAGGCTAAGCCATGTATAAAAGTTGTGCATGAAACACCTTCAACAGCTGTCGTAGACGGTGATGCAGGATTAGGATTGGTAGTTGCTCCGTTCGCGATGCAGGTTGCCATCGACAAAGCCTCGCAGGTTGGTACAGGTTGGGTAAGTGTAAAGAATAGTAACCATTTCGGTATTGCCAGTGTACATGCTATGATGGCTCTTCAGCATGATATGATCGGCATAGCAATGACAAACGCATCTGCGCTCGTTGCGCCCACTTTTTCTGTTGAAAGATTGTTGGGTACTAATCCAATAGCCGTTGCAATACCTGCAGGTAACGAACAACCTTTTGTGGCTGACTTTGCCACCACCACAGCCGCAAATGGTAAACTTGAAAACCTGCAGCGTAAAAATGAGGATGCCCCTGCGGGCTGGGTGCAAACGAAAACAGGCCAGCCCTCGGTAAATGCGAATGAGGTAAAGAATGGGGGAGCGCTATTGCCACTTGGCGGTGATAGAGAACATGGCAGTCACAAAGGATATGCGCTGGGTGCAATTGTTGATATTTTTTCCGCGGTTTTGAGTGGTGCAAATTATGGCCCATGGGTGCCGCCATTTCCTGCCTATGTGCCTATGCCGGAAAATATGCCGGGTGAAGGGATCGGGCATTTCTTTGGTGCAATGAGAATTGATGCCTTCCGGCCAGCGAATGAATTCAAATTTCATATGGATAAATGGATAGACAGGTTTAAAAATTCCACCCCTGCTGAAGGGCAGAAACGTGTATATGTTCCCGGCGAGCCAGAAATTACATTTGAGAACGAAAATTTGAAAAATGGCATTCCATTATTAGCTGTTGTTGCAGAAGATCTTGATAGATTGGGTGAGAAATTTGATATTAAATTCTAGCGATAAATAGAGTTTTATAAAAAAAATCCTGCAAATACTCAGTGTTACTTTCGCCCCTAAACAGGAGTGAACTCAAAAATTCCTGCTATATGTTACATTTGCAACTCTAATTAACAAAAATATCGGAGGAAGAAGAAATGAAAGTAATGAAGTTCGGCGGCACCAGTGTTGGTAAGCCTGAAAGAATGAACGAGATCGCTAAGCTTATCGTGAAAGACGATGAGCCTAAAATTGTTGTACTCAGTGCCTTAAGCGGCACAACAAATTCGCTCACTGAAATAAGCCAGTCACTCAGCCAGGGTGAAAGAGCTTCGGCCAAACAGCGTATTGATGCACTTGAATTGCATTATCAGAATTTTATTATTCAACTTGTAAAAAGCGAGGAATGTTATAATAAGGCAAAAAATATCATCTCCGAACATTTTGAATTCCTGAATATTATTCTGAAAATATCTTACAGTGAAGCTTTAAATAAAGATATCCTTGCACAGGGAGAATTATTAAGCACCAAGCTTTTTAGTGTTTTTCTTGAAGAAAAAAAGATCCCGCATACATGGCTTCCTGCACTTGATTTCATGACAATTGATTCCCTCGGTGAGCCACAAACGGGCAGTATAAAAGTTAAATTATCTCAAATTTTAAAGAAGCACAAAGACAGCACGCTTTTTCTCACCCAGGGTTATATATGCCGTAATGCAAAAGGTGAAGTTGATAACCTAAAACGAGGAGGCAGTGACTATACGGCTTCGTTAATTGCGGGAGCAATTAGTGCGACTGTTTGTGAGATATGGACGGATATCGACGGTATGCATAATAATGATCCGAGGATTGTAAAACAGACAAAGCCCATAAGCCGCCTTAGTTTTGATGAAGCTGCTGAGCTTGCATATTTCGGAGCTAAAATTTTACATCCTGCCAGTATATGGCCTGCCCAATATTTTAATTTCCCGGTGAGGTTATTAAATACAATGCAACCAGATGCGCCGGGAACGCTGATTATGAGCGAAGCGGGTAGCGTAGGGGTAAAGGCAATTGCTGCAAAGGATTTTATTACAGCAATAAAAATTAAGAGCAGCAGGATGTTGCTTGCATATGGTTTTCTTCGAAAAATATTTGAAGTATTCGAAAAATATCAAACTGCGATTGATATGGTAACTACCTCGGAAGTGGCGGTATCACTCACTATTGATAATGATGCATACATGAGCGAGATTATAAAAGAGCTTGAATTATATGGAACTGTTGAAGTGGATACCGACCAAACTATTGTTTCGATTGTAGGAAACCAGGTTACGAAAACACCGGATGTGCTTGCGAAAGTATTTGCCAGCTTATCAGGTATTCCCGTACGCATGGTAAGCTATGGAGGAAGCCAGCATAATATTTCTATTCTTGTTTCGCGGGATCATAAAGAAACGACACTACAACTTTTGAATAAGGGTTTATTTGGAATGTAATTCCATTTATTATTTTTAGTTGCGCAGATGCCATGCTTTAGGTTTTGTAAAAGCACGTAGCCCCGCATGTGAGAGCGTAATTCCAAACCCTGAATGTTTTCTTCCGCTCCATGGAAGCGCGGCACTCACCCGGTCGCAGCAGTTCCAGTAACCACTACCGGTATCTATATTTTTTAATATTTTTTCCGCCCTTGATTTATCTGAACTGTAGACAGAGGCTGTCAAACCGTATTCTGTATCCCTCATTAATTCAATGGCTTCCTCATCATTTATGACTTTCATAATTCCAATAATCGGCCCGAACGATTCATCTTTCATTACCAGCATATCGTTGGTAACATTTGTTAGAACGGTAGGCTCAAAGAAATATCCTTTTTTATCCATCCGATTTCCACCGGTTAATACTGTCGCTCCTTTTTGCATAGCATCGTTAACCTGGTGTGCAAGGATGTTAAGTTGTTCCTTTCTTGTCAACGGCCCCAAATAAATTCCTTCATCGGTGGGCATACCGCTTTTAAAAGATCGCACTTCTTTCACAAATTCATCAACGTATTCATCATAAATATTTTCATCAACGTATATTCGTTCTACAGCGCAGCAACTTTGTCCATTATTATAAAAAGCCCCGTCAGCAGTTGAGGCTGCAACTGCTTTTATGTCTGCAACATCACCTGCAACATACAAAGGATCTTTACCTCCTAACTCACATTGGCAGGGCACCATTTTAGGAGCTACTTTTTCATAAATGTATTTTCCCGTTTTATAAGAACCGGTAAAAAAATATCCATCAAATGGAACGTCCAGCAATATTTCACCAACTTCTTTTGCACCAACTACGGTAAGAAAAATATTTTCGGGTAATCCTGATTGCCTTAATAATTTTTCAATTTCCAGGCCCGTAAGAGTTGCATATTCGGAGGGTTTATACATCACAGCGTTTCCGGCCAGTAAAGCGGGAACAAATACATTTACACCAACCAGGTAAGGATAATTCCAGGCAGATATATTACAGATAACCCCAAGAGGTTCATAAGAAATTTTTTCCTCCAGCCCGTTTTCTGAATTCATTATTTCATCCGCTAAATATTTACCTGCATTTGCCTTAAGCCAGTTTATACGATTAATTGCACCATTAATTTCATTAAGTGATTGTTGCAAAGGCTTGCCAACTTCATTGGTGAGAGTTAAGGCAAGGTGCTCAATATTTTCTTTAAGAAGTTCAGAAAATTTCTTTAAAACCTGTACTCTTTCTGTAATAGAAACCTCTTGCCATGAGGATTGAGCCAATTGTAAAAATTGAAATTTTTCTTGAATACTGCTCTTTGTATCTTCTTCTACTTCCCTGATTATTTCTTCTGTTGCAGGGTTTATTATTTTCATAATTATTTATTAAATAGTATTGTGTACGGCAACTAAAAAACTTTCTTTTATTTTTTTAGAAAAACTACTTTGTTGGTCTGTCATTCTTTCGGGATGCCATTGAACCAGCATCAAATATGACCTGCCCTCAGGCTCTCTTCTTTCCATTGCTTCGATAATACCATCTGGGGATACAGCTGTTGCTACTAGCCCAAAACCCGGCATATCAGTAGCCTGGTGATGTGCGCTGTTTATCATTCCTTTTTCCTGCCCGGTGATTTTATAGAGATGGGAATGTTTATCTATTGTCAATTCATGTTCGCGATCATGTCCTTCTTTAAATTTCCCATGATTAAATTTTCCAAATGCAGGAATATCCGGAATTAAAGTACCTCCATAAAACACATTTACAAAATGCAAGCCCCTGCATATCCCCAATAAAGGCTTTTGGTTTTCTTCAATATGCTGCATCATTTTCCATTCAAATTCATCTCTTTTTTCATCCATATCATCGGGGTCGCAATAAGGTAAAAAATCAGGCTGGTTGTACAATCGCGGGTTTATGTCGTGGCCGCCCGATAAAATAATCCCATGACAATTTTCTATTTCATTAAAATTATTTTCGTGGTAACTTAATTTAATTATTTCTACTCCTGGTTCTTCCTTAATCCAGTTATCATAGTTAAAATATTTAGTTCCTTCACTTATGCCAATTACAATTTTTTTCATTCCGGAATTCTTATTTAATTCAGGTAAAATTACTAACTACTTTAAAGACCGTTTAAATATAATTGCTTAAAATCTTCTCTAGTAACGGGCTTAGGATTATTTGGGTGAGCGAAATCTGCAATAGCAAGATCGGCTAATGTTTCTATATGTTCATTCTTCACTCCTATATCTGAAAGTTTGTGAGGTATATTTATTTTTGAATTCAGCTCATGTAAATACCGGATTACACCCGCGCCGGTTTCTTCTTTCAGTTCAAGTGTTCTTGCGATCCTTTTAAATTTATTTTCAAACCCTTCAATATTGAATTGCATTCCATAAGGAATATTTACGGCATTCGCCAGGCCATGATGTGTATCCAGTAATGATGAAAGCGGATGTGCAAGTGAATGAACGACCCCAAGCCCCTTTTGAAATGCTACCGCCCCCATCAATGAAGCGATCAGCATTTTACTTCTTGATTCCAGGTCTGGCTTATTTACTGCTTTTTCCAAAGAATCTTTGATAAGTGAAATGCCTTCCAGTGCAATGCCATCACACATTGGATGCGGCATTTTTGCAAGGAATGCTTCCATATTATGAGTCAGTGCATCCATGCCGGTTGCAGCAGTTATAAATGGTGGTAAATCCATTGTTAATAATGGATCAGCAAAAACAATCTTTGCCAGCAGCTTTGGAGAAAAAAGTATCTTTTTCTGATGTGTTATCTCATCTGAAATGATGGCACTTCTGCCGACTTCGCTTCCTGTACCTGCAGTTGTTGGTATGGTAATAAAATGAGGAACATCGTTGGTTACATATACATCTCCGCCAATAAGATCGTCATACTTAAAAAGGTCTTCACGGTGATTCACTCTTAACACTATCGCTCTTGCAACATCAAGGGCCGCACCGCCGCCTATTCCAATAATACTATCGCGATCCGTGGCATCGTACATTTCCGTGCCGTTGTACACATCAGGTTTTACAGGATTTTTATGTATGTCGTTAAATATTTCTGTAGAAATATTTTTCTTGCCCAGTTCACTAATAATTTCTTTGAAAAACCCCAATTGGGCTACAACCTGGTCTGTAACTATAAGGGGTTTTGATAAATTATTTTTCAATAAATAATCTCCAAGTTCCTTACTTGCGCCTGCACCAAAGCGAATGGTTGTAGGAAAATTGTATTGATAAATTGTGTTAAATGTCATTTGCTAAAATTAAATTCTAAATAATAAAAACCAAGAACCAAAGAAAATTAAAATTAAAAAAACCAACACGCAATGCAGCGAGGTAAAATTATTTTTTTCAATTGCGTTTCAATTGTGATTTGTATCTTTTAACTGAAACTTTTTAAAGCTATTCTCGTTTTTTAAGAATAGCAGTAAATATCAATACAAACTCTTTTGCTTGCTGGAGTAAGTAAGTTCTTTCATTTTCCTGGTGTGCCGAACCATCAAGTATTACAAGACGCAGCCAATAGGCTGACTCTTTTGACTCTCTCTACAGGTTGTAATTTTCATTTTAAAATCCTTATCACCAATCCTTTCATTTGCTTCAATATAGTTTGCACCGGGCGAACTTCCCGTTCTTATTAATTGCGGTGCATATTGAAGATTCGCTACATTCTTCGGTAATTTCAAACAAAAATCCCTCACTTTTTCTGCATACACTGTAGTGCGTTCTTCCAGGTCATATATTTTATTTTGGGGTTCCATTTTTTGAGAGTTTATTTTTTGATTTTTATTTCTTGAGATTTTTTTCTTTTATATAATCTCAAAATATCGTTTATACTCCCAATCCGTAACCGCCTTCAGATGCTGTCGCCATTCCCACTCCCTGGTTTGCACAAAATGGTTAACAAATTCATCTCCTAATATTTCCTTTGCGACTTCTGATCCTTTCATCATTTGTGTTGCTTCATCCAAAGTTTTTGGAAGCGTTCCATTCGAATAATCTTTATATCCATTGCCTATACTGGCTGGTTGTTTCAATTTCATTTTATTTTTTATGCCATATAATCCTGAAGCAAGTGATGCAGCCATTGCCAGGTATGGATTTACATCTGAACCTATTACTCTTGTTTCCAACCTGCAGGATTTACTGCTGCCTGATAAAACACGTAACGCTACCGTTCGATTATCAACACTCCAGGTAAGTGTAGTAGGAGCCCAGGCGCCTTCTACCAGTCGCTTATAACTATTAATTACAGGGGCAAACATTGGCAAAATAAATGGAAGACAATGTAGCTGCCCGGCGATATAACTTTTCATAATGCCACTCAATTTCATTGAATCTTTTTCATTATAAAAAAGATTTTTCTTACCGGCTTTATCCCACAGGCTTTGATGTACATGCCCGCCACATCCGGGAAGATTTTCATTAATCTTTGCCATGAATGTCGCAATACAGCCATGCCTGTACGCAATTTCCTTTACTGCTGTTTTAAATAATACTGCCCTGTCTGCTGCTTCAACAATCTCAGAATAGGCGATAGCAGCTTCATAAGTTCCGGGTCCTGTTTCCGTATGTAGTCCTTCCAGCGGAACATTGAATTTTTTAAGTAAATCAAAGATGTCGTTAAAAAATGGATTTTGTAATGAGCTCCTAAGAATAGAATAGCCAAACATCCCGGGAGTGATTGGGGTTAGATTTTTAAATTGCTTATCCTGGATACTTTGTGGTGTTTCCGAAAAATTGTACCATTCAAATTCCTGTGAAAAGTAAGGCAGGTATCCAGCTTCACTTGCGTCCTTTAAAACCTTTTTTAATAATTGCCTTGGGCAAACATTCGACGGTTGCCCATTTTTATCAGTTATTTCACCAAGAAAAAATGGAACATCATTCTCCCATGGAATTTTTCTGAAAGTTGAGAGGTCAATTTTGGCGGGAGCATCAGGATAACCTGTGTGCCAGCCTGTATATTCAACATTGTCATAAGCAACGTCGCCTGAATCCCATCCAAAAATTACATCGCAAAAACTTGAACCGGTATCAATCGTTGAAAGAAATTTTTCGGAAGAAATATATTTGCCACGTAATATTCCATCTATGTCAGTGAAGGCAATTTTTACTTTCCCTGGAGGATAGTCTTTTACGTATTGAATGATTTCATTTGTTGTCATATAATTTTTTTGATCGATGAATGTTTTCGAAGGGTCATTTTTTTAACACCTTAAATGCCGCATAACAAATTCCTACCAGCACAAAATAAATTACCGCAAGTTCCGCATTAAAGATCGTCATTGCAACAAAGGAAATAACTGCTATGATCAAAGCAATTATAGGGAAAGCCGGGTACATAGGAACTTTAAAAGGACGAATCATTTCTGGCTCTTTTTTTCTTAATTTAAAAAGTGATATCATTGAAATAATGTATAAGGTGAGGGCGCCGAACACAGAAATGGTAATGATCTCCGATGTTTTGCCGGTGAGCAATGCAATGATCCCGATCGCCATATTTATCAGCAAGGCATTGGAAGGTGTTCGAAATTTTGGATGAATTTTTCCGATGAAAGTGGGGGCATATTTTACCCTTCCAAATTCAAAAACTGATCTCCCGGCCGCCAGAATGATTCCGTGAAAAGAAGCTACCAGTCCAAATAAGCCAACTGTTATGAGCAGGTGGTATAAGACATTATTGTCGCCTACTACATGTGCTAAGGCTAGTGGCAAAGGTGAATCTGAAGTAGAGCCATCCGCTTTATAAACGATCGCTTCCCAGCCTGCAACTCCTACGGAAGAAGCAAAAGTTAATATGCATAAAATTACCAACGTTAGAATGGCTGATCCAAATCCAATTAAAATAGTTCGCTGAGGATTGACGGCTTCCTCTGCTACGTTGGCAACTCCTTCAATTGCCAGGAAAAACCAGATCGCAAAAGGAATAGCAGCAAAAATTCCCTGCCAGCCATGTGGCAAAGCATTGTGCTGTAAATTTTTGAACTCAAAATGAGGGATGGCTATTCCTGTGAATAATAGCAATTCCCCAACAGCTAAAATAGTAATGGTTAATTCAAAAATTGCGGCGGCTTTCACCCCATAAATATTTAGGGCTGTAAAAATTATATAAGCGAAAATCGCAATAGCTATAATGGGTATTTGCGGAAAGAATAAATTAAAATAAGCGCCTATTGCAAATGCGATGGCAGGCGGTGCAAAAATGAATTCAATATTCTGCGCCATGCCTGCAATGAAGCCTAAATCTTTTCCAAGAGCACGGTTTGCATAGTCAAATGCCCCGCCGGCCTTGGGTATGGAACATGCGAGCTCAGCATAGCTGAAGGTGAATGTTACATACATGATAATGATAAAAATAGTAGCTATTGCCAAACCTAAGGAGCCACCTTGTTCCAGCCCCAGGTTCCACCCGAAGTACATTCCGGAGATAACATACCCTACACCGAGTCCCCACAACATTATGGGAGTAAGCGTGCGCTTTAATTCATTTGCAGGAGGAGTTGGCAGTTGCGACATTTAATTAAGATTACCCTTGGATGGAAAAATATTAATTAAACATAAAACAAAAAATCAATACTGAATTAGATAAAGCACCCGGATAATGTTTTTTAAAAAATATTTGTTCAACAACCTTTGCTATGAGAAAAAATTTTCTGATTGCAGAGAACAAATAAACTTATCCTCCAATAGAAATCATAGTCCTGTTATGTAGATCCTCTGTGTGAATCTTTTCAAAGTCTTTGGTGAACTGACCGCCGAGCTCTTTTTCCTTTATATGAATACTTTGATAAATCAGCGGAACAATATCCCCGCCATTTCTGAAAACAGTTAACAGGTCAGTTTCTGTTTCTGAAAACAGGCAGTTTTTCATCTTGCCGTCGGCAGTCAACCTCATCCGGTTGCAGCCGCTGCAAAATGGTGCGCTCATGGTGCTGATCACTGCGAAAGTTCCCTTGTGCCCAGCTACTGTATATTTTTTTGCGGTGTCATGTATGTCATCATGGAGCCTGACAACCTCATATTTTTTTTCAACCACGTCAAGAATTTCTTTCCAGGTAAAAACTTTATTGCTTGTCCACTGGTTAGCATCAAATGGCATAAATTCTATGAAGCGGACATGCACATCCGTATCTTTTGTCCACTCAATAAAATCATTGATTTCATTATCGTTGAGCCCTTTCATCACAACTACATTTACTTTTACATGAAAGTCATTTTTTATAAGAAGATGAATGTTTTCAAATACGCGGTCAAATTGATTGCGCCGTGTAATAAGATTGAATTTCTCTGCCTGTAACGTATCTAAACTAATATTGAGTGAATGAACATTAGATTCTTTCAATACATCCACAAAATCGTGAAGCCTTGTCGCATTAGTGGTGAGGGTAAGTTTTACAGGAAGTTTTGATAAACGAAGCATAATGTCTTCGGCGCCTTTTCGCACTAAAGGCTCTCCGCCCGTTAGCCTGATTTTATTCACGCCATGTTCAACAAATATTTTCGCAATGGCTTCAATCTCCTCAGCCTGCATAAGCTTTGCCGGAGGCGTAAAAACATAATCCTCTTCGGGCATGCAGTAAAAACAACGGAGATTGCAATTGTCTGTTAAAGATATGCGGAGATAGTCGTGAACTCTATTATAGGTATCCTTAATCATTAGGGTAATTTAACTCATTCTTTTGGAAAGATAGCTTGCATCGCTGCGAGGATTAGTTTTCAAAGATAAAACCAATGGAATTGGCGGCTACATAATTATTGTAATAGTTTTATTAAAGTTTTATTTATGAATTATAGTCAACGGTTGATATTAAGATATTTTTCAACCACAGCCCCGGCTTTCAGCTACAATACCCATCCTAAGAGTAAGAGGCATTGTCTCATAAAGTGAAACCTAATTTCTTTCGTGAATTGTGGTTTCTCTCAGTCTTAAAAAGCCACCCTCTCTTTCAGAAAGCACAGCTCTTATTTCTGCTAATAGGGATAGGGCTATTTCTTCAGGGCTTAATGCGCCGATATCGAGGCCTGCCGGGGCATAAATCCTTTTCAGGTCTTCATGGGAAATTGCTGCATTTTCTTCTTCCAACTCCCTAAAAATTTTTTCTGAGCGGACTCTTGGTCCAAGCATGGCGATATATAGCGATGCTGTTTCCAAGGCCTTCGGTAAATTTCTTTTGTCAGTGTTATAATCATGCGACATTAAAATGATCGCTGTGTAATCGTCAAAGGGAATTTCACTGAACTGTTCAATTGGTAAAACCAGGTCTATAGTTTTTGCAAAAGCTGCGTTTACTTTTAGCGGATTTGAAACAACCGTTACCCGCCATCCCATTTCTTTTGTAAGCCTTGCCAATGGATACACATCGTATTGATGTCCCATTAAAATCAAATGAATTTCAGGCAATAATATTTCTATAAATACAGATAACTTTTTTTTGTCTTCTAACTCAAAATCAAACGGCGCCGATTTATTTTTTTCAAGCTGTTGATTTATTTTTTCATTGATTTGCTTTTCAAGCGCGGGATCTCTGATAATTTCCAAACTTTCCGGTCCTGAATATTTGATTACCTGCCCTGGTTGTATACTCTTCCAATCACCTTCGAGGCCTGTAATCGTGATCAAAGTATGCATTTGCCGTGCTGCTTCAATACATGTTTTCAAAATCTCTACCGGGTTGTTTTTATTTTCATAATCGAGCGGAGTGAACAACACATCAATGATACCATTGCATCCAAGTCCAACTCCAATCTGGTATGCATCATCTTCTGTGGTATCATAAGTTATTAATGATGCCGATGATTTCGTAATGGCTAATCTCGCCCGCTTTAATGCATCACCTTCGAGGCAACCTCCGCTGATACCTCCCACCCAAACTCCATCATCCGTCACCAGCATTCTGGCTCCCGTGCGGCGATATGAAGAGCCTTCTACTCTCACAACAGTTGCCAAAGCAGCTTTGGTGGTTGCTTTATCTATTTTATCGTAGGCACTAACTATTGCTTTGATTTCTTTCATGTAAACAAAATTATAAACGGTTGCACACCAGGGATCATAAACTTGCTGGATTGCATTCCCTCAAAAGTTACGCTATTAATATATTTTCTTAGGTTCTGTGCCAAAATTATTTTGCAGCCATAATTTTTTGCCTGTAATATTTTAGCCAAGATACTAAAAGCTACTTCTTACGGCTTTTTTGCAGATGTTCCTATGCTATATGATTCTAAAAATTCTGGATGGAAGCAAAATAAACTCTAACAGCACCGGCTTTAAACACTGACTTTGTGAACTTCCGGATAAGCCATATTTTTATAAATCATAATAAGGTTACTCTATTCAGCTTATGGGAAGATATACAATCATTTTGCTTGCTGCAGGCTCGTCTTCCCGTTTTGGTTCTCCGAAACAACTGGCACAAAACAATGGAAAGAGCTTTATTCAACATTCAGTATCAGAAGCAATCAAAGTAACAGCGGATGTGATCGTTGTATTGGGGGCAAATGTTAATATCGTAAAAAAAGAAATAAAAAATTTTCCTGTACAAATAGAATACAATAAAGAGTGGGAAGAAGGAATGTCATCTTCTATACGAAGCGGCATTAACGCTACATTAAATAAAAATCCTCATGCAGAAGCTGTCGTTATAGTGGTGTGTGATCAGCCATTTTTATCTTCTGAGATAATTGTAAAATTAATTGAAAAGCATGAGTCTACCAAGAAACCCATCGTTGCCTGCGCTTATAAAGACGTTATCGGAACGCCGGTTCTTTTTGATAAAACTTTTTTCCGGTCTTTACTTGAATTAAAAGGGCAGTCCGGGGCAAAGCAAATTATTTCACAAAATAAGGAAGCTACCGTTACGATATCTTTTCCCTTCGGATATATTGATGTTGATACAATAGACGATTTTGAAAGTTTAAAAAATCTAATTAAAAATTGAAAAATGGAACATTGGGAAATAGTTTTTTTCTTTTTTATTATTGCTTTTACATATTCGTCGGTGGGTTTTGGAGGAGGTTCCAGTTATCTTGCCATTCTTGCTATTTATGCGTTACCGTTCAAAGAGATACGGCTTATCGCGCTGCTTTGTAATATCATCGTAGTTACAGGCGGTACTATAATTTTTGTTCGTAAAGGTCAAACCGATTGGAAAAAAATAATTCCTGTGGCCATATTAAGTGTGCCACTCGCTTTCCTGGGCGCAAGAATGAAAATAAGCCAGGATACTTTTTTTATCATCCTTGGCTGCAGTCTATTAATAGCGGGTGTATTGCTATGGATGAAGACAAAACCAACCGATGTAGAAAATATAAGAACTCCGGGCAAATATCATTATATAAATGATGGGCTGTTGGGGGGTGGCATCGGATTTCTGTCGGGTATGGTAGGGATAGGAGGCGGTATATTTTTATCGCCTTTGCTAAATCTTTTGAAGTGGGATTCTCCAAAAAAAATTGCCGCCACAGCCAGTGTTTTTATTTTAGTAAATTCAATCTCTGGAATTGCAGGACAACTTAGTACATTACCGGCAGGAATAAATTATACAAGAATTATTTTTCTTTGCCTTGCCGTTTTTATTGGTGGCCAAATCGGATCAAGAATGGGCGCTTCCAAATTCAATCCATTAATTATAAGACGGGTTACAGCATTGCTGGTATTTTTTGCTGGTATTGAAGTTTTAAGTAAACACGTACACTTGTTTAAATTTCTAAATATTTAGAAGTGATAATTAGCCCGAAGATATTATTGCCACTACCTTTCGCAATGGGACTTATAGAATCACTGAAACAAGCCGCATTGTGTTTTAACCGAAACAATTTAATTTTGAAATCTATTTGGATTGCGGGATGAACCTTCATAGCACCCTGGTTAATTAATTAAATTATGCTTATAAATGTTATTATGTTTGGGATTGTAAAAGAGATATTTGGTGAATCTCCGGTAGAGATAGAATTCAGCGATCCTGGGGCCTCTACAATATATAACCTAAAATCGTTGATGGAGGTAAAGAAACCTGCATTAAAGGAGCTTGGCTCTTATATGATAGCAGTGAATAACGAATATACTGAAGATGATTATACCATTAAGGAGAAAGATGAAGTTGCAGTGATTCCGCCTGTAAGCGGTGGGTAGATATCCACCTTTTTTATACGGATAATTTTCTTTCTTTCCACGCTTTTAATCCGCCATCAAGAGAATAAAAAACATTTTCTTTAAAAATTTCTTTAGCATTTTTCATGGCTTGAGCACTACGCCTGCCGGTCTCACAATAAAATACTATTGGCTTATTCATATAAATTGAAGGCAGCGTTTTCTCTATTTCGGCAAGGGGTATATGTTTACCACCAATGTTAAAGGTTGCTCTTTCGTCGGCACTTCTCACATCAATTAATTCGTATCGATCATTATTGATATTTTCTTCCAGCTCCTCTACAGAAATAATATTGATAATCCCCGTTTCAGGTAGTTCAGTAATAACTGTTTTAGTAACGGTTCCTGTTTTGATTATCCTGCTTTGTAAAGACCTTGCATCAATCATAAATATTTTTCCTGCGAGTACCTCTTCATTTCCGGTGATCAATTTTATCACTTCATTTGCCTGTACGCAACCTATAATTCCCGCAATGGTTGGTATCACGCCACCTTCAGCACAGGAGGGGATTTGTGAAGGGTTTACATTGGGAAATAAGTCCCGGTAATTAGGAGATGAGGTACCATCTATATTCGTCACATTTAAAACTGATACCTGTCCTTCGTATTGATAAATTGCCGCATACACCAGGGGCTTGCCCGCTATAACACAGGCGTCATTTAGTAAATATTTAGTTTCGAAATTATCAGTTCCATCCACAACGATATCGTAACCGTCAATAACCTGCATTACATTACCGGATGTGATTTTTTCAGTGAACGGAATTAGTGTTATTCCCGGATTTTGAATCTGCAATTTTTTGCAGGCGGTTTCTGCTTTTGACTGCCCTACTTCATAAGGCGAATATAAAATCTGCCGGTGCAGATTACTAACTGAAATGGTATCGAAATCCGCGATTCCAATCGTGCCGATACCTGAAGACGCAAGGTATTGCGCAGCAGGGCAACCTAAGCCACCTGCTCCAACAATTAAAACTCTTGCCCGTTGTATTTTTAGCTGGCTCTCTTTTCCAAAGCCAGGCAGCGATAGCTGGCAGCTATATCGTAACCATTCATCCTGCATTGTGTAGCGCCTGGTGTTGCATAATTATTTGTTCGGCTTTCTCAAAATCTTCTGGAGTATTTACATTCATCAACGCGTTAGTGTCCGGGGGCTGAAGTATATGAACAGCGTCGCTTTTTATCAAGACTTTCCTCGGACAAGTGTAGCCGTTAGATAAAAATGAAAGTAATACTTCGGAGCTTTTAGGTTCCCAAATAGTGATGAGTGGTTCAGGCAAACCGTCATGCGGACTTTGAAAGGTTGTTGCTATTGCATTTGCATTCCTGTTTGCCAAAAGATATTTTAAAGTATTATTATCGAGCAATGGTAAGTCGCATGCCACAACCAGCCATGCCACATCCGGATTGAACTGAAACGCGGAAAGAATTGCACCATAAGGGCCTATGCCGGTATAAGTATCAATGAGCGTTTTGTAATTGTTATTTGTTTCGGCCGCCTGGCCCTGCCTGTGTGATATATACACCTGGTCACAGAGAGGCTTCAATAGATCAGCCATGTAATATTGCTGTTCTTTGCCATGCCATTGAATGGAACTTTTATCACGCCCCATTCGCTTGCTTTTGCCCCCTGCTAATACCAGTCCGTTTAATATTGTTAATTT
>JBKJRY010000132.1:0-4661 GCA_046593045.1 Chitinophagaceae bacterium | reverse complement strand
TAAAGGGATGACCGATTATAGTACTCAATATTTTACTTTTTGATTTGACTTTTACGGGTCCATGTATTGAAAACATAAATGAAAGAATTGCAGTTTTTATTAAGTTCCCTGGTATCGGCATAAACACTTCTAATTTTAATCCAAGTAATTCTGCAACTTTTGTATAGGAGCTCAAATTCCAACGTCCCATATGATGAGGCGGATGGTTAAGCACATCATACCATTTAAGCTCAAAGTTCATTGGAGAAAACGGAGTGCTTATATACAGAGCTCCGCCGGGCTTAATTAAATCAGCCAGTTCCTTTAGAAATGCTTTTGGATATGCAATATGTTCCAGCACGTGGTATGCGGTGACTGCATCAAAAAGGCCATCCTTATTTTCAGACTTAAATTCTTGTATGTCCATACAAAATACTTTATAGCCTTTAATTTTGCATATTGCTACACTTCCCCGTGTTGGATCCAGCCCATAAAAATCTATTTTGGAATTTTTGCTTTGCACAATTGAATCAAAAAACTGGCCATCGCCGCATCCCACATCCAGGAGTTTTATATTTTTTGATTCCTTTGACAAAAGCTCCAAAACTTTAGAATACTCCCAACGGCTTTCCACATAATATTTTGGCTGAGAAGTTATCCAGTCATAAAAGGGGCCGGAGCCCTCAATTTGCGGAAAGGCAAATTCAAAACTACACTCCAGGCACTTCATCAATTCATAATCAACAATCTCCAAATCAGTAGTTATTTCCGTATTGAACTGTGTTGACAATTTGTTTTTGATAAACGAGGAATCAAGATTTTTTATCATCCCTGCTGAGCTGTTACAAATCGGGCAACTAATATCTTTTTTAAGATCCATATTTTATTGCTTTCTTAAGTAAGGTTTTAGGCAGAAGAAAAAATGAGTTTAGTCCATGTGTGATAATGGTAAAAATGTTTTGAGGGCTAAATTTCCACATGCTGTAGTAAATTGTATTGTACGTTTTTAAATCAACTCCATAAAGTTCTTTTTCATCCGCGAGATTAGCGTAACCATTACGAACAAAATTGATGTTTCTTTCCTGTACATCCAGTACGTTTTGAGGAGTTCGTCTTGTTCCTCCCCACTCTTTCCTGGAGTGAAATTTTATTGCAAAAACTCCATTTTTATACCCCGCTTTAATCAATCTTAGAGAGTATTCCAGGTCATCATAAGTGTGGGGCGACAACTGCTCTTCCAGCATACCAAATTGATTGATAAGTTCGCAGGGAATGCAAACGGGACTCTTAAAGGGAAAAGCACGATAGTTGAATTGCCCCGGCAGAATAAGTTTGGTTCCTGGAGCGCCATGTCCGTATATATTTTCAACGAAATTTTTGAATGGTGCGCTTTCTTTATTTGTCAGCCAATTCTCCTTAAAGTTTGCTGCCATTCTAAATGAAATAATTCCCAGTGGCTTTTTACTCCAGTTATATATGTGCTCTATTTTCTCTTCAAGTTTAAAATCATCAATGATTACATCATCCTGCAATATTACGTTATAGCCATGACCGGATTGATCTGAATTAAGTAATCCAGCATTGATAGATTTGGTTTCATGCACATCCGGTGTATGAATTTTTATAATTTTAACTGAGGGATTTTCATGTATAACCTTATCAATAATTTCTTCAGATCTGTCAGTACATCCATCTAATACCGGGTAAATGAAACTATTGACATTACAGCATTTAATTACGGCATTCATTACGTCTTCTATCAGGTCTTCCTTATTGTGTATTGTTATGATATAATTAAAAACCGTCTTCATCTATAATATCTTTTAAGTTCCCTGTATGTATGGAGTAGTTTACATCTCTCATTTTATGCTGATTCCAGCATGAATTAAAAAAAGCCTTCTTATTTTTTCCTGGTATAATTAAGCAGATACCGCAATGTATTTTTTACTTTAAATTGTTTTGATTTGTAACATTTTATTGCATCTTCAGCAAAGTTTTGTGAATAGATAATGTTCCATGTATTAATAAAGATGGGCTGGTAGCCCTTATTAGCCAGGAACGGAGAAAGCTTACCATTCCCTGTGGAAGCTGTATTATATTCAGCCAGTATAAACTTTGGTTTGTATTTATCAAGATTTAATCCTTCCAGTACATCCACTTCAGTTCCTTCGGTGTCAATACTAATAAAATCAATGTCTGTGATCTTTAATTCATCTAAAACATTTTCAAGTTTGTCAACAGGCACTTTAATAGTATTTTTTTTAGGAAGATTAATATCTAAAAGAGACGAGTTAACATGGTATTCACTTATACCTGCAGTAAAATCGGCTTCGCCAACAAAGTTTGACATGGCCTTTGTTATTACCATATCGCGACTGCGCTTTTCCTTAAACTTTTCGGCTAATTCAGGAATCGGTTCAAAATTTAGACCCGACCAGCCGAGCCTATAAAATAAGTAGGTGTTGTTCAATTTTACCGGATCATTTGCTCCCACATCTATAAAAAACCCTTTCGTTTTATAATTAAATAATTTTGCTAAAATTAAATCTTCTCCCCCCTGTGAATATCCCTGTTTTTGAAATTTCATTTTTTGCTTTGATTATTTTTTATAGGATTTAGAACCTAAATGCAATAAAATATTTAAATGTTTGCTTTTTGTTGGTTCAAATGAAATCACCTTCGTTGCGGAGCTACCGACTCGTTGGCAATAAAGTGAGAAAAGCCAATATTTGTTCCCCATAACCTGTTGGCTTTTCCAGCATTTTAATTTTTAGAAGCATTGATCTTGTGATTTAAATAATTGAATGCCAATTTATAACTTGGGAAAATATAAAAAAGACTGTAACCTGCTATAGTAGCCCATACAATTCCACTGACGCCAAAATGTAAAGCAAAAAATATTTTTAACAGAACAGAACTTATACCAGCTAATCCTACAATAATAAGTTGTTTTTGAAGTAAAGGTCCGCTATTTAAAAAAGTTGACATAACTCCTCCATAACTTCCT
This sequence comes from Chitinophagaceae bacterium, assembly GCA_046593045.1. Taxonomy (GTDB): domain Bacteria; phylum Bacteroidota; class Bacteroidia; order Chitinophagales; family Chitinophagaceae; genus Ginsengibacter. The sequence goes on along the minus strand of JBKJRY010000132.1, from coordinate 1,675 downwards.
AAAAGAACGAACAGATAAAACCCCAATAGCAGGGACCAGGATGGAATATATTGAGGACTTACCCATATCATAATTATTTGCTTACCAAAAAGTAATAAAGGAAGAGAAATGATAGCGGTACTAATTATACTTATCAGTAAACCCTTTTTGATCGTGTTTTTGGCCCATGCAATATCGCCGCTTTCCATGGCTTCCGCGAATGCCGGCCATAAGGGTTGAATAAGGTATTGCGTAAACATTGAAAATAAAAATAGCTTTTTTACGATTTCGTACCCCGCGACTGCCGAAGGACCTAAAGTTTGCGCGATGATAATATCATCTGAAGCATTGGCAATTAACGTAAACATTCCCAGTAGAAAAAAAACCAATCCTGATTTTACCAGGCTCTTTCCTATTTCCAAATTGAAATGCCTGAATTTCGGTTTAAGATATTTTCTTTTTTTGTTGAATAAATAAATTCCATTTAGAATCGTAGCGATAAGTTGTCCGCCAGAGTAGGCAATCACCAGCCATACAAGACTGCCCTTTAGGGATATACAGAAAAGAAGGCCGCCAAAGCTCAGCAAGGAACCGAGAATTAACCAAAGCTGAAATCTATATCCTTCCTGGTAACCAGATTGAATTCGTTCTATAATACCAAGGGGAATATTAATTAAAAGTGTAATGACCAGCACCATCATTGTAGGTCCCGATTCACTAATTGCCAAAGGAGATTTTACATTAAATACATCTTTCCACGAAATAAATGGAAAAATGGAAAGAAAGACAATAAGTAAGATTGTCGATACTCCAAACAATATAAAGAATGTACTTGAAACCGCTACCTGGGCATCTTTCTTACTTCTGCGCCCATTTGCTTTTGATACAGCATTGAGGAGGCCGTTTCCTAAACCCAAATCTGCAAAACCCATAAGGGCTATAACTGAAGAGATAGCCATCCATAATCCATAGCGTTCAGCGCCAAGATATTTCACGGTTAAAGGCACAGTGACCAGGTTTATTACAACAGAAAATACTTTAACAATGGCGGTGCTACCCCCGGTTAGTAAAATACGCCGGTATCTTTCGTGTGATTTACCTTCTGCGTTAGATGTATCATGGGGAGTAAATTGAAATATTTTTTTTAATTTCAGCCAGTACAATACGGTAATTCCACTTATTCTCTTCATTATTAACGATGATAATTAAATAAAGTGAAGTTGATACACGTACAGTTCTTTCATTAATTGTTTGTACCGGTTTGCGCCTTGCGGCAAATTGTACTTAGAAAAATTTTGCAATTCACAAATCTTTATCATTGATGGGGCGTCGGATATTTCAAATATGACGTGGCTTATGCGTAAGGTCAGATAAGATCATATTGCCATTTTTTTGCAAAAATAAGAATTTAAAAGATAGTTATTTCATTAAAATAGCTGCTTTAATATCGTCATTTATTGATGTTTTCATACACCATCCCAAAATTCGCGTGGCTTTTTTTGCCGTCGTAAAATCTTTTGACCGCTTTGTTTCTTATCGCTAATTTGGACATTTAATATTACAAAACATTAAGCCGAATTTGAAAGTTGATAAAGATTTAAAGATTACCATAATTACAGTTTGTAAAAACAGTCAGCAATTTTTGAGTGAAACTATTGAAAGTGTTATTAATCAAACTTATAAAAATATCGAATAT
>JBKJRY010000127.1:0-10163 GCA_046593045.1 Chitinophagaceae bacterium | reverse complement strand
GGGAAGCTATCTCTGCCGGCGCTAAATTCATTATATCGCCAACACTCAACATTGAAACAATCAAAGCAACTAAAGAACAAGGAGCCGTAAGTATTCCGGGTGCATTTACAGCAACAGAAATTTTAACTGCGTATGATAACGGAGGTGACATCATAAAAGTATTTCCTGCTTCAGTGGGACCAAATTATATCCATGATCTTCATGGGCCTCTCCCACATATTCCATTAATGCCAACAGGAGGTATCAACATAAAAAATATTACCGCATATCTTGACACTGGAGCCGTAGCTTTTGGGATTGGCAGCGCATTAGTAGATACCAAACAAAAAATAAGCGACGCATATTTAAAAGAGTTAACTAAAAAGGCAACCGAATTTGCTCAAACAATAACCAACCAACAATAAATGCATGAATGAAAATTAAAGGATACGAATTATTTATGGTTCCTCCGCGTTGGCTATTTCTTAAAATAGAAACCGATGAAGGTATAACCGGATGGGGCGAGCCTGTTATAGAAGGTAAAGCTGCAACAGTAAAAACTGCTGTCGCTGAATTGATGGAATCGCTTATGAGCAAAGACCCAATGAATATTGAAGATCATTGGAATGTTATGTACCGAAGTGGTTTCTACAGGGGAGGGCCTATTTTGATGAGCGCCATCGCCGGTATCGACCAGGCACTTTGGGACATAAAAGGAAAATTTTATAATGCACCCGTTTATCAATTGATAGGAGGCAAATGCAGGGATACTATTAAAGTCTATTCATGGATTGGTGGCGACAGGCCATCTGATGTGGGGCAGGCTGCAAAGGATATGGTTGCAAAAGGTTTTACCGCGATTAAAATGAACGCAACGGAAGAGATGCAATATATAGATTCCTTTGAAAAAGTAGAACAGTCAATTAAACGGGTAGCGGCGGTTCGTGAAGCAGTTGGAAATAGTGTTGGTATCGGCATTGACTTTCATGGAAGGGTTCATAAGCCAATGGCAAAGGTGCTGGCAAAAGAACTCGAACCTTATCATCCGATGTTTATTGAAGAGCCCGTATTGCCGGAAAACAATGAAGCTCTAAAAGAAATTGCACAGCATACATCCATACCTATCGCTACCGGTGAAAGAATGTTCTCAAGATGGCAATTTAAAAATCTTTTGGTGAATGGCTATGTGGACATCATTCAACCTGACCTCTCACATGCGGGTGGTATTACAGAATGCAAAAAAATTATTTCTATGGCAGAAGCATTTGATGTAGCCGCAGCCCCGCACTGTCCTCTTGGCCCCATTGCACTCGCTGCCTGCCTGCAGGTAGATGCTACCTGTCATAATGTTTTTATCCAGGAGCAAAGCCTGGGTATTCATTATAACAAAGAAAGCGATTTGCTGGATTACCTGTCAGACAAGGATGTATTTAAATATGAAAATGGTTTTGTAAATATTCCTGGTAAACCTGGATTGGGCATTGAAGTAAATGAGGAGCATGTAAGAAAAATGGCAACAATCGGGCACAACTGGAAAAATCCTTTATGGCGACATAAAGATGGAAGCGTAGCGGAATGGTAATAGATCAGGCAAATAATTAAATAATTAAATAATTATTCGCGGGTAAAATAACGAATATAAAAGACAGCTAAATCAGCATGCAGGAACTAATGCGGCATAATAGACGAACAAAAAACGTACGTTTTAGAATGTTGGCTTTTCTTTTTATAAGTGTCGTTATTAATTACATGGATCGCACGAATATTTCTGTTGCCGCTACCGCGTTAAGTGATGAGTTTAGTTTATCCTCTGTACAGTTGGGCCTTATCTTTTCTGCCTTTGGCTGGACATATGTTGCATTGCAAATTCCGGGAGGTTTGCTTACAGATCATTTTGGCCCGAGGTTGTTATATGCAGTCAGTTTGGTTGGATGGTCATGTGTTACATTACTGCAAGGTTTTGCGAACGGCTTTGCCATGTTATTCGGACTTCGCCTGGCAGTAGGTGCCATAGAAGCTCCGGCCTATCCAATTAATAACCGCGTTGTTACAGGCTGGTTTCCTGATAATGAACGGGCTTCGGCTATTGCGGTATATACATCAGGGCAATATATCGGGCTTGCATTTTTAACCCCGGTTATGGTAAGCATTCAATATTATTTTAGCTGGAGAGGCCTCTTTATTATTACCGGCCTCGTTGGCATTATCTGGGGATTGCTATGGTACCTTTTCTATCGTGACCCTGCCAAACACAAACGTGTAAGCCAGGAGGAACTTGAACATATTGAAAAAGGAGGTGGAATTATAAATTTCCAGGCTGAAAAAAATACGACTGATAAATCTCAATTCACCTGGAAGAATCTCAGGGAAGTTTTTTCTTATAAGAAATTATGGGGTATTTACTTAGGACAATTTGCCATTACATCCACGCTATGGTTCTTCCTGACATGGTTCCCCATCTACCTGGTAAAATATCGTGGATTAGGATTCATAAAAACCGGCTTTCTTGCCTCTGTCCCATTTCTCGCGGCATTCGCGGGAATTTTATTATCCGGGTTTTTATCAGATTTTTTGGTAAAGAAAAAAGTATCCCCAAATATTGCAAGAAAGGCGCCGGTAATAACAGGGCTTCTTTTATCAGTAGCTATCATCGGTGCTAATTATGTAAACAGCCCTGCATTAATTATTCTTTTTATGGCCATTGCATTTTTTGGAAATGGGATGGCTTCCATTACATGGGTGTTTGTTTCATTGCTGGCACCAAAACATTTAATTGGCGTAACAGGCGGCGCATTCAATTTCATAGGGAACCTTTCTTCTGTATCAGTTCCCTTTGTTATTGGCTTCCTTGTACGAAATGGAAATTTCGAACCGGCACTCATCTTTATAAGTCTTATGGCCGTTTTGGGAATAGCCTGTTATGTTTTCCTGGTGGGGAACATAGAACGGGTAAAAAGCGCAGCAGAAATTATATAACTATTTTATGCAAAAATTAATCAGTTGCGATTGGGGCACTTCTACATTACGGTTGCGTATTATTGATATTGACAACATCGCTGTGTTAGGCGAAGTAACAAACACGCAGGGCATTTCCTCCACTTTTGATTTGTGGCAAAAAAGCGGAAAGCACGGGGATGAAAGAATATCTTTTTATCAATCCATCTTATCAGAACAAATTAAAAAACTGGAAGCGCAATTGCAATTTTCTTTAGATGACGCACCATTAATTATTTCGGGCATGGCTTCTTCCAATATGGGTATAATGGAACTCCCTTATAAAGAAGCGCCCTTCAGCCTGGATGGCCATGACCTTATTATAAAGAAGATTGAAGGGAATAATGACTTCGGGCATACAACTATAATAATATCAGGCGTAAGAACCGGCAGCGACGTTATGCGTGGAGAGGAAACACAGTTGATTGGAAGTATAAATAAAGATGATAAAGATGACCAGGTTTTTATTTTCCCCGGAACACATTCCAAACATATTTCAATAAAGAATGGGAAAGTGACCGACTTAAAAACTTACATGACCGGTGAGTTTTTTGATTTACTTTCAAAAAAAAGTGTCCTTTCAAATACGATAGAAGAAGTCGCCAATTTATTAAATGCTCCCAATTTAGAAAGTTTTGAAAAGGGGGTGAAAGATAGCTGTCATTCAAACTTATTACATAATTCTTTCCTGGTAAGAACCAACTACCTTCTTGGAAAATTATCAAAGCAGGAAAATTATGCTTACCTAAGTGGCATATTGATAGGCACAGAATTGAATGAACTGCCCGCGGGTAAAATTCCGTTAACTATTGTGGGTGATGCAGCACTTAATAAGTATTATACCAATGCGGCGAAAATACTTGGAGCACAAAAAGTCAACTCTAAAGATGCAGCGAGGGCAGTAATAAATGGCCATCACAAAATTTATTCTACATTTCCAGACTTTTGATAAAAACTGCACCCTTTAAGAAAAAATGCGGCGCTATTGATTTTGCCAGAAATAACATCTTATGAATAATTAAGTCATAAGGATATTTAAAGGATTTTGTAAAAACATCAATAACCAATTTAGCGATTGATTTTAAAGAGTAAGAAATTTCAATGACTTCACCTGGAATCTCTTTTTTTGTCTTCATAATATAAGGTTGTTTTATATACTTTTATAATTGAAATTATTTTTTATAAGTATACTTGCAACACAAAGTATATTTTTATACACATACCCCCAGATTAAAAAATGCGAGCCGGAAATCATTCGACCTTTTCGTGTGCACTTTTAGTTACTATATTTATAGTATCTCATTTGAATTATGGCTTTTACCAGGTACAACAAAACACACATATTTCAACAGATGCATCAAAAAAACCAAGGCTTGAGGAACTTATAAATATAGAAGTGACTCCGGTTTCAAAGCGTCCTGAAAAATTGAATGAGGCAGCCTCTTCCATCCAGGTAATTACCAATGAAAATATTCGTGCCCCGTTTGCGAAAACACTTACCGGGGCAATAAGTGCCCCAGGATCTGACAATGTTCTTGCAAATAAATTGCTCGTGCTTATCGACGGACGTAGGAATTTAGTTTATGTCCGCCCCGCTGAATTAATTGCTTCTTCACCTCCCGATGATGTGGAACATTCTATCAATGTAAAGATCATATGTCGTTGTTAAAAATAATTTTACGGATAATATATATTAATCTATTCCTGGTATTTGGAATATTTACGTCGTCTTCACAAACGATTGGAGACCATGAATACCAAATAAAGGCATCATATCTTTTCAACCTTACCCAATTTGTTGAATGGCCGGACAGTGCTTTACCTACAACAAATACCGCTTTGGTGATTGGTATCCTTGGAGAAAACCCTTTTGGATCTTACCTGGAAGATGTAGTATCCGGTGAAGTGGTAGGTGGTCACCCTTTGGTTATTCAACAAAATAAAAATGTGGAAGAAATCAAAATATGCCATATACTTTTCATTAACCTGGCGGATCCAGAAGAACTCAGGCTTGCGATAGCAGGCTTGAAGGGACAAACCATTCTTACGGTAAGCGATAGAAGCGATTTTATACAAGATGGTGGAATGATTAGATTTATGACAAGGGATAGCAAAATTCTAATTCAAATAAACCCGGTGCCGGTTAAAGATGTTCACCTTATTATTAGTTCCAAACTGCTGTAGGTAGCTGAGATAGTTTCATTAACTACAAATAATTAAGAGATGTTATTTAGAGACTTGCCAATTCAAAAGAAGTTGAGGAGAATTATCCTGCTCATCAGTGGTATTATCTTATTTGTGACATCCGTTGCGTTTTTTGCATATGAATTCTATGCATTCCGGACAAATATTACCCAAAACCTTTCCACGCTTGGAAAAATCATTTCCACAAACAGTACTGCTGCCCTCGCTTTTGATGCCCCTAAGGACGCTTATGAAATTTTACAAGCGTTAAAAACTGAACCTCATATCATTTCGGCAAGTCTTTATGATAAGAATGGAAAACTCTTCTCGCAATATCCGGGAGGCCTGGCGGCTGATAATTTTCCTGCTTTACCGGGAATGGAAGGGTTCCGTTTTTCGGGTTCTTATCTTGAAGGATTTCTGCCGGTTGTGGAAGAAAACCGAAGACTCGGTACATTATATTTGAAATCTAACCTGGAAGGTATGTATCAACGATTCCGGATATTAGGTATTACAATATTGTCGGTGATAGTACTATCACTCATGCTCGTGGATCTTCTTTCGAAAGTATTTCAGAAAAGTATTTCAAGGCCCATTCTTGCCCTGTCGGAAACTGCAAAAATGATTTCAGCTAACAAGGACTTCTCAGTCCGTGCTGTCAAATCAGGTAATGATGAATTGGGCTCTCTCACAGATTCCTTTAATGATATGCTTCAGCAGATACAAGAACAAAACAGTAGCTTGAAAGTGTTTAATCAAAAATTAGATAAAAGCGAAAAATTGTTCCGGGCCATGATTGAGAAAGGCAGCGATATGCAAACCCTTTCAACTCCGGACGGAAAAGTTTTCTATGCAAGCCAGTCTATCACAACAATTCTTGGTTATGAAAACCAGGAATTTATGAATAGCCCTCTCCCTGATCTTGTCTACCCCGAACATGTTTCAGCCCTTATCAAAAAGATAAATTCTATCATGCAAAAGCCCGGCAGGTCTTTCTATTTCCAGCAACAGATGAGACACAAAAACGGAACATGGTTGTGGTGTGAAGGAACGGTTACCAATATGCTGCAAGAGCCGGCGGTTGCAGCACTTATTTCCAACTTTCGTGATATTACCGCCCGAAAACAGGCAGAAGACGCGATTATACTTGCGGAGGCTAACTACCGCGAAATATTTGATAAATCAAGCGATGCGATCTATGTTCATGAAATGGAGACAGGAAGAGTTATTGAAGTGAACCATAGGGCATCTGAAATAACAGGATATACCAGGGAAGAATTACTCAACAACGACCCGCAGGAGTTTATCACTGACAACCCCGATTATGGCCTTCTCCATGCCAGGAGCTATTTGCAAAAGGCTGGCGCTGGAGTGCCACAACTTTTTGAGTGGCTCGGGAAAAATAAAGATGGTTCCTCCAGTTGGCTCGAGGTGAATTTAAAGAAAGCCACTATAGCGGGGAAAGAGCGGATACTTGCTTTTTTTAGGGAAATAAATGATCGCAAAAAAGCACAGTTTGAAATCCTAAAACTAAACCAGGACCTTGAACAGAAAGTAATAAATCGCACGGAAAAACTGGAGACTGCAAATAAAGAATTGGAAGCCTTTTCTTACTCAGTTTCACATGACCTGCGTGCACCACTGAGAGCGATAAATGGGTTTGCAAAAATGCTGGAAGAAAATTACAGCGCTACTTTTGATAATGAAGCAAAGCGGCTATTTAACAGGATCAAGGAGAACGCTAAAAAGATGGGGCGCCTGATTGACGATCTTCTCGAATTTTCAAGGCTTGGACGAAAAGAAATTCATAAGTCGCCGGTACAAATGACAGAGCTTTTTAAAGAGAGCCTTTTGGAAATAGAGTCAACAATTAACCATAAGGCTGAAGTTCAAATTCATCAGCTTCATACAGCAAATGCTGACAACACAATGATAAAGCAGGTAATGATAAACCTGCTTTTAAATGCAGTTAAATATTCTTCCAAAACAGAAAAACCTTTTATTGAAATCAAATCATACGTCGAAGGGAATGAGATTATTTATTCCGTGAGCGACAATGGAGTAGGCTTCAAAAATCAATATGCAGACAAGCTTTTTGGTGTATTTCAGCGTTTGCACTTACAGGCAGATTTTGAGGGTACGGGAGTTGGGTTAGCGTTGGTAGAACGTATCATTAGCAAACATGGAGGCAGGGTTTGGGGAGCGGGTGAATTAAATAAGGGCGCTACCTTCAGTTTCACCTTACCTTTAACAAACAATATAAAAGCATAAATGGAAAATTCGCAAGTTGAAATTCTTTTGGTTGAAGATAATGTAGATGATGCCGAGATGACAATCCATGCAATACGCAAAAAAAATTTTACCAACAAGCTGATGCATATGGTGGATGGAGAAGAGGCTCTTGATTTTCTATTCGGCACAGGGAAATTTACCGGGAGAGACCTGAATTTAAAGCCGAGGTTAATTTTACTTGATTTGAAAATGCCCAAAGTTAATGGTATCCAGGTGCTGGAAAAGGTGAAGTCGAGCGAGGCTACAAAAAAAATTCCGGTAGTAATTCTTACTTCATCTAAAGAAGATCCTGATTTGAACACGTGTTATGCGCTTGGTGCTAATAGTTATATCGTAAAGCCCGTTGAGTTTGAAAGTTTTGTAGCGACTGTATCTGATTTAGGCATGTATTGGATGCTTCTAAATTATCCTGCTGTTTGATCTATTAATAAATTTCAATTAGGCAATTATGAATAAAAAAATAAAAATACTTCACCTTGAAGATTCACTCTCAGATGCTGAGCTGGCTGATTATGAGTTGCATAAAGGCAACCTAATATTTGAAAAAAGAGTAGTAGATAACAGGGAGGAATATGAAAAAATGTTAAGTGATTTTAACCCTGACATTATTTTGTCTGATCACTCCCTGCCTTCATTCAACTCCTTTAAAGCGCTTGCAATTTTAAAAGAAAGAAAGCTGGATATTCCATTCATATTGGTTACTGCTACCATGTCAGAAGAGTTTGCCGTAGATATTATGAAGCAAGGCGCTGATGACTATATTCTTAAAGACCGCATGCAGCGGCTGCCTTCCGCCGTTGCCAATTCAATTGAAAAACACCGCCTCGCGGATACACAGAAGGCTGCGCATGAACGACTGATCTTTCATATCGAAAATACTCCCCTTGGATTCATCGAATGGGATCACCGGGGATTTGCGAAATCATGGTCGAAGCGAACTGAAGAAATTTTCGGATGGAGTGAAAAGGAATTCATAGAAACCCAGGTAAGCAAGTTCAACCCGGTTTACGAGGAAGACATTCCATGGGTAAATAAAATATTTGACCAATTGATTAGTGGTGAAGTGGAAAGAAATAAACTACAATATAGGAATACGACAAAAGATGGAAGGGTGATTTGGTGTGAATGGTTCAATTCAATATTGAAGGATGCGGATGGAAAAGTAAAAACAATCATGTCACTTGTACAGGACGTAACAGAACAGAAAGAACTGGAAGGGCAAAAAGATAATTTTCTTTCTATGGCCAGCCATGAACTTAAGACGCCTGTAACAACCATTAAAGCCTATGCGCAGCTCGCTGAAGGCCTTCTTAGGAAAAAGGGCGACGTAGACACATTGGATTTAGTAAAAAGAATGGTATCACAGGTCAACAGGCTAACGGTTCTTATAGAAAGTCTTTTGGATTTTACCAAAATACAAAAAGGTAAATTGATGTATGATGAGGATTTTTTTGATTTTAACGAAGTGGTAAGTGAAGTGATTGACGACATGCAGAAAACCAGTAAAACACATACAATAAAAAATAATTCAGGTGAAAATGGAAGCCTTTTTGGAGATAAAAATAAAATAAGCCAGGTTCTCAATAACCTGATATCGAATGCGATAAAATATTCACCCAATGCAGACAACATCATAATAAGCACCCAATTGCAAAAAGACGGAATTGAATTATCAGTCCGGGATTTTGGTATAGGAATTTCCGAAAAAAGCCAGGAAAATATTTTTCAGCAATTTTATCGCGTTACAGGAACCAAGGAATCTACCTATCCTGGTATGGGTATTGGCTTATACATTTGTTCAGAAATAATCGCAAGACTGAGGGGCAAAATATGGGTTGAAAGTATTATTGATAAGGGCTCCACTTTTTATATCTGGCTGCCTTATGACCACCGCAATAAGTAATTGAGACACATTCCGGAAACGAATGAGAAAAAACGAAAGGGAAAACTTGCGAAGGAAAATTAATAAACCACCACTCTTGCACTCATATTCCTAACCGGAATTTCTGCTTTAGGAATATAGATATAAAGAATACCTTCTTTATATTCAGCGTTTACAAATATAGCATCTGCATTTTGAGGTAATATAATATGCCGCTCAAAATTATTTGACTCAAATTCATGAATTGCCAACTTTTTTTTGCCTCCATTAGAAGCATGCTGCAATACTGCAATCGATAAAACATTTTTGTCAATATCAATAAAAATATCTTCTCTCATTGCTCCCGGAATCACCACTTTTATTTTATAGCAATCTTTCAATTCATCCATATTTACAAGTGGCTTTGAGCCATGTTCCTTAGTTTTCAAATCTTTCAACAAGGCTTCTGTTTCCGGCATCAGGTTATATTCGCCCGGGTACACGGGGTATTCATTTATGTAGGATAAATGTTCTTTCATGGTTGGGAGTTTAGTATTTAAAGTTACATATTGTTTAATTCATTTAAGTGATGCAAATCAATGTAAATCATGAACTCAATCATGAAATCCTTCAAGGTCTAAATGGCAATGTAAACATCGAGTATTAAAATATTGTTCGAAGAGAACTTTATAGCTTTAGCGTTACAAACTCAGGATAGCGCCGCCTTTCAGATTATGGCAAATAAGGATAGTAAGGGATTTAACCTCAGCGCTTAAGCGATAGTAAAGTGGAACAGGTTTACCTTTATACATGCTAAAAAGTACGAAGCAAATCAGAAAAAAGCCTGAATAAA
>JBKJRY010000063.1:0-9867 GCA_046593045.1 Chitinophagaceae bacterium | reverse complement strand
TAGATAGTACTCAAACGCAACTTTTATATCCTCATAGGCTATATCAAATGATTTTTGGGCTGAATCAACTTGTTTAGTGAAGAAAGCTTTTAGATTCGACTGCCGATACCTGGGAGCGAATACCCTACAGTATTTATTGAATACACTTGCCTGGTACAATATTGTAGAATTATCTGTTTTATCGTTAAGCTTTTTATTATTGATTTCTGCATTCCAGCCCATCGACATTTTATGCTTAGTATAGGTAGTAGGATGAATAAAAAACACATCTGCTATTGAATCCGTTGATCCCCTTTTAAATCCTCCGGAATGTTATCTGAAGGATCTTTTTTAAAAGGGTGTGCAGCCCAATAGTCTAGGCTTGAGTAATCAGGGCTAATGTTTTCTTCTTTAAAATTAAAATCAACAGAAGCTGTATATTTTTGTGTTGAACATGAAAACAAATAAAAGCTAGCAACAAATAAAAAAACACACATCAATGGCCTGAATAAAAAATTACTTTTGTAATTTGTCATTAATCAAAGCTACATACACAAAATCGAACTAAAAAAATAGCAAAAATGACAATACCCGTAGTTGATTTAGCTGATTTTATTTCGAATGATCATAATCGAAAAAAAGATTTTGTAAAGGAATTGGGCAAGGCTTTTGAAAATGTAGGTTTTGTTGCAGTTAAAAATCATGGCATTTCTGCAACACTTATTGCAGAATTATACAAAGATGTTCAGCAATTTTTTTCGCTTCCTTCAGAAAAAAAGAAAAATTATGAAATTCCTGGCCTTGCCGGGCAGCGTGGTTATACATCATTTGGTAAAGAGCACGCCAAGGGAAGTAATGCTCCTGATCTAAAAGAATTTTTTCAATATGGCCAGGTAGTAGCTAAAGACCACAAATTGAAATATGAATATCCGGATAATGTAAAAGTTAAAGACGTTTCAGGCTTTGACACGACAATTTTTGATGCTTATCGTGCTTTTGAAAAATCAGGAAAACATCTGTTACAGGCTATTGCCTTGTACCTTGGTTTAGATGAAAATTACTTTGATGATTTTGTAGAAGAAGGTAATTCCATCGTGAGGGCTATACATTATCCTCCAATAACTACTGAACCAAAAACCGCAATTCGTGCCGAACAACATGAAGATATAAACCTCATTACATTACTGGTTGGAGCATCGGCAGACGGATTAGAAATACTTAATAAGGACAATGAGTGGGTAGGAGTGACTTCTCTTTCTGACCAAATCGTCGTGAATGTTGGCGATATGCTTCAACGGCTAACTAATAATAAATTGAAAAGTACCACTCATAGAGTGGTTAATCCTCCAAGAGAATTGTGGTATACTTCCAGGTTTTCTATTCCCTTTTTCCTTCATCCTAAATCGTCTATGAGCCTTGCTGCTCTTAATAGCTGTATAGATGGGAACACTGGAAAAGCTTATGAAGATATAACCGCCGGGGCTTATTTGGATGAGAGGCTTAGAGAAATAGGATTAAAAAAATAAACGTTTGATTAACTTCCATTTTACGTCTTCAATATCCATAAATAAGCCGATTGCTAATCACGGGATTTATTATTCACATTGGATATAAAAACCGGAGATTTCTCAATAACAAGAATTCAACACCTCGTAAATTTATAGGAAATGAAAAATTAAAAACGAACCTTGAATTTCCTTGAAACCATAATAATATATTTGACGATGGAATTTATCAGACCAACAAGCTCACAGTTATTATTTTCAAATGGTATTTATTAGGCATATTCCTTTTTTAAAATCTGTTTTTTTTTATACAATCTCTGCTTTTGGTGGACCCCAGGGCCATTTAGGGATGATGATAAAAACATTTGTTGAGCAACGAAGAGATGTTACCAGGTCTGAGTTAATGGAATATCTTTCTTTTTGCCAATTATTACCTGGAGCTACGTCCACTCAAACTATCACTCTTATTGGGTATAAAAGAGGTGGGGTACCCCTTGCAATTATTACTCTCTTAATTTGGATACTTCCTGCTAGCTTAATAATGGGTTCTTTCTCATTTCTTGTACATTATCTGAATACGTATCACGTGAATCTCAATGTATTTAGTTTTGTACAACCGATGGCCGTTGGATATATTGCTTTTGCTGCATATAAAATGTACAAAATCTTGATAATAAATACCATTACTTACCTGATTATGCTGGTAGGTATATTAGCGACTTATTTACTTTTTAAAACACCATGGGTTTTCCCAATACTAATTATACTTGGCGGGATCGTAACCAATTTTAGCGATAAGCGGATACCAGAAAAAAAATCTATAACGCCTCGAAAAATAAAATGGACCAATATCTGGCTTTTTGTTTTGTTATTTGTAATTGTCGGTATATTTAGTGAAACTGCCAGAAAACGTCAATGGGAGCACAGAAGAGCCTTTAATCTTACTGAAAATGTGTACAGGTTTGGAAGCCTTGTATTTGGTGGTGGAGATGTGCTAATGCCTATGATGTATGAGCAATATGTTGTCCGGGAAAAAACCAAATCTATCACTAAGGAAGAATATCTAACAGGATGGGGCTTGGTAAGGGCTATACCCGGTCCGGTATTTTCAGTGGCTTCATACACAGGAGGTTTGGTTTTAAGAAATGAGGGCAAGAAAATGCAGTTGTTGGGCTGTATAATTGGTTGTATAGGAATATTTTTGCCCAGTGCATTGCTGGTGCTATTCTTCTATCCTATATGGCATAATTTAAAAAAATATGTTGTCATATTCCGGGCGCTGGAAGGCATTAATGCTGTGGTAGTAGGTATAATGTGGGCGGCTTTTTTATACCTGCTGAAAGATATTTCAATAACCGAGCTTAATACAATAAGTTTTCTCAAGGTTTTCGTTATAGTAACCACCTTTTGTCTATTAACGTTCACAAGATTAAAATCTCCATTCATTGTATTTGGCTGTTTATTACTAGGTATTATCTTTTAATTCTCTGCCATAATATTGGTGCAGTTCGATTTCTTCTTTTACAATATCCGGCACCAGAAAACGAATAGATTTCTTTTCTTTTAGCATCTCACGGATATGCGTACTCGATATTTCCAACAACGGAGCTTGCAGGACAGTTATATTAGTCTCTTTTACCTCTTTTATTTCAAATCCAGGTCTTTTATAAATATAGATGGCATAGTTATTCAGCAGCGCCTCATAATTTTTCCACCTTTTAATATTACTGAACGCATCGCTTCCCATAATCACTGAAAAGGTATGCTGCGCATATTTTTCTGTTAAATAGGTTAAAGTGTCAATAGTATAGGAAGGCTTGGGAAGCTTAAATTCAACACTCGAGGTTTTTAACTTTTTTTCCCCTTCTATGCAAAGGTCAATTAAATGCTTTCTGTGTTGTTCGGGTAAAAGAGAATTTGCTTTTTTTAGCGGATTCAAAGGAGAAATAACAAACCAAACCTGATCGAGCGTGGAATAATTTGCTATATAGTTAGCAATAATAAGGTGGCCATTGTGAACCGGGTTGAAAGAGCCAAAATATAAACCAATCTTCACCTTTTATGATGAATTTAATTATTACAAAATTTCAACATTGATTTTTTCCGCTTCATCTACACGTAAGCTTAGTGAATATCCTGCTATCAAAATGTAAATGGGATCTCCCCAAGGTGCCTTTTTCCAAACTGTAAGTTCTTCTTCAGGAATACATCCCATTTCCATCAGTTTAAGGATAATTTCATCATTTTCAAATGACTTTATTTTTACTTTTGTTCCTGTCTTTACTTTAGATAACTTCATCATACTTATCGAGCAGTAAATATATCATTGATATTGTGTAATTCATTTCGATTTTAGAAAATCTAGTTGTGGCAAAGATTTCTTTTCAAAACAATGGAATTTCACCTCGTATAAAGAAACCGGTAGAATTAAAAAAAATTCTCTGTTCAATATTTCCTTCCGAAGGCTATGAGTGTAGCAAAGTATCTTATATATTTTGTAAGGATGATTTTTTACTGACCCTTAACCGGCAATACCTAAATCATGATACTCTAACCGATATCATAACTTTTACTCTATCTGGGATTAATATGCCCATTATATCTGAAATCTTTATCAGTGTAGAAAGGGTGAACGAAAATGCAAATAAATACGGGGTTTCTTATTTGAACGAATTATACCGGGTCATGATTCATGGAATTCTCCACCTGTGCGGCTATTCTGATCATTTACCAGAACTAAAAAAAATTATTAGGGGAAAAGAGACCGCTTATTTAAATCTCATAGATTTCACGTGAAACGTTTCACGTGAAACAAATTTTAGCCGCAGCTTCAATTTAGGTAGTTTTACAACATGTTTCCAGAATATGATGTTATTGTTGTCGGTGCGGGGCATGCAGGTTGCGAAGCAGCGGCGGCCGCGGCAAATTTAGGTGGCCGGGTACTTCTTATTACCATGAATATGCAAAATATGGCTCAGATGAGCTGTAATCCAGCCATGGGTGGCATTGCAAAGGGCCAAATAATAAGAGAAATAGACGCGTTGGGTGGATATTCAGGGATAGTGACGGATGAAACCATGATCCAGTTTAGAATGCTGAACAAAAGTAAGGGCCCCGCAATGTGGAGCCCACGGGCTCAAAGTGACAGACGGCTATTTTCAATAAAATGGCGTGAAAAGCTTGAGGATATCTCTACACTCGATTTTTACCAGGATTCTGTTGTTGGCTTATTAAAAAAGGGGAATATAATTAATGGAATTAAGACCGCATTGGGCCACGAAATCTACTCAAAATCCGTAGTCCTCACAAATGGCACGTTCCTCAACGGGATAATTCATATTGGAAATAAACAATCAACAGGAGGAAGAATGGCAGAAAAATCCTCAACTGGGATAACTGAACAGTTGGTTGAATGGGGCTTCGAAAGCAGCCGCTTAAAGACTGGTACTCCACCAAGAGTAGATGGCAGGTCACTTGACTATTCAAAAATGGAGGAACAAAAAGGAGACAAAAACATTATTGGATTTTCTTTTACTAATACGGATAAGCCCAAAAATCAGTTAAGTTGCTGGATTACATATACAAATCGAGAAGTCCACGAAATTTTACAATCAGGTTTTCATGAGAGTCCCATGTTCCAAGGCAGAATACAAGGCACTGGACCGAGGTATTGCCCCAGCATAGAAGATAAAATAAACCGTTTTGCTGAAAGAGATAGACACCAACTATTCGTTGAACCAGAAGGAAGGAATACTATAGAGATATATGTAAATGGATTTTCATCATCCCTTTCTGAAAGGGTACAGCTAAAGGCGCTGTCAAAAGTTCCGGGGTTTGAAAGTTGCAAAATGTTTCGCCCTGGCTACGCCATCGAATACGACTATTTCCCACCGACCCAGCTAAAAAACTCGCTCGAAACAAAATTTATTACAAATTTATTCTTTGCAGGGCAAATAAATGGAACGACAGGTTATGAGGAAGCTGCATGCCAGGGATTAATGGCTGGCATAAACGCACAATTGTCCACGAGGGGCGAAAAACCGTTCATTCTTAAAAGAAATGAAGCTTATATCGGTGTGCTAATTGACGATTTGATAAATAAAGGCACTGACGAACCCTACAGGATGTTCACAAGTAGGGCAGAATACAGGACATTATTAAGACAGGATAATGCAGACCTAAGGCTCACAGAAAAAAGTTTTAGAATTGGCCTCGCTTCGCAGGAAAGAATGTCAAATGTAAAACTGAAAAAAGCTGAAATTTTTCAAATCACATCTCTCATAAACAATACAAAAATAGAATGTGGAGAAGTAAATGAATTTTTAGAAAGCAAATCATCAGCAGCTTTAACTCAACGAATCAGGCTATCCCAGCTATTGTTGAGACCAGGTGTTAATCTCACTGAAATCACAAATCTTCTCCCCAAATTTAAGATCCTGGTGCAAAACTTCTCTTCAGAGGCCTTGCAACAGGCAGAAATCGAAATAAAATATCAAGTGTATTTGCAAAAAGAAGAAGAAATGATTAAAAAGATGAGCACCCTTGAAAACCAGGTAATACCCGACAATTTTAATTATGAAAAAATTTGTTCGTTGTCAAATGAAGCGAGACAGAAATTTATTAAGATCAAACCTCAAACATTAGGACAAGCCAGTCGTATAAGTGGTGTAAATCCAAGCGATGTGCAGATCCTTATGGTTTATATGGGAAGATAACTTCGTTTAACCTTAACCGTTATTAATTAATCATGAGCCTCTTTTTTACGAAAGAAACAAACAAAAAAGAAGTATTTAAATCAGTTAAAAGCTTCCTGGATTCAAAAAATCTTAAAGTTATCAATAGCGATTATACACGTCCCTGGGGTGGTTTTTTTGTAATAGATGAAACCCAGGCAGAGAAATTTATTGGAGAATTTTTTGAAATTATTACCGAACCCGAAGAAACTGGACAAAACAAATTAAGCCCGAAGGTCCTAATCGTTGAAAATAATAAAAGATTGAGCTGGCAATATCATAACAGGCGTGCCGAGAAGTGGATTGTAATCGGAGGCGAGGTAGGAATTAAAACAAGTAAAACAGACAATGAAGGTTTACTGCAAATAAAAAAGGAAGGAGATGTAATAATACTTGAACAAGGGGAACGCCACAGGTTGATTGGATTAGACGCGTGGGGTGTAGTTGCTGAAATTTGGCAACATACTGATAACGATCACCCAAGCGATGAAAATGATATTGTAAGAGTGCAGGATGATTTTGGAAGATAAACGTTTAACCTTTGTAGTTAGTTAACATGCCCCAAAATAAAAAATCAATTAATTATTTTGATTCTACACGCTCAAGTTGCTTTTTCCTAGAGGCCGTTTCCTTCGAATATGAAATGAATTGTATTGTTACATAAATTAGCAATATTATCCCAAAAAAAACACCCAGCACCTTAAATGGTTCCCTTTGTATTTTTCTAATAATACTCTTAAAAATATTTTTTTTTCGACCGGAATGCCGTGAAGATCTCTTTCGTTTTCGAGAGGAGTTTATTCTTGCAGGAGAAAGATTATTAGCCATATGCCCTATGAAATACTGCCAGTTGTATTTGAGATTTTTTATTTAATTAACCTTTTACAACTCAACTCTCTTAAATAAATATTACCTGTCAATCTTAAATAAAAACACCAATTAAGGGGTTTGTGGTGTGGGGCGGGATCGAACCGCCGACACAAGGATTTTCAGTCCTTTGCTCTACCGACTGAGCTACCGCACCATCGGGCGGCAAAAATAGAAATATTCAACTAGAATAAAAATTTGTTTTCTGTTGTTAGAGAATTAAACAAGATTTTTAAACTTCGCTAATTTCCATATTCGCACAGAAATTTAATACGCATAATTTTTAATTGCTCAAATGTATAATTTCCATCAGCTAATTCTTCAAGAGCGATATCAAGGCTGGAGGTCTGGCACCCTTTAAAATAATCGATAATCTCTTCTCTCTCATATTCTTCAACAAGATCTTCAATCGCATAATCAAGATTAAGCTTGGTACCGCTTGCAACTATTGTTTCCATTTCCTCCAGGAGTTCTTCCAGCTTAAGCGTTTTATTTCTTGCGATGGTTTCAAGTGGCATTTTTTTATCAACATTTTGAATTATAAAAACTTTATTGCTATTTTTATTTACAACACTTTTCATTACAAAATCATCTGGCTTTTCGATTTCGTTTTCTTCAACATATTTTGCAATTACGTCAACAAATGGTTTACCAAATTTGATTGCTTTGCCTATACTTACTCCCTGGCACTTCTCAAGTTCTTTAAGATCTGTGGGATATAAAGTAGCCATATCGAGCAAGCTATTTTCAAGAAAAATAACAAAGGGGGGAAGGTTTCTCTTTTTTGCCTCCTGCTGACGAACACTTTTCAAAATTTCAAAAAGCTGATCATCTGCCGTCGCAACGTCCCCGGTCTCTACAAAATCATCATCATCATCTACTTCTTCGAATACATGATTCATAACAATTTTAAATGTCGTCGGCTTCTTCAAGAATAGGTCGCCCTTTTTAGTAATTTTAAGAACGCCATAGTCTTCGATATCTTTTGTTATAAAGCTTTCAAGCAGCATTTGCCTTAACAAGGAATTCCAAAAATGTTCGTCGCGGCCTTTTCCTGTACCAAAAACAGGACTTTCATCATGCCTGTACATTTTAATCTGTGGATTTGGTTTTCCAAGTATTATAGATATGATATATGTAACAGGAAACCTCTCATCCAGCGATTTTATTGCCTTTAAAGCAATGAGTGTTTCATTTTTTGCTTCAACAAACTCTTTGGGATTTTTACAGTTATCGCATTTGCCACCACAATTTTCAACGTTATAACCCTCTCCAAAATAATTCAGCAAAATCTTTCTCCGGCAAACACCACTTTCAGAATAAGCAACTGTTTCATTGATTAACTGACCACCGACCTCTCTCTCACTTAATGTCTTATCCCGCATCAGGTGTTCAAGCTTTGCAACATCCTTGTGAGAATAATAAAGAATGCACTTTCCCTCAAGTCCATCTCGTCCCGCACGACCGGTTTCCTGGTAATAGTTTTCAATGGATTTAGGTATATTATAATGAATAACAAAACGAACATCAGGTTTATCTATCCCCATTCCAAAAGCAATAGTAGCAACAATTACCTGTACTTCTTCTCCTAAAAATTCGTCCTGCCTTCTTGCCCGAAGCTTAGAGTCAAGACCAGCATGGTAAGCAACAGCTTTTATACCATTCGCCATAAGCATCCCCGCAAGTTCTTCTGTTGTTTTACGGTTAAGGGTATAAATTATACCACTCTTTCCTTTATTTTGAGAAATGAATTTTACAATACTTTTTACGGCTTGTTCCTTCGTTAATTTTGGTTGTACTTCGTAATACAGATTCGAACGATTAAAAGAAGAAATAAATACGCGGGGATCACGCAAACCAAGATTCTTTACAATATCATTTTGCACTTTAGGCGTTGCTGTAGCTGTTAATGCTATTACGGGAGCTTTTTTATTTATCTCATCCATTACCTCTCTCAACTTTCTGTATTCCGGCCTGAAATCATGGCCCCATTCACTAATACAGTGAGCTTCATCTACAGCAAAAAAAGAAATATTCAGATCTTTAAAAAAATCCACATTCTCTTCCTTGGTAAGTGTTTCAGGCGCTACATATAACATTTTAGTTTTTCCGGAAACCAGATCATCTTTAACTATTTTCTGTTGACCTTTATTTAAGGTGCTGTTTAAAAAATGCGCTATGTGATCGGTGCTACTATATCCGCGAATCAGATCCACCTGGTTTTTCATTAATGCTATGAGGGGTGAAACCACAATAGCACAACCCTCACTAATTAACGCTGGTAATTGATAACAAAGGCTTTTACCTCCACCTGTAGGCATTATCACAAAGGTGTCCTCCCCGTCCAGCAGGTTGTTAATTATATCTTCCTGTGGCTCCTTAAAACTATCAAATCCAAAGTGCTGCTGTAAGTGTTTAGAAAGAATTTCTGAATTGCTTTTTTTTACTACCGTCTTTAATAACGGTTTAACAGGTTTGCTTTTGGTTTTTACTTTTGTAGGCATGGCTTTTTATTCTATTCCACATTTTGTTATGAGAACCCAAAGTTAATGCAATTGCATTTCCTGCAACAGAATGTTGAAATGGGATTAACATTAATAACCTCTATTAAAAAATATTATTATGAATTAAGATACGAAGTTTATGCTAATACAATACATTTCTTTTTTTGATCCCAAATTTCGCAAACATCGAGAACCATAGGTAATGAGTTTCAGAGGGAGGGATATATTTATTATTCCTTTAACATGTGTTGATTTTAGAGGATTTTTTCTGCTTTCAAA
>JBKJRY010000112.1:0-14258 GCA_046593045.1 Chitinophagaceae bacterium | reverse complement strand
ACCTTAAAGGCCTCGGATAATCAATGGAGCAGCTCCTTAATGTTTTTACACGATAAAGAATTTTTTCTATGGAGTAATCCTGACGAAGGACTGGTCGCAGAAAAATTTAAAAATCCGTTACAGATTTCGGCAAATGAATGGCCCACCTTTTTAAAGGAAGTGATCATGCCCTTAACCCAAAATTTTGAGGTTGCGTTTGATAAAGCTCTTATTAGAGAAATAAAAGAAGGAGAACCAGAAGTTACAGTGATGCTCGTGGAGAAGGGGGATTATCTTATGTTTCAGCCTACGTTCAGCTATAAAAAATTTGTAGTGAAATCCGGCGCAAAAGATACTATTGTAGTGCCTGATCATGATAGGGTTTTAATGGTTATTCGTAACAAGGAGTCAGAACAGGACTTTAATAATAAACTTTCAAGCCTGCATTCCCAATTTGCAAAGCATGAGGGTAATAACCTGGTATTAAAAGGTGCCGATGTTTTAAAAAACAATTGGTTTTTCTTATTTGTAGATGTAATGAAGGAGATGAAGATTCCCGTTTATGGATTTGAAGCATTAAAGAATTTTAGGTTTAACACTTCCAAACCGGTAACTAAAATTCATCTTAGCAGCGGAATCGACTGGTTTGACGCCAAAGTGGAACTGACTTTTGGTGAGCAAAAAATAGGTATTTCAGAAATAAAAAAGGCATTAACTAACAAACAGTCATTTGTTCAGTTGAAGGATGGTTCCTTAGGAATACTTCCTGATGAATGGATAAATAAATACTCTCTTCTCTTCAAAGTGGGGGATGGAAAGGAAAATAAATTGCGTCTTTCAAAATTTCATCTTAGCGTTATTGACGACCTCTATGAGAAACGGGATGAACAGGAGTTATCTTTTGAACTGGACGAAAAGTATGAGCGCTTAAGAAATTACAAGAATATTCCAGAGGTGGATGTTCCGCAGGAGCTGCAGAACCGGCTACGCCCTTACCAGGAATCCGGCTATCACTGGCTCAATTATTTAAATGATGTTGGATGGGGAGGGATTCTGGCTGATGATATGGGATTGGGCAAAACTGTTCAGGCTCTAAGTATGTTGAGCCATTATGCAGAGAAAGAAGGCTCTTTAAAGGCACTCGTTGTGTGCCCCACGACGCTCATATATAATTGGGAAAATGAAATAAGGAAGTTTACCCCATCGCTTACGTGGTGTATTCATCATGGAAGCATTCGCACAAGAAATCCAAAGGAATTTGAACCATATAATATTATTATCACTACATATGGAACTTTAAGAAGTGACATACAATTAATGATGAGAATATTTTTTGATTACGTTGTCCTGGACGAATCTCAGGCTATTAAGAATCCGGCTTCGAAAGTAACAAAAGCTGCATGTTTACTTACTGCTAAAAACAGGCTTTGTATGAGTGGCACGCCACTGCAGAACAATACTTTCGACATATATGCACAAATGAATTTTTTGAATCCGGGACTCCTGGGATCTGTCGAATTTTTCAGAAATGAATTTTCTACACCTATTGACAAATTTGGGGAACAGGAACAAAAAGATCATTTACGAAAGCTGCTCTACCCGTTTATACTAAGAAGAACAAAAGAGCAGGTAGCAAAAGATCTTCCGGATAAAACAGAAACCATTCTTTTTTGCGAAATGGAAGATGAACAGCGAAAAGTGTACGAGGCCTACAGGGGTGCATATCGTGAAAAAATTATGGGTACAATCGAAGGGCAGGGAATTAATAAATCGCAGCTTACGATTTTGCAAGGGCTGATGAAGCTTAGGCAAATATGTGATAGCCCCGCAATTTTAAATGAAGACGAAAAATACCCCAATCATTCAATCAAACTTGATGAACTGACAAGGGAAATTACCGAGAATATTGGAGAGCATAAAGCATTGATTTTTTCCCAGTTTCTTGGCATGCTGGCCCTGATAAAAGAGAAGCTCATTGAAAATGAGATTCACTTTGAATATTTTGATGGGAGCACTCCCCCTCATGAAAGGGAAAAAGCGATTCAAAATTTTCAAAATAATGACGACTGCAGGGTATTTCTAATCTCCCTGAAAGCGGGTGGTGTAGGGCTTAATTTAACTGCCGCCGATTACGTTTATATTGTTGATCCATGGTGGAATCCTGCGGTAGAACAACAGGCTATTGACCGTACGCATCGTATTGGGCAAACGAAAAATATTTTCGCTTACAGAATGATATGTAAGGATACGATAGAAGATAAAATTTTGCAACTTCAGGAACGTAAACGTATCCTTGCTAAAGAACTAATTGCGGATGACCAAACTTTCGTTAAGAGCCTGAGTAAGGAAGATGTGGAATACCTCTTCAGCTAATATCCTTAAGATGAAATAAAGTCTTTCAGTCTTCGAAAGTCTTGTTTATTGGGGGAAACAAAAGCTGAAATGAAGTTCTTAGAAAAATTCCTGAAGAGCAGAGAAAAAAATGCTTTTTTAGAGTAAACTTGATTTTTCATAACATGGGTTTTTAAGTGTTTATTGTGAGATTAAAGTAAAAGACTTTTTCAGGAGTTTACAATAGCACAATCACTTTTTTTCCCCCTTAGTAAATTCCGAAGATGCTGTAGTGGTTTTAATTGTACAGTGATGGTTCACTTTACAAGGACCTCTCATACCTTCTGTTTTTATCCCTGCACTTTGTGTAGTACTTTATATTATAAAATTCAGGGTTCTGGGTAAGTTTCGAGAAAAAATTCCTTAAAAAATTGTTTATCCAATTCAGGCTTGTATTATTAATGTTAGACTTCATATGCTAATTTTTTATTAGCAGATAACGGAATTAAAATAAAAAATATTGTATTTCATCATTGCGCAAATGTTACCAAAAAGGATAAATATTATTTGTTTCCCTTAAAAAAGTGCAATTTTTAGAAATTTCTTCCTAAAATTGCCCTTAAAGAAGGTTCATTGATGATCGTTGTTTTGTACTAAGGTTAGCCTGGCTTTAACACTGAAATCTAAAAGACCAATTTTCTAGGTTACAAAAATTCAAAGATAATGACGGATACACCCGACACTTTACTTTCCGGCCTTCTCCATCTTTTTTTCGAGATTGATATACCCAATAGCATCGGATTTGACATTGTAACAATTTGTTTCATCTTCTAAAACAATGTGATAGGCGAGTTCATCTCCTGAAGAAACTTCAGTATTTCCATTAATGTCGTATTCAATCCGGCATTTTGAGCTATCTGCATTTTTGAAATAGACGGCATAATAATCATTGTAGTTATACCATGTCGTTTGCTGTACTTCGGGGAAGGAAGTGGCAAAGACCTCTAATACTTTTTCATTTACAGGAATGGCCGAAATAGCAGATGTAGTAAGAATCGCAGCAAGGCAAATAACAATAATCTTTTTCATAATTTTTAATTTTGATCGTTAGGAAATATGACGTAAATGTATACGCATTCAGAAGTGCTGCATAGCATATTATTATCAGAGGTAATTCAGGCTGGATAAGGCTTTCGTTAAGTTAAAGTTAACAGAACAACTCAAGCGTTAGTATCATAAACTGAAGGAATAATCTAATTGAGTGAAAGGACAGTTTGCAATACCAATGCTGGAATTAAATATTAGATTGAAATCAGGATGAATGGCCGCTAGGACTGGGGGAAATCAATTTTCTTTTAACTAAAAAAGGAACGACCCTGATAGATAAATGTCAAAAGCGGCTTTGGGAATTATAATTTTAAAACCGCTTTTTAAAGAGGTATGCTCTCAAAAACCTTTGAGGTTTCAGTAACTTTGCAACATGCAGAATTATTTACAGGATTTAAATGAACCTCAGAGGGAAGCTGTTTTGCATCGGGACGGCCCCATTATGATTGTGGCTGGTGCAGGAAGTGGTAAAACAAAAGTTCTTACCGCAAGAATCGCTCACCTATTAGCCACTGGAATAGATGCTTTCAATATACTTGCTCTCACATTTACTAACAAGGCTGCCGCAGAAATGAAAGAGAGGGTGGAAAAGATTTTAGGTAATAATGAGGCCAGGAACCTTTACATAGGAACGTTTCATTCTGTTTTTGCCAGGATATTAAGGGCTGAAGCCGATAAACTCGGTTATCCACGAAACTTTACAATCTATGATACAGACGATGCAAAAAGTGTGGTTAAAACAGTGATAAACGAATTGAATCTTGATGATAAACACTATAAGCCTGCGACAGTTTACAACAGGATTTCAAGTGCAAAAAATAGTTTAATAACCCCGGAAGAATATAGTAGCGATTATGGCATTCAACAAGAGGATATGAGGGCTAACAGGCCTTTGACTGCGCAAATTTATGATGCTTATTGCAAGCGGTGTTTCAAGAATGGAGCTATGGATTTTGACGATCTCCTGCTTAAATTTTATAAGTTGCTCAGTACTCACCCGGAGAGTCTTAGCAAATATCAGAGAAAGTTCAGGTATATAATGATTGATGAATACCAGGATACAAATACTTCCCAATACCAGATAATAAAGTTGCTGGGGGCAATGCATGAAAACGTAGCGGTGGTAGGTGACGATGCTCAGAGTATCTATAGTTTCCGCGGGGCTACAATTGAAAATATCTTACAGTTTCAAAAGGATTATGACGAAGTAAAAATTGTAATGCTCGAACAGAATTATCGCAGTTCACAAAGTATTCTGCATGTTGCCAACAATGTAATCGCAAATAATAAGGGGCAATTGCCTAAAAAACTATGGACGAGTAACGGTGAGGGGGAAAAAATAAAACTGGTGCGTACTGCAACAGACAATGATGAAGGAAAATATGTGGCGGATGCTATACAGGAACAAAAGCTTCGAAATCATTCCCTTAACAGCGATATAGCTATTTTATATCGTACAAATGCCCAGAGCCGGAGTTTTGAAGAAAGCCTGCGACGGATGAATATTCCTTACAGGATTTATGGCGGAATTAGCTTTTATCAGAGAAAGGAAATCAAAGATTTTTTATCGTACCTGAGGGTAATTCTAAACCCCGGGGATGAAGAAGCATTGAAACGAATTATAAATTTCCCCGCAAGGGGAATAGGTAAAACAACTATTGAAAAAGCAGTTCTTTATGCTAACCAGAATAACATATCAATGTGGAATGTTATTGAAAATGCTGCTGAATTCGGATATAGGGCAAATACGTTGGAAGCTTTAACCAATTTTGTAATTACCATAAAAATGTTTCAGAGCGAATTGCAAAAAAAGAATGCATATGATCTTTCAATTCTCGTAGGAAAGCATACAGGTATTGTCAAGGAATTATTCAACGATAAAACTACAGAAGGCCTTGCCCGTTATGAAAATATACAGGAATTGCTGAATTCAATAAAAGAATTTACCGAGACGCCCACGGAAGATGGCGAACTTCTTGATAAGAGCCTTGGAAGCTATCTTCAGCAGATTACTTTGTTAACCGATGCCGATGAAGATAAAGGTGAACGCGATGTAGTTAAGCTTATGACAATTCATGCTGCAAAAGGGCTTGAATTTCCGGTTGTATTTGTTGGTGGCCTCGAAGAAACGCTGTTTCCCAATTCAATGTCGATAAATACCCGGGAGGAACTTGAAGAGGAAAGGCGGCTTTTTTACGTGGCCATTACACGTGCAAAGCAATTGCTATGGTTAACGTATGCGAATACACGATACCGTTTTGGTAATCTTACGCAAAATGAACCAAGCAGATTTATAGAAGAACTTCCTGAAGAAAGGCTTGACCGTTCGTTTGCCGGAGGCAATATGCGAAACAATCAA
This sequence comes from Chitinophagaceae bacterium, assembly GCA_046593045.1. GTDB lineage: Bacteria > Bacteroidota > Bacteroidia > Chitinophagales > Chitinophagaceae > Ginsengibacter. Next base: position 8,482 of record JBKJRY010000112.1, on the reverse strand, counting down.
TCAAATCTTTGGAATCCGTTTGACAGGCAAAATGCTAACGGCAATAATAATAAAAGTGATTTTTCCCGCAAAAGCTCTCCGGCAGGAAATGTAAAGCCATCGTATATAACCTCAAATCCAGTAATAAAAATAAAAGAACATGTTCCTTCGGTGGGATTTGCACCGAGCGATACAAGTAATTTAACCGAAGGTCAAAAAATAGAACATCAAAAATTCGGCTTTGGCGAAGTGATAAAAATGGAAGGCGCCTCCCATAATCCTGTTGCAACTGTTAAGTTTGAGCATAATGGTGAAAAAAAGATAATGCTCAATTATGCAAAGTTGCGAATCGTGGATTAGCCGGGGGAAACAAGGTTTTGAAAAAAGAAAAAACTTTGGGTTCTGATTATTGCTTAACACAATGTAAGTGGCATTGAAATATTTTCTTAGTAAATTTGTATTCTCAATTTAATGATATGATTAAGACAGGTAACCCGGTTATAAGTATATATACAGAAATGACCCCTAACCCGGAGACAATGAAGTTTGTGGCTAATAAGCTTTTGTATCCCGGTAAGAGCATAGACTTCCAGGATGAAAAAGGCGCATCAGTTTCTCCGCTGGCGATGGAATTATTCACTTTCCCTTTTATTAAATCTATTTTTATAGCAAGCAATTTTGTAACCCTGACAAAAACTTCTGATACTGAAGACTGGCAGGACGTTATTCCTTCAATTAAGCAATTTTTAAAGGAATATATGGAAGAAGGTAAGCCGGTTGTGAATGAAGAAGAAATAGCAGCGATGAAATCAGAAAGTTCTAACGTGGTAAGCGCTGATGATGATGATGTGGTTAAGCGAATAAAAGAATTACTTGAAAATTATGTAAAACCTGCGGTAGAAATGGATGGCGGTGCTATACAGTTCAGAAGCTATGAAGATGGAAAAGTAAATCTTATGCTACAGGGAAGTTGCAGTGGTTGTCCTTCTTCAATGATTACTTTAAAAGCAGGAATAGAAGGAATGATGAAGCGTATGATTCCCGAAGTGAAAGAGGTAGTGGCGGAAGCTGAATAAATATTTATTGTAATATAAATTAAAGAGAAAGCCAATGGCTTTCTTTTTTTTATGAGTAAATCAACATCTTAAACAGTAAATTATTTGTAATTACTTTTGAAGCATAACATATACGTTTGAGTTTTTCAGAAATCTACCAACAATTTATTCTTGATATACAGCATACGAGTTTGCTTGAGTACATTGCTGTATTCTTCGGAATTGGAAGTGTGTGGTATAGCCGCAAAGAAAATATTCTGGTTTACCCTGTTGGGTTAGTTAACACGATGATTTATGTTTTTATAAGTGTAAAGGGAAGCTTGTTTGGCGAGGCCTCAGTTAATCTATACTATACTATTATGAGCATTTATGGCTGGATATTGTGGTCAAAAAAAGATCAGCAAAAAGAAAATGTAGTAATAATAACCTGGTCAAATAATAAAGAATGGATGCAGGAGATGCTTTTTTTTGCAGCTTTTTATGTAGGCATTTTTTGGGCTCTTACTTATCTTAAAAAAGATTTTGCTCCCGGAGCCATCCCGTGGGCTGATGCATTTGCCAGTGCGACCGCATTTACAGCTATGTGGCTTATGGCCCGCAAAAAAGTAGAGAGTTGGTACTGGTGGATTGCAACCAATATTGCATCTATTCCCCTATATTTTGTAAAGCATTATGTATTTACAAGTGTTTATTATTTGATCCTTTTAATAATGGCTTTTTGGGGATTGCAGGAGTGGATATTGCGAGCTAAAAAACATAAACTAAAAAAGGAACCCATACCTGAATGGAAACAAAAAAAAAAATAGTTATAATCGGTCCGGAATCAACGGGTAAAAGCACACTATGCAGCCAGCTTGCTGAGCATTATAAAACCAAATGGGTAGCCGAATATGCCCGGGAATATCTTTTGCAAAATGGCACAGAATACACTTATGATGATTTACTTACTATTGCCAAAGGCCAGATCGTTTTGGAAGGGAGATATTTGAAAAAAATACCATTTAAAAACCAACAATCAAAGATATTTATTGATACGAATATGTATGTAATGAAAGTTTGGTGTGAATATGTTTTTAATAAATGCCATACCTGGATCTTAAACCGGATTGCGGAAAGGAAGTATGATTACTATTTACTTTGTGCTCCCGATCTTGACTGGGTATCAGATGCATTAAGAGAATATCCTGATAAGAGAATTAGGGAAAAATTATTTAATTACTATAAAGATCTGCTAATAAATCAACCTCTTCCCTGGATTGAAATAAAAGGTAGTTATAATGAAAGATTTGAAAAAGCCATCAATTTTATTGATAGCATAGAGCAAATTCCCGGTTAGATATCTTGTATTTATCCATGACAATTTATTTTATTAGAGCCTGGATATCCGGGTCCCTTTCAAGATTATTCATTTGTCGTAATATCCATGGATACCGGTATGCAACCCGCTTAGACAATGGTTGTATAGTATAACTTTTAGGATTGGGAAGACAAGCTGCAATAAGAGCGGATTCTCTACGAGAGAGTTGTTTAGATGGTTTATCGAAATAATGTTGTGCTGCAGCTTCTACTCCGAAAATTCCCTTACCCATTTCTGCTACGTTGAGGTAGGTTTGAAGAATTCTTTTTTTGCTCCATAAGTTTTCTATCATAAAAGTAAAATACACCTCAAGTCCCTTACGGAAATAGCCGCCATGCTGCCACAAAAAAACATTTTTAGCCACCTGCTGGCTTATGGTACTTGCCCCCCTTAATGATTTACTTTTTTGATTATGCTTCATGGCTTTTTGGATACTTTTAAAATCAAAGCCATTGTGATCCAGGAAAAGTTGGTCTTCCCCCGAAAGAACCGCCAGCTTTATATTAGCATTCATTTCGTCCGCATTCACATAATCCCTGTGTAAGCCGTTACCATGAACAAGACTTCCTATCTGGGTAATTGTTATGGGTGGGTTGATCCATTTGCAGAATAGAATATAAAATATTGAACACAAGAAAGCATATAAAATAAACTTCAAAATAAACCTCGTAATTTTGGCTCCTGCGCTTCTTTTTTTTAAATTTTTTTTCTTTCCCAAGAACTATATTTCTTTCACATGAATGTATTGTAAAGAATATTTCTTTCCCAGTTGCATCCCCTTTCCACCCGATTTTAATAAAAGATACCCAATACCACCCAGTAAGGCAGCACTTCCAACCAGGTAAGGGCTTGCATAATAACGCGTATCAGGCTTTGCAAAAAGCCAGGTACCTAATCCAACAGTTGTCAAAAGAATTCCACCTCCAAATAAAGCACCGCCTGAACCTGACCAGTTGAATTTTTTATCGTTGTCTTTGTTGAGAGCTATTATTTGTCTATAATTAATTCCGTACCTGTAAGTGGCAACGGTATCAAAAAAATATACACCAAGGTTAGTAGGTCTTTTCCGGATATCATATTGAATAAGAAAAATACTATCCCTGTTAATTGAAGTAATATAACCACCGTAATAGCCTGAGGAAGTATTAAAATTTATTTCATCACCCGGGAAAAAAATGTTGATAGTTTTAAGACGTTTTTTTAATACAAGTATATCAGAAGATTGTGCCTTACAAAAAAATATACTTACAAAAAAAGCAAAGAAAAAAAGAAAGCGCTTCATTAAACCCGGTGTTTTTTTATTAAAAATATAACCCCGGCCAAAAGTATTGTCCCAAAGATAATCAGGATGAGTCCTGAAATTTTATTAACGAGCCGGATATTCTTTACCGTTAATTTAGATCGGAGTTTGCCCGCAAGCGTCACCTTGGCAACATCAGCAGTCATATTTAAAATAAGCGTCGTCGAAAAAATTATAATGCGCTCCTTTACCGTATGGGTTACTGCTATAGCAGTAGCTGCTGTAAGCCAAAAAGCTATCACGGCAGGATTGAGTGTATTTAGTAAAAAACCTTGCAATGCAATCTTAGCATGATCGCTGGCTCTTAAAGGTGGAAGAGAAATATCCTCCGGATGAAGAGAGACCTTCTTAAAAAAAAGATAATATGCGCCCATGCCAATTAAAAAAAAACTTCCCGCCACACCTATTGGTTGCTTAAAATCAAGAACCATTGTAACTAATTCAGAGAAAACATTGCTTAATATTACCAGTAAAAAATCACTTACCCAAACACCTGCAATGAAGCTGAAACCACCTTCTTTACCATTATTTATACTTTGCTTTATTATGGTAAAAATTACTGGTCCCACAGATATTACAAGCAGCAAGCCCATTGCAAAGCCTTTGAGTATTGCTTCAAGAACATCTGCCATGCTAAAGGAAAAAAATTTAAGTGAACAAGTAGGTAGTTAAAATTACAAATTAAAAAGAAAGTGTTATAAAACCATCAAGTAAGTAGCATGATAAATTAAACCTTAGCACCTTTCAAATATTTTTTCCAGTCTTCCAGCATTTTTCCTTTAAGCACACGTGGAAATTTATGTTGACCACCAACCTTACCTTTGGCTTTCATAAAATTCATAAAAGTTTCTTCACTGAGTACATCCACAAAAACTTCTTTCAAGGCGTGTTTTCTTTCTACTTCATAATCATCGTTCAGTTCTTTTAGCCTTTCATCGATCATTATTTTCAAAGTCTCGGAATTCACTTTATCATCAGTACCAATAAACCAGTGATGGGCGAAAAAGCTACCATATGGTACGCCTGCTACTGTAAATTCCCCAATTGAAATATTGAGTTCCTCACTTACAAGATTTATAGCCTTGTTCATATTGTCTACACTCAGGTGTTCCCCTACAAGACTAAGGAAATGCTTGGTGCGGCCTGTTATGACTATTTCACATTTTTCTAAATCTACAAACTGTATAGTATCTCCTATCAGGTAGCGCCATGTACCAGCATTAGTACTTATTAATAATGCATAATTTTTATTTAATTCTACCTCGTGAATCATCAGTACTTCCGGGTTATCAATCATATTCCCCTCAACATCAAAATTCTTATAGTCAAATGGAACAAATTCAAAAAAGATATTATTATTAATAGCCAGCCGCATGCCTTTTGCATCCTGCCTGTTTTGATAGGCAAGAAATCCTTCACTGGCGAGGTAGGTTTCAATAAAAGTGATAGGCTTACCCAGCAATTTGTTGAATCCTTTTTTGTAGGGTTCCAATGCAACGCCACCATGTACATAGAATGCAAGGTTGGGCCATATTTCATGAATATTTTTAAGATCGTACCTTTCAATTACTTTTTCCATACACAATTGTACCCACGCTGGCACTCCTACCAGGAAAGCAATATCCCAATCGGGTGCTTTTTCAACTATCTCATCAAGTTTTTTTGTCCAGTCCGTTTGCCTCGCAATTTTTCTTCCTGGTTTATACATCCCCTGGAACCAAAATGGAATATTCTTGGCCTGAATGCCGCTAAGGTCGCCTGCATAATAAGTGGCTGTTTTTTGTAAATGTGTGCTTCCGCCAAGCATAAGCCAACCTTTACCTACAGATGATTTAGGAACTTTTGTATAAGATGCGAGGCTCAAAAGTTGCCTGATACTCGTAAGAGTATTGGCTCTTATAAGTTCCTTTGTAATTGGAATGTACTTACTGGAAGATTCACTGGTACCACTGCTTAGAGCAAAAAACTTTATTATTCCCGGCCAGCAAACATCGGGTTTGCCATCAAGCGCACGGTGCCACCAATCCTTAAAAATTTTGCTGTAGTTATAAGTCGGCACAATTTTTTGAAACATCTTCCCAGGATGCCGGCTTAAAAGGATTTTATCAAATAAAAATTTTTGTCCAAATTCGGTAAACCTGGACTTTCTTAATAGCCTCTTTAATACTTTTAGCTGTTGCCTCTTGGGCGAACTTGCAGGAAGATTCAAAAATCTTGAAATTGTATCAGGAAGTTTTAATTCAAAAGGCATTCAATTAAAGGGTTTTTGACCATGACAAATTTAATGAATACTTAATGTAGATGTATAATTATTTATTAATCTGAGCAGTTAAGACTGCTAATAATTTAGTTACAATTCACGATGTTTTTTGTTGCTCACACTTACAGATTAGAGAAATTGCAATTTTGGGGGATGAATACATAGGGTTCCTAAACCTGTATTTCATATATTTTGTAATATGTTATAATCTTAAGCTTACGAAGCAATTTCTTTTATACTTTTTATAAAGCTTCAGACAAAATGCCATAAACTATCGGAAGAATGCATTTATAAGGAAATATAAGACGCAAAATTCAATTTATGAAGACTATTTCATAGTGATTCCCAATAAATTTATATTGATGAATAAAATTACACTAATTTTATAGCTCGGAGACAATCAATATTTATGCCATGTGCCGGGCATTTTCTTCCCGGGATGTATTTCTCTGATACAAAAAATTAAATGTAATCCTTTCATGTATAATCACATTTGGAAAAAATATTTGCCAATTATTAAAATTTTGATGAAGAAGTCAGCAAATGAAGAGCAAGTTCTTAACTTGAACAGGGTAGACTTCGAACGTGCCGGCACCGGACGGAAAGCAGGTTATAAGTTCACTATCGAATTCAATGATGGTAAAGTAGGAAATGTGATAAGTGGCTCCACGCTGGCGATGCATCTTGCCTCGGTAGTCCTTGAAGACGATGCTGCCAAACAAATACTAGCGGATAACAATTATGAGGTAAGCCTTAATACTAAATTTCAACTTTCAATAAAAAACGTTACTCCTGCAGAGGCAACGAAGGTTGATAAAGAAATTGATGATATAGAGGAGGAAACTGAAGAATAATTATTAGCCCGCTTTTCCCCGATCATAATATTATATCAAGAAATTCTCTGACGAAAAAGTTGCCTTGATGGCAGGCACTTGTTCGGGCGTTGGGTATTATACTGAGTGGCAACAAATTCAAACGATAAGTCTGCAAATACAGTAACAACACATACAAATAACTTTCTAAAATCTAATGAATGAAACCAAGATCAAAAAAATATTACCAGCGAAGAAAAGAACAGAGCGGACGAACAAAGGGTTCCGTGAGTGATGCGGGCTATAATGAAGAAAATGAAACAACAATTCAACAATCTCCTAAAAAAAACCCGGCTCCTGCAAAATCACAAGATGACCCATCTGTAGATACTCTTGCCAGCCAGGACGATACCGGCGGTGGAAATAATTCCGGAAAAAGAAGCGATCCGGACTAATAATTATCAATTGCCTTTCATAAGCTTGTACCATCCCGAATGTAATAGTGGGACTTTTCCTTAAATTCTTCGTTCGATAGATAATTAATACCAGTCCATTTTTGGCATGGTGCTGGCTGCATTTCATAAAAATTTTTATGACAAATAAATTAATAGGAAGCCAGGGGATAACGGCATCCGCCATAGGATTGGGATGTATGGGAATGAGTGAATTTTACGGCGAAACTGATGATAGCCAATCTATAAAAACTATTCACAGAGCTTATGAATTAGGGATTACTTTTTTTGATACTGCAGATATGTATGGTCCTTTCAAAAATGAAATACTTGTTGGAAAGGCGATAAAACCTTTCAGAAAAAATATAACCCTCGCAACAAAATTCGGAATAACCAGGAACCCTGATAATCCGCAAATAAGAGGACTAAACGGGACACCTGAATATGTTAAAAAAGCATGCGAAGCGAGTTTAAAAAGACTGGATGTAGAAGTAATAGATATTTATTACCTCCATCGCAAAGATCCTGGTACGCCTATAGAAGAGACTGTAGGAGCTATGAGTGAACTAGTAAAAGAAGGGAAAATAAAAGCGATAGGGTTAAGTGAAGTAAATGTAGATACACTGAGGAAAGCTCACGCGGTTCATCCGGTTACTGCCTTGCAAACAGAATACAGTTTATGGAGCCGCGAGCCCGAAGAAGAAATTATTCCTGCCTGCAAAGAACTTATGATTGGTTTTGTTCCCTATAGTCCCCTGGGACGGGGCTTTTTAACCGGGCAGATAAAACAATTTGAAGATTTTTCGCCGGATGATTACCGGAGAAATTCACCCCGGTTCCAAGGTGAAAATTTTGATAAGAACCTGGAACTTGTAAAAAAAATTGAATCGCTTGCTAAAGAAAAAGGCTACACGGCTTCGCAGCTTGCACTTGCCTGGGTACTGGCTCAGGGAGATTTTCTTTTCCCAATTCCCGGAACAAAAAGAGTAAAATATATTGAAGAAAATGCTGCCGCTGCCCATATGTTCTTATCTCCTGAAGAATTAGCAGTGATAAATCAGGTGTTTCCTAAAGATGCTGCTGCAGGACTCAGGTATACTGAAGCAATGATGAAAACCATAAATCAATAATAAGTTTCAACGTTAGATAGTTAATAACCTGAGTTCGGTTTAAGCGGCTATTAATTTTGGTTGATTTAATTGTTCGATAAGGTAAGGGTTAGTTTCTTGTATATCAATTTTGATAGAAGTTTTTTTGGGGAAGAATG
>JBKJRY010000375.1:0-16089 GCA_046593045.1 Chitinophagaceae bacterium | reverse complement strand
GAATTATAATCATTCGGATAATTCTACTTTTCAGTACATAGACATCATTACAGGAAAAGATACTATCAGGATTTTTAATATTCACCTGCAATCGCTTAAATTTTCAAAAGCAAACCTAAGCTACCTTGACAAAGCAGGACTTAAAAGTGACAGTAACATAACTAAATCAAAAAGTATTATTTCAAAAATGAAAACCGGTTTTATAAAAAGATCTATACAAGCGGATTTTATTAAAGATGAAATAAATCAAAGTCCTTACCCTGTAATAGTATGCGGTGATTTTAATGATGTACCCGATTCATATGCGTACGAAACAATAGGAAAAGGTTTGCAGGATGCATATGTGGAAAAGGGCTATGGTATTTCCAGGACATTCAGCTCAATAGCTCCAACGTTAAGAATTGATAATATTTTTGTTGACAAAAAATATACGATTACGCAGTTTGCACGTGTCAGGAAATTTTTGAGCGATCATTTTCCAATAGTTGCCGATTTGGTACCTGGTCAAAATATGAAATAGTTTTTTAACTTTGGCGCAAATGAAATCTAAAGTGTTACATATCTTTTTCCTCGCTGGTTGTTGCGTTCCCGCCATACAATAAAACATTTGTACTAACCATTTTTAATAAATATTCAACTGTTCCTGTTTCTTAATTAAGTTTGTATGCCACTCAAAATATATAATTCACTATCAAGGCAGAAAGAAGAATTTATTTCAATTACACCACATCATGCAGGCATGTATGTTTGCGGACCTACCGTAAGTGGCGAAAGCCATCTTGGACATGCAAGAGGTTTTACTACTTTCGATATTGTTTATCGCTACCTCCGTTACCTTGGCTACAAAGTACGTTATGTGAGGAATATTACTGATGCGGGTCATTTTGAGGAAGAGGGACGTGAGGCTGAAGATAAAATTTCAAAAAAAGCCATTCTTGAAAAGGTAGAACCAATGGAGCTTGTACAGAAATATACCAATCTCTTTCATTGGGCCATGAAACAATTGAATAATCTTGAACCTAGTATAGAACCTACAGCAACCGGCCATATTGTAGAACAGGTAAGCATGATTACGGAGTTAATAAAAGCTGGTTATGCGTATGAAATAAATGGTTCAGTTTATTTTGATGTAAAAAAATATGCTGAGTCGCATGATTATGGCAAACTAAGTGGCAGGATCTTTGAAGACCTTTTAGAAACAACCAGAGCGCTTGAGGGGCAGTACGAAAAGAGAGATAAAGCAGATTTCGCTCTTTGGAAATCAGCCCCACCCGAACACCTTATGAGATGGAAAAGCCCTTGGGGCGAAGGTTTTCCGGGATGGCATATTGAGTGTTCTGCAATGGCTACAAAATACCTCGGCGCCAGGTTTGATATACATGGTGGAGGGATGGACCTGTTGTTTCCCCATCACGAAAGTGAAATTGCCCAAAGCACTATTTGCAATGGTACGCAACCTGTGAAATACTGGATGCATAATAACATGATTACTGTTAACGGCAAAAAAATGGGAAAGAGCTATAACAACCAAATAAGCCTTACCCAAATGTTCACAGGAAATCATCCTTTGCTTACCCAGGCTTTTCATCCAATAGCTATCAGGTTTTTTATATTACAAACCCATTACCGCAGTACGCTGGATTTTAGCAGCGAGGCGCTGGCTGCGTCAGAAAAGGGTTTGAAGAGATTGTGGGAAGCATACGGGAATTTAAAATCATTTCGCCTGGATGGTGAATGGCCTGCACAAGACGATGGAGCTGATATAAAAATTAATAAATTTATTGATGAATTCGAGGAATTCATCAATGATGATTTCAATACAGCAAAGGTTCTTGCCAATATGTTTGAAATTGTTCCGGTAATAAATTCTATAAGGGATGGCTTGATCGGGATAAATTCTCTTTCTTCGGCTACACTTCACCGTATGAAAGGGTCTTTTACAACTTACCTCGAAGAGGTGTTTGGATTAAAAGATTATTCAGAAAACAATGAAACACTCAGTGGTGTTATGAACCTGATAATCGAAATAAGAAAAGATGCGAAGTCAAAAAAAGATTTTGCAACTTCTGATAAAATAAGGAAACAGCTTACCGGGCTCGGCATTAATATGAAAGATGAAAAAGATGGTTCCATAAGTTGGGCGATTAAATAAAAATTTTTTAAATGGATTACATTCTTCATTTATGCAAAGACAAAAAACTCAGGAAACTAATTGAGCAGCAGGAGCCATTTGTATTACAGCGAAGGAAAAAGGTCTATTTACAATTATGCTACTCGATCTTAAGTCAGCAATTAAGCACTAAAGTCGCAAGAGTTTTACATCAAAGATTTCTAAACGTATTTGAGGGGAAGGAAGCTACACCACAACAAATTCTTGCTACGCCGGTTACAGTATTCAGAAGCATTGGCTTCTCAAATGCGAAAGCTTCCTATGTACATAATGTTGCACAGTTTTTTGCAGAAAATAAAATAACAGATGCTTCTTTGTATAAAATGAACAATGACGACATTTTGGACTTGCTCACACAAATAAAAGGTGTCGGAAAATGGACTGTTGAGATGATATTAATGTTTACTCTTGCAAGAGAAGATGTTTTTGCAATAGATGACCTTGGACTGAAACAAAGCGTCATCAAACTTTATAATATTAAGGAACCGGATCAAAGATTATTAAAGGAAAAAATTAAGAAAATATCACTTAAATGGTCGCCTTACCGAACGTATGCCTGCAGATATTTATGGGAATGGAAAGATTCAGGTTAAGTTATTTCTTCTTGACAAGAGGATTATTCAGGCCATTCACCAAATTATCAACCACCACAAAATCCCGGAGTTTGGCAAAAAACTGGGTAAGGGTTTTACATCCATAAGTGCGAACGTCAAAACTGGGATCAAGCTTTCTTAAGTTAATACCAAGCGTGGATATGTATGCTTCGCTGCTTTCGTTGATACTCATATCGTATGCCTTATTGATGAGCCTGATATTCACGGGAGTTTTTACGGTCTGCTTTTTTACGGTTTCCTTCTTTTCTTCTTTTTCAGCCTTTGGCTCAAGATTCTCTACATAAGTAAAAATTTCACAGGATTTTACAAATGCGTTAGGTGTTTTTTGTTCACCAATGCCCATCACAAAAATTCCGTCTTCCCTTATGCGCTTTGCAAGTCCTGTATAATCACTGTCACTTGACACAATACAAAACCCATCGACAAGGTCAGCATGAAGAATATCCATTGCATCAATTATCAGGGCGCTATCTGTTGAATTTTTTCCAGTTGTGTACGAAAATTTCTGGATAGGATTAAAAGCCATCTCATTGAGGAGCCCTTTCCAATGATTCATATGTTGAGTAGTCCAGTCACCATATACTCTGCGAATAGTGACTTTGCCATATTTCGAGGCCTCTTCAAGAATAAGGTCCATTATTTTTGACTGTGCATTATCCCCGTCAACAAGCAATGCAATCCTCTGATTTTTTAATTCCATAATAATTTATTGACGCAAAACTATGATTAAAGGTTCATAAAGAAGCCCTCTGGGCTCAAATCTTTTGAGGCAGAAGTCTTTACCAAAGCCACTTCCAAAAAGGAAGGGCCGGCAACTTTTGCTCTATAGGAAAGAAAAGAACAACCAATTCCCTTCAAAAATTTAAGCAACGAAAGCGGAAAGATTTGGTCTAAGTTTCCCCTTCGGCGAAGAGGGGGCTTTTTATAACTTCTAATCTTTTATCTTTGGCACTATCAAATTTTTTTTATGAAGTTTATCGTTTCCTCCACGCAATTATTAAAACATCTTCAGCAAATAAGTGGCGTCATAAATGCAAACACGGTGTTACCGATTCTTGAAGATTTTTTGTTTGAAATTGAAAAGAGCAAGCTTACAGTAGTTGCAACCGATCTGGAAACGGTTATGAAAATTCACATGGATATAGAGGCAAAAGAAAATGGCAAGGTGTGTATTCCGGCTAAAATATTATTAGATTCTCTAAAAAATATTCCTGAGCAGCCGCTTACATTTACTATTGACAAAAACTTTGGTGTTGAAATTACCAGCGACAATGGTAAATACAAAGTAATGGGTGAAAATCCTGACAATTTTCCAAAAGAGCCGGTAGCCGATGCTGCAACTTCATTTTCTTTGCCGTCATCCGCACTGGCAACCGCTATAAACAAATGTTTATTCGCTGTAAGCAACGACGATTTAAGGCCCGCGATGACAGGCGTTTTCTTTGAACTTACAGAAAACGCAATTACTTGTGTTGCCACGGATGCCCATAGACTGGTGAGATTTTCCAGGCTCGATGTTTCATGCCCAAAGAAAGATACTTTCATTGTTCCAAAAAAACCGCTCAACTTATTAAAAAGTATATTACCATCTAATGCTGACCAACTGGAAATTTCGTACAACAGTAACCACCTCTTTGTAAAACATGGTGGGACTGAATTAGTTTGCCGCCTCATCGATGCTAGATTTCCTGATTATAAAGTAGTGATTCCGGTAGATAGTCCGTATAAGCTTACCGTGAATAAAAATGATTTCCAAAATGCGTTGCGCAGGGTAAGTGTTTTTAGTAATAAAAGCACTAACCAGGTTGCCCTAACAATCAGCGGAAGTGAACTGCAGCTCGCTGCTCAGGATGTTGATTTTAGTTTTGAAGGAAACGAACGGATGGACTGCCAGTATGATGGCGAAGATCTTCAAATAGCTTTCAATGCGAAATTTCTCATTGAAATGTTAAGCGCTGCGGATACAGAAGAAGTTACTATTGAACTAAGTACTCCCACAAAAGCCGGTATAATAAAGCCGACCGAAAAAGATGAACAGGAAGAACTCTTAATGCTTGTAATGCCACTTATGCTTAATAGTTAGCTGTAGCATACAAATAGCAACTTTTTTCTCTAGAATATTTTGTATTGTATTTCAGTGTTGGCCGCTACATATGTCTTTTTTCTTAGCATTTGCTTTCTGTTTAGTATTCCTTACGCTAAAAAGTATTTCGGTATTTTTAGCAATTCTCTTACTAAACTAAAAAATCATGATGTGGATCATTTTGGGTGTTCTGATTTTCGGTGTAACCGGTGTAATTATAAAAAATAATCCTCAACTGTACAGGTATAAAACTTTAGGCAGACTTATTGGTTTGTTATTTATTGTACTAGGTATTTTCGCTGCCTGTATCGTGCAAATAAATGTTGGTGAAGCGGGAGTAAAAGTGCTGTTTGGCAAGGTTCAAAAAGATGTTTTGGGAAGTGGTTTGCATTTTATTAACCCGCTGCTTGATATTAAGAGGGTGGATATTAAAACACAGAATTATACCATGAGCGGTGTAAACCATGAAGGAGAAAAAAGTGGTGATGATGCTATTAAAGTATTGGCCAGTGATGGACTGGAAGTTACCATTGACCTTACGGTACTTTACCGTGTAATTGCCAGTGAAACACCAAAGTTATTAAACGAAACCGGGCCTGATTTTAAAGATAAAATAGTAAGGCCCCTAACCCGTACAAAGATCAGGGACAACGCCGTTTACTACCAGGCTATAGAATTATTCAGCAGCAGGAGAGATGAATTTCAACAAAGAATTTATAAAAGCATTGAAGATAATTTTAAGCAACGGGGCCTGATGCTTGAGCAGCTGCTGGTACGGAATATAACTTTACCCAATTCAGTAAAGGCTTCGATAGAATCGAAAATAAATGCGGAGCAGGATGCGAAAAAAATGGAATTCGTTTTACAAAAAGAAAGGCAGGAAGCAGAAAGAAAAAGAGTAGAGGCTCAAGGTATCGCGGATTATCAACGCATCATTAATACTGGCCTTACCGATAAGCAATTACAATACGAACAAATTCAGGCTATCAAAGAGCTGGCTCTAAGCCAGAACGCAAAAATCGTTATGATGGGTAAAGGAAATACCCCGGTAATCATTGACGGTAAATAAATAACCTTTTTCTATATAAGTATGGAATTGATTATTGTCAGAACCTTTAATAATTATTTTTCAGCCAATATATTATTAACCAAGCTAAGAGACGCTGGTATACAATGTTATTTAAAAGATGAATTTACTGTAACAATAGATCCGCTGCTAACAAATGCAGTTGGTGGAATAAAGCTTGTGATAAAAAAAGATGATGTGGATGAAGTTGCGATGCTTATGCATCGGTTTGACGACGAATACAGGCGCAACGCCGTTTGCCCAAGGTGTGGCTCACACGAAATTGATCTTTTGCCCAGGAGAACCGCAGCAAATATGATTACGGCTATTTTAAGCTGGCTATTTTCTGATTATGCTGTGTCGGCAGAAAATGTTTATAAATGCTGCACTTGTGGGTTTGAAAGCAACTTTTTGCCAGAGCCGATGCAAAAAAATATTTCATTCTCTCAATCCGAAGATTTGAATTGACCTCTCTTTTACACATTTTTATTAAATTATATGAAACGAAAAATGATTGCCAAATGAAAACAATCGCCCTTATCCCTGCCCGTTATGCAGCCACACGCTTCCCGGCAAAGCTTATGCAAATACTCGGAGATAAAACAGTGATAAGACATACATATGAAAATACGAAAGCAACACTGTTGTTTGATGAAGTAATAGTAGTGACGGATAGTGAAATAATTTTTAATGAGATTGTAGAGAATGGCGGTTATGCGCTTATGAGCAAGAATGAACACGAAAGCGGCAGCGACCGGATTGCTGAAGTAGCTGCGGACATCGATGTGGAGATAATAATAAATGTTCAAGGTGATGAGCCTTTTGTAAAAAAAGAAATTCTTGAAAAATTGATCAATGCTTTCAATAATGATCCTCATCATAACGTGCAGGTGGCGTCACCAATGTATGAAATTAAGGATGAGATAAGGATTAAAGATCCTAATATCGTAAAAGTTGTTGTTGATAAAAATACGAATGCACTGATGTTTAGCCGCAGCATAATACCATACCCCCGCGATGTGGCTGCTGGTATTAAATATTATAAACACATTGGCATATACGCCTTCAGAAAAAAAGCTCTGATGAATTTTACCGAATGGCCAATGACACCGCTGGAAACCGCAGAAAAAATTGAGTGCCTCAGGTACCTGGAAAATGGAGTGAAAATAAAAATGATTCTTACAAACGAAGCACCTGTTTCGATTGACACAAAAGAAGATCTTGAAAAAGCAAAAATCTTTTATAGCATCTTTTAATGCTTGTTTTACTTTAATATTGCAACCTTTCAATCACGAAAAACCACGCTTACATGTTTAACCTCTTTCGCTTCTATTTATTACTGATTTTTTGCTGTAATATGTTGCTTTATTCCTGCAATCCCGGAGACAAGGCTGAAATAGAAAAGTCTGCTTCAGCATTTGATATGGCACAAGGCAAAGCTTCAATATTACAAGGCAATCAAAGTTTTATGAAAGCCTTCAAAGCAGGAGATTCTACCGGCGTTGCTAATAATTATACTACTGATGGTAAGATAATGCCTGCTAATTCGCCCGCAATAGTTGGAAGGGATAATATACAGCACTTCATCTCTTCGATTATGAGCGGCGGAATAAAAGATTTCCAGTTGGTTTCGATAAACATCTGGGGAGACAGTAGTATCTTGGCTGAAGAAGGCTCTTACAAAATAGCAGATAGTACAGACAACCAGGTAGATCGGGGTAAATATATTGTCTTATGGAAAAAAGAATCAGGAAACTGGAAAATGTTTCGTGATATTTGGACCAGCGACATTTCAGAACCTGCCTTAGTCCAAAAGAAAGCGAAAAACCGTTAGTTTATAAAGCTATTTTTTTGCAAATTATATTTCCTGTTTCAAATTTTTCATAAATTGGGTATGTCCATAATTTTTTAGTATCAACATTTATTTCACTGATGAGACGTCCAAAAGATTATTTATCTCTTATTAATCCCTTCGAAATAACTCGAACTAAAAAAGTGCTGCAGGTAAACCCAACTGTTCAAACTTTTAGAAAAGATGCTGAAGTGACCAGGTGTTTCGTGTATGACTATAATAAAGAATTGATAAATAAAACAGAACTTTCAAGTGTTGAAGAAAGTTTTTCTTATATAGATACCAAAGAAGTAAGTTGGATAAATATAGATGGGCTAAGGAAGGGAGATGTTGAAAATATTTGCGGGCATTTCCAGGTACATCCTCTGATTGCCGAGGATATCTTAAGTATTGATCAAAGGCCTAAAATGGATGAAATAGACGGTGTGCTATATTGCTTACTGAACATGCTGTTTTATGATGAATATCATAAATCTGTTGACACGGAGCAAATAAGTATTGTGCTGGGCAGCAATTTTGTACTGAGTTTCCAGGAGGACCCTTCAAAAGATGTGTTCAATCCACTGCGCGAAAAATTAAAAATACGTGGAACTAAAGTAAGACAAAACGGCCCCGACTTCCTGTTTTATTCTTTGATAGATATGATAGTAGATAATTACTTTGTCGTGATGGAAAAACTAGGTGAGAATATTGAAATGCTTGAAGAAGATATCATACGGCGCAGTGACACCCGTGCCCTGGCAAAAATCAATAGGCTCCGCAAAGAAATGATTGTATTAAAAAGAAGTGTTGCCCCTGTACGTGAACTTGTAAATGGTGTGCTTAGAAGTGAGAGTGAATTAATTGAAGAAAAAACGGAAAAATATTTTAAGGACGTCTATGATCACATTATCCAAGCGAATGACCTTGTTGAAAGTTACAGGGACATGATGATCAACCTGCAGGATCTTTACCTTAGCAATGTAAATTTAAAAATGAATGAAGTGATGAAGGTGATGGCAATAGTGACTTGCCTTCTTGCTCCCGCCGCAGTAATAGGGGGAATTTTTGGAATGAATTTTGACCAAATTCCCTGGCTTCACAATACCTATGGCTTTTTTATCGCGGTAGGTGTTATGCTTATAATTCCGATTTACATGGTCTTTCTTTTTAAGAAAAAGGGATGGTTTTAAAGAGATAGTTTAATCGCTGGTAGCTTTTGCTTGTTTATAAATAGGCACAGTACTGCAAGGTTCTCCATACATAATACTTTTTGCAACCGACCTTAGTATTTTGGTGATCTCAACATAAGCAATTTCAGGGATCTTTTTTTCACCACAACCTTTCACCACAACTCTTTTATCCAAAAAATCAGAGGCATTAATTTTTAAAAGATTTTTTAAAAATAAAACTTCGTGTAATACTGTCTCATTTCCAAAAACTATTTCCTTTGCATATGGTTCAAGGTATGAGGCTGCTAACATGTAAGCCCACATGGGTATTACAGCATCTGCACTACAGGTAATTCCAACGTTCTTGTTTTGATAAAAGGACCAATCAAGGTTTCTCAATCCTTCCCTATATTCCTTTTCTTTCAAAATAAGCTCCATGAATAAGTGATCCTTCAGATCAAATATTGCTGTTTCTCCCTGCGGATAGTACTTTTCAAGATCGATAGTTATAAGGGCGCTTTGCGCAACTTTATTTACAATTACTTCTTCCATAATTTATTATTGTTATAGCAAAGTTACAAATATCATTTTTTCTTTTTCCGTTGCTTAACAAAACATAAAAAGCAGCCTCTGCAGGCTGCCTTCAATTTAAGAATATTAATAAAACTTAAAAGAACTTACTCCGGTAATCTTTTATTTTTGCTTTTTTCTTTAACGCATTGAAAGATTGGCCCATAGAATTCTGCATCATTTGCCTCACCTCGTTTTGTATTTGCTGCTGTTGAATTTCTGTTGAGGGCAAAGGTTTTTTAGTAACATTATTGACTTTAATTACGAAAACTCCTGTATTACCTGCAATAGGAGGCGAAACTTTAGACTGGTATGTTTTATCAAACGCTGCACCCGCAACCTTTGGTTCGCTGCCGATACCATTTATTATTTGAGCTTCAAAATTAAGTGTTGAATCAATTCCGGTATTTAATACCTGTAAATTATACAATGCGGCTGCAGCTTCAAGCGTGGCGGGATTATTCAATTTCTTTTTTATTTCGTCTGCTTTTTTTAAGTTTCTGATGGTTTGCTCTACCATAGGACGTGCTGTATTTACATCTGGAATACCTGCATTCACTTTCTTCTCAACAGCGGCTACCACGAATTGGTCTTTTAAAGAAAAAGGTTCTGAAACATCGCCCTCCTTGGCATCAAAAGCCCATTTTATTATTTGCCTTGCATCCTGCAAGCCACCTAATTGAAAATCATTTTCTTTTACAACAGAAGGGAAAGAAATTTTATTTAGGCCGTTTTGGGTAAGATATTTATCAAAAGACTGCTTATTTCTCGCCTGTCCTGCAAGCTTATTAGCTGCTGCATTTGCAATATTTATTGTTTCATCACTTGGAGCAATCTCTTTTGCCATGTAAGCAATTTTATACGCTGGCTGAAGATCCTTTTTATCAAGAATTTCAATGTAATGCCAACCAAATTGTGTTTTAACGACCTTTTTTGTTTCGCCTTTTTCATTTAGTAAAAAGTCACCGAATTCCTTTGCAAAATTATCCCCCTCAATAGTTGTGAGATCAAATGTCATTACACCATTATCTTTCCTGGCAGCCTGGTCTGTTGAATATTTTGCTTCCAGCGCATCAAAATTAGCTCCTCCGGAAATTGCGTTACCAATACTGTCAGCTATCCTATGAGCAGTACTGTCAGCCATTATTGGCTGACCAGTTTGCGGTTCCGTTGTTCCAAGTAATATGTGACGGCACTTAATGCTGTCTGGTAATATTTTTGTAGAAACTTTTTTTGCAAGCACAAAATTACTTCCATCAATGTAAGGGCCGTAAACAGCCCCTTCCGGCAAAGAAATAATAGAGTCTTTGTCAGGAACCTGCATTTTGGTTTTCAAAGTATAACCATCAAAAAAAGAAATATTAGAAGAGTTCCTCCCTAAAAAAGCTTTGATATTAGAATCTGCGGCAAATTTGGGCCTTAATTCCAAGAGTGATTCTTTTATTCTTACGCTATCCTGCATATTCGCCGTAGCACTGAATGTTACATAGGATAACATTCTTCCCCCTTCCTCTTTATAACGATTCTCTCTTTTTTCAAGATATTTTTCAATTTCGCTATCGGTAACTTTTATAGTACTATCGACTATTGCAGTGTATGGAACAGCTACATAAGAAATTGATGCAAAGCTATTTTTTTGTTCGTCAAAGTTCTTAGAAAGCCATGTAGGTATATAGATACTTGCGGCAATAAGAGAAGTATATTTTGTATACAAACTATTCAGGCGCATAGGGTCAATCACTGTTGTAATTATAGCACTTCTTTGTTCCTGATTTTTTGATTTCTTTGTTTGTGCCCACCACTGCTTTGCCTGCTCAATATCATACTGCCCGGTTTCCTTATTGCTGAAAGCTTGTTTGAGCTGCTGAGGCGCATCTTCACTAAACATAATTGAGCTCATTTCTTTTGGAGTAAAAGTTAAGCCGAGTTTGTTGAACTGTTCTGTAACTATTTTTTCCGCTACAATCTGGTCCCACGCAGATTGCATGATCTGGTTTCTCTGGTCACTGCCACTATTGGGGTTTTGCTGTTCCATTTCTTTTACCTTGTTATTGAACTCCTCATATTCAATCTTATCTCCGTTTACAGTACCAAGTGTGGTGGTATTTCCGCCTCCGAATAACTTACCCGTTCCGCTCCTGGAATCCATCAGGATAAAACCTATAAGACTCAAGGCTATGATAGCAATTACAATAACAGCACCTTTCTCACGTATATTCTGAATGATTGACATATGATTTATCTTCTTTTTTTAATAAGGACGGCAAAAATAGTGTAAATTAAAATAGGAACAAACTGTGGAAAACTCATAAAGAATAGCGTGGGCAGGCTATACAGAGGTTTTTATTTTTTATAAATTAAATAATGATTTTTTATTTTTGTTTTGTTCACAATGCGATGTGGGGATTTCAATTCTTGTGTTAATAAACGATCATTTCCAGAAATATTTTCTTTATAAATATCTAAGAAATAGACCTTTTGTGATCTTTTTAGGCAAAGTGATGAAAAAAGGAACAAATTATCCTTAACCCATTCACAATTTTTAAAATAAAATGTTATAGAAAATTATCCTCATACTTTTTTATCAACGGTTGTTTATAACGCTATATAAATGAAGATGGGTGTTAAATCTTGATGTGGAATACTTGTGGAATCAGGGTTGGTAATAAGTAAGTTTTAAATTTGTATCAAGGATAGAATATTTTATATCCACAAATTAACAGGCATAATAGTAGTAAGCTATTATATAAATAATGTATTAATATTAAATACTATGATAGATATCAACATTGCAGCAGCCAGGGAGACTTTAGAAAAAAAAGGTTTTTTGGACATTGATATTGACGTTAACTTAGACCTCTTTGCAGAAATTGAAAGATTAAAAAAGGAAAAAAATGCTATCATACTCGCTCACTATTACCAGGAACCGGATATACAGGACGTTGCGGATTTTATTGGTGATAGCCTCGGTCTTGCACAAAAAGCACAATCCACAAATGCTGATATAATTGTTTTCGCTGGTGTTCATTTTATGGCAGAAACAGCTAAGATTCTTAACCCGCAGAAAAAAGTTCTCCTGCCTGATCTGAAAGCTGGTTGTTCCCTAAGCGATTCCGCGCCACCAGCACTTTTCAAAAAATTTAGGGATAAATATCCTGATCACATAGTGATTACTTACATCAATTGTTCAGCGGGAATGAAGGCACTAAGCGATATAATCTGTACTTCGTCAAATGCGCAGGCGATTATTGAAAGCCTGCCCCAAGATCAAAAAATTATTTTTGCGCCAGATAAAAACCTTGGTGCTTATCTAAAAAAGAAAACCGGGAGAGATATGGTACTTTGGAATGGTGCCTGCATAGTTCATGAAATTTTCAGCCTTGAAAAAATTACCCGGCTTAAAATAAGACATCCCAAAGCAAAAGTTATTGCCCATCCTGAATGTGAAGAACCCATATTACGCATTGCTGATTATATAGGTAGCACTACTTCTCTTTTAAAATATACTGTTGAAAATGATGCTAATGAATTTATAGTGGCAACTGAAACAGGTATACTTCACCAGATGCAGAAACAATCTCCTCAAAAGACTTTTATTCCGGCACCGCCTGATAATATGTGCGCCTGCAATGATTGCCCTTATATGAAGCTTAATACATTGGAGAAATTATACCTGTGTATGGAGTATGAAGAGCCTCAAATAATAATGGATGAACAATTATTGATAGCATCTAAAAAGCCAATTGAAAGAATGCTTGAGATAAGCCACCGGTATGGATTGTGAAGTTATTAAGTCTATAAAATTTTAGCAAGATTAATAAATTCCTGAGTTGGAAAGTAAGATTGCTACAAGTATAATGCTTAATACTAATCCAATACCAAATCCTATCCAAGCCCATTTAGTTCTGTTTTTTTTATTATCATTATTAATAAGATAGGCTAGTAAAACTCCAATCAAACCAACAAAGAATCCAAGGGCAAACCCTCCAAGATGAAATCCTGTAGAGTGATCTCCCTGGTCCAGGAATCTATTAAGTTTTTTACTTTCAATAGTACCATCAGCCTTTATACTATTTCTTAGCTTTTTCTGGGCAAGCTTAAAACCAATTTGATCGAAAAGCTTTAAATGCCTGCCGGAGATATTTTCAAAATGTTTTACGTCTATACGGGAAAGATCCAGTAAAGATATTTGCTGCCCTTTGCCAATAAGCAAGTACACCTCAGAAGCTTTTTTGGGTAATGAAGAAAAGGTTGAGAAGGCAAATGTGGTTGAAAAAATAGCAACAGCTATTATAAGAAAATAGATTTTTTCATAAATAGTTAATTGTAATTGAGATAACAAAATAAACTTCAAAATATTCAAAACAAAATCTTTGGTATTTTTTCGGATTATAAGTAAAAAAAAAGATATGATGCTAAGGGCATCGGGCATCTCTTTTTCAAAATCTAAAAATATTATTTACATTTTATATTTTGTATTGCGTTCAGGTGTTTTTGTAGGGTAGGTAAAGTATTAGTGGCAAAACTTTTTATATCGTTGTCATTTAGTTTATCGGAAGCCTCTTTAAACGCGTCAACATCTTTTTTATGGTCATCGACCATCATATCAACATACGCTTTGTCAAAATCTGACCCTGTTTGTTTACTTAATTTATCAATATCTTTTTTTGATCATCAGTCAATGAATCCGGCACTTCTATGTTCTTTTTTGAGGCCAGGTCTTTCAAATCAGCATTTGCCTTCGAATGGTCATCAACCATCATTTTCCCAAAATCTTTTACCTGTTGACTTTTTCCTTTTTCTTGTGCGATTTTTCCTAACTCTACTTCCATCATACCACCCGTAGCGGCTTCTTTTACAAACTCTTTTGCATCCTCGTTAATCATTTCCGTGCCAGCATTATTGTTCATAGTATCCATATTAGAACTGGTCATTGCTGTATCTGTTGTTGTATCTATTGTGGTATTGTGGTTTCTGTGCTTGATTCATTTCCGTTGCATGCCGAAAAGATACATACCCCGGTAAATAACATAATAGCAATACTTAGCTTTTTCATTTTGTTAGACTTTTTGATTTAAGAAATAATATTCTTAAAGTCTTGCAAAAGGTGTTCCATCGAGGTTCTTTCCTCATTTCCGAGAGAAATGTGGGGCACAATAATGAAGTACTGTTGAATAATTTACCTGTTTGAGTATTTTTTCCAACAAAACGGCAACAAAAAGAGGCTTTTTTTGGTTACAGAGCTATAAATATTATCCGAAAATCTGTAACCTTTGTACAGCTTCGGTTAACGTATCTTCTTTTTTTGCAAAACAAAAGCGGACAACACTGTTTTCCTTGGCTTCTTTGTAAAAAGCAGATACAGGTATGCAAGCTACCCCGGCTTCTTTGCACAATCGCTTGGCGAAATTAGTTTCACTCTCGTTGCTTATTCTCTTATAACTGTACAATTGAAAATAGCTACCATAAGAAGGTAATGGAATAAACCTTGTTTTTTTCATTAGTTTTTCAAAAAAATCTCTTTTAGATTGAAAAAATTTCCCCAACTGTTGGTATTCATTTTTTTGTTCCAGAAACTTTGCAAGTGCATGTTGTATAGGAGCATTGCATGAAAAGCAATTAAACTGGTGCACTTTTCTAAATTCGCTCATTAACATATCCGGAGACATACAATAGCCCAGTTTCCAACCGGTGCAATTGTAAACTTTGCCAAAAGAAAAACAGACAAAACTTCGTTCAAAAAGATCGGGATACTTTAGTATGCTTTCATGTGGGAGGTCGTCAAATATTATGTGTTCATACACTTCATCGCTTAAAATAAAAATTTCAGAGCCCGAAACTATTTTTCTCAACTCCTCAATATCATTTTTGTTAAGGATGCTTCCGGTGGGATTACCAGGAGAATTTAAAATAATTAGCCTCGTAGCTGGTGTTATATTTTTCTTTACAAGGTTCCAGTCAATTTTGTAATCCGGAAAAGTAAGTGGCAGTAAAATCGGTATTGCACCATTGATTTCTATATTTGGAATATAACTATCAAAAGCGGGCTCTAAAACTATTACCTCATCACCTGGCTGTAAAATAGCGGTGAGAGCGGTATAGATAGCGTAGGTACCTCCGGGGGTTATAGTAATTTCTTTTTCAGGATCAATTTTACTTTTATACAGTTCAAAAGCTTTTTGGGAAAGCGCTGTTCTTAACGCGGGTAAACCATTCATATGAGCATATTGATTGTATCCTTCCTTCATAGCAAAATGAACTAAATCTATTAGCTCAGGGTTCATCATGAAATCAGGGAAACCCTGGCCCAGGTTTATAGCATTATATTTTTTTGCCAGGAAGTTCATCACGGTGAAAATTGTTTCCCCGGTTTGGGGAAGCTTGCTGATAAAAGGAGGAGTTCTCAAAATTTATAGTTTGATGTTCATCATCAAAAATATAGATTTAATTACGTTGAAATAGACAAGGTCAGGGCAAACGCATCTAAATTTATCCGAACAACAATTTTTCCAGGTAGCCATGTTGCCATCCAGCTGCAAGCCGCTTCTTTTTTATACTTAGTTTCTTTGTTTTTTCATTTTGC
>JBKJRY010000288.1:0-11918 GCA_046593045.1 Chitinophagaceae bacterium | reverse complement strand
TATACTTCATTATCTTTTTCAAAGTTTGGGTGTTCACCAAACCCTCCAAAAACATATATTTTCCCCTGGTATAAAATACTGGGGCATTCCGCTCTTTTCCTGAGCGCATCGGCTACTCGTGTCCATTGTGCTGAGCCCATGAAAGGCTGCATTACCAGCACAAAAAGCATGATGACACCGTGAATTAAAAATGAATTTAGCAGGCGGGGGTTGGGTAGGGATACTTTTTTCATTGTAATATAATAAGCGTATTAATAGGTGTATGAAACAATTGTCCCTGATACGTAGCAATGATTATCCAGAAAATAATTAGGAGATTATGATTTTTAAACAGGATGTGATGACTGGCCTCTCATTTTAATTGAGGCTTCATCTTGGATTTTAGAATCAATCAGGAAGGTTGAATTGAGGCGGCTAAATTATACAATTTTATCAATATTCAAAATTAATTACATTAGTTGTGAATAAATATTTACCCCCAATCATCAAAAGAAATGAGGGCTTATCTACTAATTATTAGAACTTTAGAGCAAATAACGAAGAAGGATTTGCATACCATGTTGAGGTAGTGATATGAGCTATGGGGCGCTAATCCTTATTTGGCCGCTCTATCATTTAGTATTTTCTTTCTGTACCGACTATTTCTTTTAACTCCCACACTCGTAGTAACCCCACTTCCAATGATCTTAGTCATATAATTGAAAAAAGACCGGTCTTTCAATCTTTTGAAATAAATAAGACCCGTTCCTTCCTTGTTTTGTTTCTTTAAAACAAATGTATTCACTAATGCACTTTCAATTTTTTTTAGAAGAGTTGCTTTTCCAGTGTCATCATTTTTCAATAAAAGAATCTTAAGGCCATGATAATAAAAATTCATTTCCCCATATGAAAAATCTTCATTCCCTATAGCTTTCATGTTAAACTTATCCAGGTTTCCTGAAGTAAATTTTACACTGGAGAGTGGCGTCAATAAAGGGTTCAGGATCGAGAGAGCCGTTGGTTCAATCTTTAAAGCCATTACAAATCCGCCAAGGGAATCATTATAAGACTGATCAATCTTAAGGTCGAAAGAAGCAGCGTCAAGTAATTTCCCGGTAAAGGCAACCGACAGCGAATCACCAGGCTTCAAATTATAGTTACTTATATTGAAAATATTACCGTTTAAATGCGTTAACAATAAATTACCTTCCCGTCTTGTCTTTCCATTTTTTTCGGTGTAGCTGACTTGTCCATCATCTATCGCAATTTGATTTATTGATACAGGCAATGATAAATTATTTATTTGTTCCACAAAAAGCTTCTTTCTGACACCTGCAAGGAATGGTGGAAGTTTATCCCTGTAAACGCTTATCGAGGGCCGGGTTAAGTTTATTTTTTTTATTACAAAAGAGTCTTCATTAAGATATTTGACAAGGTCAAATTCATACAACTTAGTTTTAGCGGCATTAAATGTGATATAATCAATTTGATAAGGGTTGGCAGCTATTGCCGAATCGCGGGATTTCAGTGGATGATAATTAAAAGAGTCCAGCATTAAAGTATTTCTATCGATATTGTAGCTTACATTGAAACCCTGTAATAATGAGTTCTTTGTGCTGTACCTGGCTGAAGACGTACTGAACCATGAAACCCGGTTGGAGCTAAGTAATTTGGCAATGTCAGTAACAGAACCTGAAGAAAGTATAAAATCCCCCAGCGATATATCTTTCAATTCAAGCTTGTTTCCTTTTATATTAAACGTAAATCCAGCGTCATTTTTCATGCTCAATTTTGTGACCATTGCACTCCATGAACTGCTGTCATTGTTTGCAGGTATATTTATTTTAGAAAGGCGGAGATCTACACCATCGTCAATAATAAAAACTTTTTCTGCGCCATTAAATATTTCTGCTTTTTTAGTTGTCAGATCCAGGGTTTTTATATTGATTTTTTCAGGAGAAAGCTCCAGGTCCTCGATTTTTAATTCGCTTCCCTTTGCGTAGGGCAAATGGAAACTCCGGCTTTCAGAAGTTTGATCGATGCTAACGTTTACTACCGGTTCCTGAATTACAGTATGATCAATTTTAATTGTTGGAATTTCATCATTGGATTGTCTTGTTACCGGTGAATTTTTTAGTTTGTGAAAATCAATTGCCGGGGCTTTCATTGTAACATTATCCAGGTGCCCATTGGAAAAAAAAGAATTGATGTCACCGACAATTTGCATGTAAGGCAGGGAAAGATCCAGCACGCTCCCCTTGCCTGTGTTTTCAAACCGGGCTTTCGAAAATCTTTGAATACGATCTGACAGGAAAAAATCTGCTGCATTAAACCGGACTGAAGCAGAAGAAAAATTCAATTCTTTACCATCTAATGTAAATCCTTTTAATAATATTCTTCCTGCATTGGTTTTTTCAAGAGAAATAATGTGAACTTCTTCAATAAATGTGTTGCCTTCGTTATTATTATTTATAAATTTAAATTGTGTTTTTTTTCCCGAGATATTTGTTAGTTGAATTGAATTATGACGGGCGCCTGCCTTTGACGATGGTATTGCGCGGACAAAAATAGTACCTTCTTCCCATTCAAGCCCGTCTGCGACATAATTCCGGGGGGACGTACTATAAATATTTTTTATTGAAACATCCTTCATTTTTGAATCAATTTCTCCCTGTTTGTTATTTATAGTTACTTCATCCACATGAATGTTATTATTAGGATTAAAACTTACATTTTGTAATTGTGCCGTAATATCGCCAAGCTTTAAAAATCCAGCCCGGAAAAATAAAAACTCTACGTCCTTTTGCAGCTTTACATGTTTATAGTCAGAAATATCATTTGGAAGAAGGGAAAGATTGATGTCCTGCAACTGTAAAGAATTATTGTCGCTCCAGCTTATATTGATTTGCCCATTTACTATTTTGAGACTATCAATTTCCATGAAATCATCAAAGGTGTGATGCGGATTAAAAAGAATGGCCTTTTTCGAAATAGCAACATTTGTAGCCTTTTTGTAGTTCATTGTCGGCTCATGTAAAATTGCTTCGGTTGCTTTTAAATTTTGCCTGAAAATTAATTCCGGCCAATCTATACCCAGGAGTTCAAAGTAAGGCATGCTATAATCCCTGAAACTTCTCATTTTATTTATACCTGGCGCTGTATGAACTGAAAAATCATTAAGCAATAATTTATCATTTGCAAACCGAACGCTGTCAAACGAATAAATAACTGAGCTATCCGAATTATAAAGCTGGTAACCTTTGATGAGCATATCAAAGCTATTTAATGAAATAAGCTGTGATGAATCCGGGTTGATACGCAGTTTTTTTATTTGAAAATTGACTTTACCGGTATGAATATTTGTGCGGTTTTTTTTGCCTGTGATATCTAAATGAATTTCAGCATTAGTCACGCCAACAAAGCCGAGATCTAAATTGCCCGTGAATTCCTGTAATATTTTTTCAAAGTCAGGAATTTCTTTAGATGCATTTTTTCTTTCACCGAAAGTTGAATTAAGAATAAAATCCGAAGATGGTTCTTCACAATAAACAGAATCCGCTTTTATTAGATTTGTTTTGTACAAAGCGTCAAAATCAACGTCTATCAATGCCAGTCTTTTAAAATGTATATTAAAGCTGTTGTGCAAGGCGTGCGATGATAATGCGGCAATAGTACAGCTATCCAGTATGATGCTTTTAGCGTGTTGTATCACAAGCTTTTTGAATGTTAACTTGTGGATCCCGTCAGTCAGCAATATATCCTGGTTTGAAGAACTAAATGTGATATCATTATTTTGCAAAAAGTGGCCGTTCCGGTTTTTACGTTTATTAAGTTTTTTGAGTGAAAAATAAATGTTTGAAAATATAAGCGGCTTTCTTTTTAAAGAAGTTTTATTATTAAGAATGAGTTTTGCATTGATAATAGAAATTGAATGCATGTTCAATGCCGCAATCGCGTCCTGGATGGATGAATAAAGTTTACCCAACTCCATTCCCAATGACAAGTTATTTTTCGAACCCCGGGTTGTATCGTTTTGCCGGTTAAATACTTCAATTACCGGGTCGTACAACTTTAGTTGCCTGATCTCTGTGGATCCTTTGAACAGCAATGACCAGATAGAATTGGTATGAAGAACTACTTCGCGAAAACCGATATCATAGGTAATTGGATTATGATTTTTAGCAGTGCTTGAAATTTTTGCTTTATGAATTGTTACTTCATTGGAGAACAGATCAAACCTGGCGTGGGAGAGTTCAAGCTTAAATTTTCCTTCTGTGCTTTGATCGACTAAATTTATTAAAAGCCTGTTGGCATTTTTAACAAACCAAATATGAAGGCCGGTAATTATTGCCGCTATACAAATAATAGTTATTAAAGACACTTTAATAAATTTCCTCAAAGAAGTTCTCGGGATTTTTAGTGTCATAAAAAATTTAGAATTTTAATTCACAGAAAGTTCTCACGTTTCTTTTTTAAAAGACCGGGTAAATTCCTTAATGCAAGTCATCTTTAAAATTAAGCTGGGAACCCGAATAACAAATCTATTTGTTTTGAACTGTCAAAACAATTGATAAATGTTACAAATTGATGAATGTTTTAATTGCATCACGAAATAAAATTCCTGCATTGAGGATCTATTCCTGTCATCATCAGTAAAATTTCCTATTTTGTCTCATAAATCAGGATTGCTTTACGATAACAGAACTTTATTCAACTTCAGATTGCCAGATGTTAAGAGAGGCTGCCCTGGTGGAATTTTTTATAAATTAATTAATATGTATTTAAAAAAAAACTGGTTACTTTTTATGATGATATCTATTGCCGGTTGCAGTGCTGACAACAGTGAAAAAGCCACTGGTGAATATGAAAAAGGTTCGTATGGTTATGATGCAGCCTTCATGAAAAAATATTCGCAGAACGTTTTAGAATTACAAAACGGAAACGCAAAAGTTTTACTCAGTGCGGATTACCAGGGAAGAGTTATGACAAGTTCCGCATCAGGTGATAGCGGCATAAGTTATGGATGGATAAATTATGAATTAATTTCTTCAGGTGAAAAGAAAGCACAATTTAATCCCGTTGGTGGAGAAGAGAGGTTTTGGCTCGGGCCCGAAGGAGGCCAATATTCTATTTACTTTAAAAAAGGAGATTCATTTAATATAAAAAACTGGCAGGTTCCTGCCGTAATTGACACTGAAAAATTTGAAGTGGTTCAATCTGATACCTCGTCGGCAACATTTTCTAAAAGTGCGGTACTCACTAATTATTCCGGGTCGGTATTTCATCTACAAATTAAAAGGACCGTTCAGTTGCTTGATGCGAATGCGATAGAAGAAATATTGCATTCGGATATTCCTTCCGGTGTTCAATATGTCGCTTACAGATCCGTAAATCAATTAATAAATTCCGGCGATAATGAATGGAAAAAAGAAAGCGGCCTGCTTTCAATATGGTTGTTATCAATGATGACACCAACCGAAGAAACAAAAGTTATGATTCCATTTTCGCCACAACCGAATGCCAGGTCATTTATTACAGATAATTATTTTGGCGAAATTCCTGCAAATAGATTGTCAGTTAAAGACAGCATTTTGTATTTCCGTTGCGATGGAAAATCCAGGGGTAAGCTCGGTATTTCTCCTGCGATTGCAAAACCGGTTGCCGGGAGTTTTGATTTCAAAAATAATGTGCTTACTATCTTAATCCCCGAAGTGTACAAGGATGAAATGTATGTGAATTCAAAATGGGAAATTCAAAAAGAACCATATAAAGGAGATGTAATTAATTCTTACAATGATGGGCCTTTGCAGGATGGAAGCCAGCTTGGGCCATTTTATGAAATAGAATCTTCATCTCCGGTAAGGGAACTAAAGCCGGGTGAAGTGCAAGAATATCAGCAAACAATTATTCATTTTCGCGGCGATTATCCTGCACTGAAAGAGTTAGCAAAACAATTATTACAGGCGGATTTGGATGAAGTAAAAAATTGGTAAATCAAATGATTGCAATGAAATTATTTAAAACATCAAAAGGAATTCTTCTTAAAACAGAAAGCAATAATTATTTATTGAGAGAGGAGTGGGATATACTTATTAATCACGATGATTTATTTGAATATTTGGGCGGCCAGGCAACGGAAGGAAAGAAAATAAATGATATAGAAGCTGCATCCATGATTGAAAATAATATCCTGGCGCCAATAAGTAAACAGGAAGTATGGGCGGCCGGTGTTACTTATTTAAGAAGTCGTGATGCAAGAATGGAAGAATCCAAGGATTCAGGAGGTGCGGATTTTTACAGTAAAGTATATAATGCCGAGAGGCCTGAATTATTTTTTAAAGCTTTGCCCCATCGCGTGGCTGCGCATAAGGAAAGAGTTTTTATACGTAAAGATTCCCTTTGGAATGTGCCAGAGCCGGAACTTACATTATTTATAAATTCAAAAGGCATCATACAAGGTTACACCATAGGAAATGATATGAGCTCGAGAGATATTGAAGGTGAGAATCCTTTGTATTTGCCGCAGGCGAAAGTGTATGACAGGAGCGCTGCACTCGGGCCTTGCCTGTATGTGCCGCAGGACCCCATTTCATTAGACACTAATATTATTATTGCTATTAAAAGAGTTGGCTCAGTTGTTTTTGAAAATGATATTCAATTGAACAGGATGAAAAGAAACTTCAATGAGCTTGCTGAATATTTATTCAGGGAATGCGACTTTGAAAATGGTGCTTTTTTAATGACTGGCACCGGCATTGTTCCCCCCAATGATTTTACTTTAAAGGCAGGGGATGAAATTGAAATCAGCATTGATAATATTGGGACACTTACAAATATTGTGGCTTCAAAAGTTGATTAAAAACTTCTTAGAAAGCAAATTTTGTGCTTACCTGAAGTGGCAAGAATTAAGTTACTTCTATTCAAACTTTTGATGGTTAAAGCAACGCAATGAAATTAGTGCTGATTTTGGCAGGACTTTTTATCATTATATTTATTTGTCTTATTCCTTTGCGCAGAGACATTCAGGAGTATCAAGTTCAAAAAAACGGACAAATAATTGCAGCAACAATTATCTTCATTCCTAATTGCATTGGTGCGAAGATTAAGTATTTTATAAAGTTTAAGTACGAAGGGAAGATATTCGATAAAAAAGCAGGTTGTGGATTTGGTGACATTTACAAAGTCGGTGATTCAATTAGACTAAAACACCTTATAAGAACAGATATTTTTTTATTTGAGAATGAAAAGAAAGAAACTGAATTTATTTCAACTGGACTACTGTTATTGTTCGCAATATTTTGCATATTTATTGGCATCAAACGAAAGTAGAATTCCTGCCAATTTCCTTCGAAATTACAAGGCATACGATTTATATCACCTGAAACCCAAATGCATATGGATCGTCTGCATCATCAATTGTAATTGTGTTATGCCCATATATTTTTGCCCAGCCTTCAATAGATGGAATGATTGCAGGCTTGCCACCCACTTCTGTTAGCTTTTCTACTTTCCCGGTAAACTTTGACCCGATAATACTTTCATGAATAAACAATTCACCTTCTTTCAATTTTCCCTGGGCAAACCATTGCGCCATTCTAGCCGAAGTACCGGTACCACATGGTGAACGGTCTATCGCTTTGTCTCCATAAAAAACTGCGTTTCTTGCGGAAGAAGTTTTATCAATAGTTTCGCCTGCCCATAAAATATGTGAGCAGCCATTTATTGTAGAATTTTCAGGATGCACAAATTCATAATTTTCATTTATTCTTTTGCGCATGATTCTGCTCCAGTTTATCAATTGATCCGCCGAATAATTTTCCAGGCCTTTAAAATTTTTCTGCACGTCTATAATTGCATAAAAGTTTCCGCCATAAGAAACATCTGCTGTTAATATGCCAGTGCCAGGACATTCAACTTCAATATTTTCTTTATCAAGAAATGATGGCACATTAGTAAACTTCACGGATGTTACTTTTTCGCCTTCTTCTTTGTATGCTGCTATAATAAGGCCTGCAGGCGTTTCTATGCGAACGGTTCCGGTCGTTTTAGGAATGATCAAGCCTTCCTCAATCCCTATTGTTATTGTTCCTATTGTACCATGCCCACACATTGGAAGACATCCGCTTGTTTCAATAAATAAAACAGCCACATCATTTGTTGAATCGTGTGGAGGATATAAAATACTTCCACTCATCATATCGTGGCCCCGCGGCTCAAACATGAGTCCCTTTCTTATCCAATCAAATTCTTTTAAAAAATGCAGGCGCTTCTCAATCATATTTTTTCCCAGCAATTGGGGTCCACCTTCGGCAACCAGTCTTACGGGATTACCACAGGTATGTGCGTCAATGCAGCGAAAAACACTTCTCATTTTCTCTTATGTGCTTTTTGAATGATACCCGGTAATTGTACATGCAGGAGGAGGTGTCTATTCAACATCTCCGTTATCCATACGATTGTTCACCAATCTCCATATTTTTTTTGGATTGGCATTCTTTAATTCATCGGGCAATAAATATTCGGGGCAATTTTGATAACAGAGCGGTCGCACCCAGCGCTTAATTGCGGTAATACCAACTGATGTAAAGCGACTATCGGTTGTGGCAGGGTAGGGACCTCCGTGTACCATGCTGGCGCAAACTTCAACGCCGGTAGGAGCCTGGTTAAATATTATTCTTCCGGCTACATTTTGCGCTCTATTAATTATCTCCGTATAATCTTTGAAATCCTTGTCGGTCCCCATAACAGATGTTGTGAGCTGCCCCGCAACAGATTGCCACACTTCATTTAACTCGTCAGCATTTTTGCATTTTACCATTAATGAATATGGACCAAAGATTTCTTCATGCAAAAAAGGGTTTTTCAGAAATGTTGCTGAGGATACAAAAGCGACTGCCGGTTGCCCATCAGTTCCATTTGATTGATCACTCTTTTTATTTATTAATTCAACGTCTTTCTGTGAAAGCGCTTTTTTAAGCCTTTCGCTATATCCTTTTTGAATTCCTTCATGCAGCATTTTTGAACTTTTAAATGCTGAAATTTCATCACTTAATTGATCCAAAAAAATATCCAGCGCCTTACCTTCAATTGCTATCATCAGCCCGGGATTAGTACAGAACTGTCCCATGCCCAATGTTACAGATCCTGCATACATTTTTGAAAGCGATCCGGCATTGTGTTCTAATGTATCAGGGAAAAAAACTACCGGGTTAACGCTTCCCATTTCAGAAAAAACAGGGATGGGAATTTCTCTTTCATGAGCATAATCATACAATGCCTTACCTCCGCTAAAAGACCCTGTAAAACCAACTGCTGCTGTTGCCGGATGTTGTACCAATGCCTTACCTGTTTCAAATCCTTCACCATATACATGTTGAAAAACGCCTTCAGGCATATTACAATTTTCAATGGCAGTTTTAATAGCTCCATACACAAGTTCAGAAGTTTTAGCATGGGCCGGATGTGCCTTTACTATAACGCTGCAACCGGCTGCCAATGCGGATGCTGTGTCTCCGCCCGCAGTTGAAAAGGCGAATGGGAAATTGCTGGCTCCGAAGACAACAACAGGTCCCAGCGGAACCATTATTTTTCTTATATCCGCCTTTGGCAGCGGTGACCGATCTGGTATAGCGGTATCAATTGAAGCTTCCACCCAGCTTCCTTCTTTTAGCATTTCCGCAAATGTCTTCAACTGCATAATAGTCCTTCCCCTTTCTCCTGTTAACCTGGCTACAGGCAAATTAGTTTCTTCATTTGCAGTGTTAATAAGATCATCGCCCAGGGCCTCTATTTCGGCGGCTATGGTTTCTAAAAAGATCGCCTTTTTTTCCGGCGATATATTTTTATATTGATGAAAAGCTTTCAATGAGTTGGTCATTGTTTCATCAATGGTTGCAGTGCCTGTTGTTGGAAATTTTGTATCGATCATTGGTAAATTTTATATTGACTTACTTTTTAAAGTAGCAGTCATTGATTTATCTGTTATTGAATAATTTTTAAGATTGGGCCGTGATGCAATGCCGTCATTAATAATTTTCAATATTTTTTCTCGTTCCTTGCCTGCTAAGGTAAGCCTTGGCGCTCTTACATGCTCAGAGCCTATACCTTCCTGCGCTTCCGCAAGTTTTATATACTGTACAAGTTTGGGATGAATGTCCAGCTCCAGCAAGGGCATAAACCACCTGTAGATTTCTGTTGCTTCTTTTATTCTGCCCGCTTTTACCAGGTTATAAATGGACATAGTTTCAGCCGGGAAAGCACATACAAGTCCTGCAACCCATCCATGAGCGCCCATAACTAATTCCTCCATTGCCAGCGGGTCCACACCACATAAAATTTTATAACGCTCTCCAAAACGGTTGAGCATCCTCGTAACATTAATTACATCCCTGCTTGATTCTTTTACTGCCTGGATATTGCTGCACTCAGCCAATTCGGAAAACATTTGAAGTGTCACATTTATTTTATAATCCACCGGGTTGTTATAAATCATTATGGGTAGATCCGTAGAATTTGCGATTGTCTTAAAATACGTAACAGTTTCCCTGTGATCACTATAATAACGCATGGGTGGCAGGAGCATTAAGCCATCACATCCTAATTTCTTTGCAAGTGCGGCCTGTTTTATTGCTTCACGGGTAGCACCTTCTGCAATATTCAGTATTACCGGAATTTTACCTTCAGCATTTTCCACCGCGAATGTTACTAATGTTGATTTTTCATCTGTCGTCAATACACTTGCTTCACCAAGTGATCCACCGACAATAATGCCATGCACACCCGCATGTAACTGCGCATCCAGATTTTTTTTAAACATGGGAAGATCCAATTCATCGTCGCTTGTAAATTGTGTTGTAAGAGCAGGAAACACTCCCATCCAGTTCAGTGACATAAAAGAGATTTTGGCAAAGTTATTTTTTAAAAATTAAATGAGGAATTACAAATGATGAGCTTGATGGTGGATTTTCTCCCTTTGATTAAATGCAGGATAAAAACAATAGGATTTAAACTAAGTAATAAAACTGTGTTTACTAACTGAATCGGACAGCGTTGCGTAAAAATATATCCCATGGAACGCAAAGGGCTTACAGCGGCACGTTTGCATTACAGGGGCACAGCCCTCCCGGCAAATGTTTACTTTAGAAATATTATACTGAACTTGCAACCTGACTGAACAAAATATACCTGTGCCAGTCAATTATAAAATGACGAAAAGAACTGCAAGCAATCCAGGTAATACATATTAAAAGAAGTATATGCATTTATGAGTTTTTATTTTGTTCTCAAAACTTCCTCGCCTCTCACGTATTGAACATCCTTATCATCTTCTGCAGTAATAAAAAAGCCTGTGGGTTTGTACGGAGTTACAGTTTTAAGGGAGCTTTTCAATTTGCCCGACAACAATCCGCTGGAAGTATTTAAGCTGCCAATATTTTGGGTTCCGTTGCTGGCAGTTTCCATCCACACTACATAAGTAGCTTTTGGCGGGTTTAATCTTTTAGGGTCCGCAAGGCGCTCAACCTTTAAATCGATAGTAGTATTATTGTTTTTATCTGATTTCACTTTCACAGAGCCTTCAGCCGCAGGTACAACCGAAGATGTGCCAAAGGTCATTTTTTTTGCGCAGGAGCTCAAAGTCAAAGCAGCAATGAAAATTGTTGCAAGAAAGAATATTTTACCGCTTACATTTTTAAGATAAACCTTGTTCATTGTAATTTTTTTAAGTTATTAGTTTTGTTTTAGACCATTAAGTGTTAATATTAAGAATAACATAGAAGCTGTTTGAGTTAATTAATTTTTTTGTCCATTAAAATCATCAATGGTACATAAATAAAACTTGTTGCAGATGCTGACGTTCGTTCATAATCCATTTCCAGCCTCCTGAAATTGAGTAGCCAGGCAAAGGTTCTTTCAACGATCCATCTCTTAGGCAGTACTTG
>JBKJRY010000238.1:0-3761 GCA_046593045.1 Chitinophagaceae bacterium | reverse complement strand
AGCAGGATTCATTTTCACCATACCGGCCACGATAGAGGCAAACGTTCGAATCACCGGAAGAAAACGGGCGATGATGATGGCTCCTCCTCCCTTCTTTGCGTAAAACGCTTCGGCCTGTAGCAGGTACTTTCTTTTGAACAGCCAACGGTCCTTACTGAACAAGCGATCTGATTTTTTGCCAAACCAATAGCCCACGAAATTACCGAGCACACCGGCGACGGTTACCAAAGCAATCCAAAAAACAAGATTGATAACCGGCACGGCAAAAGGCGACAAGATATTGGCAATGATCATCCCCGCAATGAACAACAATGAATCTCCCGGTAGAAAAAAGCCGAAGAACAACCCGGTTTCAATAAACACGATCAGGGCTACAAAATATAATCCGCCATGCTGAACGATCCATTCAGGGTTGATAAGATTGTTTAAAAATTCAATGACAGTTTCCATAATAATTTAGTGATTGATTTATCAATTATAAAAGCTTTCGCAATTAAATTGATCTAGGGTTAAATAAAAGCAGTGAATCAAAGCCAGGGAGATCGCCTCGTATTCAATTATAAAAAAGAATTCTGGCAGAAGCAAAAAAGATTCTGCATCTCACGATCAATTGCCTTGACAAAAAAGGAAATCAAAATGGCTTGTAGCGAAAAAGAAAAGTATAATATCCCGGTTTGGGTAGAAAGTACCGGCCAGTCATAGAAGACTTACAACACCTGGTAACAGGAAGCAATGCAACATCGCTGTAAAAGTTTTCATTGCAAGTGTAATTCCTGGGTGTAGCAGAAATTTGCACCGCGTAATTCTTAAAAGAATAGGCAGGGGGTTGGTTTTCTTCTGAGCCTGAATTATTCAGGTCATGCCCAGGTTGCGAAGCAATGACTTGTTGACAATCGTCCGTAATATTTTTTATCCCCGGCGATGCAATACAAACACCGTTAAGAAACAGGAAAATAATAGCAAGCATCGTGCTTCTAAAACCATTCTGCTTGCTGGATGACATCTTAAATTAGTTAAATTTTGAGGCAAATATATCAGAAAAATATACCATCAAATGTTATTGTTTTAATAAAGCGCTTGCTTTTTTTTAAAGAGATATTTCTTCTTTTTTTTTGGATCAACGGAAGGCTGGAAAATGCATGTATGTTTCGTTAGCCGCCAAAGGCTAAAATATAAGCCTGCAGAAAAGGGGAACTTGCGTTAGCAAAATTTATTCAAACTCACAGAATGGAAATATCAGGATATGCGATGTCGATTTTTATTGGCATAGCGTTAGGTTGATTGCTGGAGGCGATTGCATCCTGAAGGTTCCGGTACTGGTTTATCTTCTCGGGATAGATGCAGTCCTGGCAACCAACTATTCAGTTTTCAATGTTGGCACCACAAGCGCGGTAGCTCTATTTCCTACTTTCGAAAAAAATTGGTGAATGTAAAAATGACAAACGTTTTCGGAATTCCTTCGATTGGGGAAGCTATCGCGAGGGAATACACATCCGGAGTGTCTACTGCCTTTGCTACAATCAATGCTTTCAATAAACTTCTTCCTGGTATCGCTGTGTCGAATTAAAGTTTGTAGTCTTTAAATTTTGCCCGCAACCATTTGAGGTCATTTTTTAAATACGAAGAAATTTTATCAAGGCTCATTGTCGGATTGGTCTTCCCAGACTCTGCGCCACCGAGATCATACTCATAATGGATTGAAACCGGGCCGCTGATTCCCAGCCTGGTATACTCTTTAAGGTACGCATCAAAATCAACCTGTCCTTCCCCTAATGGTACGTTGATTACCTGCCATTTTCCATTTTCTTTTTGCCAGGTAAAATCTTTTATGTCCGTTGTTTTTATCCAGGGAGCAAGAAGATTCATCCCGACGGGCCATGAATCAGCGCCTTCGACGGTAGCATGACGAATATCATACTGAGAGCCGATATACGCAGGATCACAATCTTTTAGAATCCAGTAAACATCCCACACCGGGCCTCCCACTCTGGTGCCCGAATGGTTCTGGTATTCGCCATGGATATTGAATTTACGATTGACCTTCTCTAAATTTTCCATTGTGCGTTTATGAACATCAAGACTTTCCTTTACCGTCTTTGCGGGGTCGTATGCCAGGTATCCCATTCTATAATGCGTGATGCCCAATGCCGATGCAGTTCCTAATAATTTTTCAATTCCCGGGTAGTCGGCAACGTTAATATCAGTGACCATCATGGGAACTTTTATTCCAGCTTTTTGTAAAGCTTTTACTGCCTTTGGTAAATCAACTTTTACATTATCGGGAAGCACATATCCGCCTTCGCGAACAGGTATATCGGCGCCATCGAAACCAATATTGGCAATCGTTTCGCCAAGGCGATCGTAATCGAGGAATTGTAGGCATTTGGCAAATACGCAAACCGGGTAGACCGTCGAATCTGCCTTTAACCCGTTTGAAAAAGCTGGCTGGTTCACCAGGGCACCCGCCGTTACAATAGATGTCGCTTTTATAAATTCACGCCTGTTTAATTTTTCCATTGGTTTGTAAATTCGTTTACTAAATAATAAATTAACTCTTATCTATTCTTAGCATTCTTATGGCCAGTTAAGATGTTTATGAAGAAATTCAAATGTCTGATCATTTTTTGAAGAATGCCCTCCGTTGAAAAACTGAATTCTTGTATTGTCCCCGAGGTTAAACTGGTCGTACAAATATTTCACCTTTCCATATTCATAAGCAACCCACTCATCCGGTTGTACAAGATCATCATGGCCACGTTCTACCATAAAAGGCCTTGGTAAAATCAGGTAAGCCATTTCAGCATAACTGAACGTATTTCCCATATTAAAATAAGGCATTTCCCACTCTATGGTATTCATAAAACTTCCCTTGAAATGGGTATCTACTACCTTGCGTGTCCAATCTCCAAAATCGCCTGAGCATATTGAAAGGCAATATCCTTCTAACACCGATGGTACCCGCATAGCCGTTTCACCGCCATAGCTTTTCCCATAAAAGGCGATTCTCTTTTTATCCACAAAACTGAGTGTACCGAGCCATCGCAGTGTTTGTTCGTGCTGTGAAATAATAAATGAGAAAAGTGTTTTACCAAGTGTGTTTGCTTTTCGATCCAGCCACCGGTACCGATCTTCACCACGATAAAGAACGTACGGGCAATAAACGATGAATCCCTGGTCTGCAAGTCTTGCACCCATATCATTATAACTTGTACTGCCTTCAATGGCATCCTGGGGTAATCCATCTCGTCCCACCTGGCAAACAACAACAGGACGTCTTTCACCCGGCCTGAGGTCTTTAGGTATCAGCAGTATTCCGGCGGCAAAAAAATTGTTATACACATCCATGACTACTTCGTAACCCGTCCACCTTTCTTTATCATAAACCTTTCGTGTCCGCGGGTTGGGCGCCAGCAATGAATCCTCAAACCGGCCCAATATCTCGTCTCTGAAAATCTTTCGGTATTTCTTTGCTTCTTCAATAAAATGACCTGGTGAATAATACGGGTGATAGCTTTTGGTGCTCCACATTCTCTCGCTAAATTCCGGCATTACTTTGTATAGAAAAAAACTGTCCCTTTCCATATCTGAAACACGCAGAAGCCATTGCACATGATCTTCCAGTTCTTTCACCTGGCGTATTTGCCTTGCTTCAGCGTTAAATGATTTTCGATTATCCACGGGCATTTCCCTGGAGGTAGATATGGTTGCTTTAAGTCCAAGTAAGCCAGTAAATTCTTCTATTGCCTTGTTTGACCCAAAAG
>JBKJRY010000102.1:0-5560 GCA_046593045.1 Chitinophagaceae bacterium | reverse complement strand
TCTTGACTATATGTGGAATGTTAATAAGAATATGGTGGACGAAAATAATAATCGCTTAATCGCCAGTATGACCACATTTTGGGATATAACGAAAAATGTACAGCTACGGGGAAGAATTGCGACTGACTGGACTGCGAATAGAAGTGAAAGTAAAAATGCCTCAAGCATACCCCTGGTCTATGGATACTCAGGATCATACGGTATAAACACAAGCAACTATTCTATTTTTTACGGTGATTTGCTTTTATCCTACACCAAAAAACTGACTGCGGACATTGAATTGAAAGTTTTAGGTGGATATACTGCAGATAAGGAATCTTCTTATTCTACAAGCGTAAGTACAAATGGAGGTTTAACTACCGAAAACAGGTTTGATTTGAGTTCTTCTGCTAACCCGCAATATTATAGTGGTTCCGGCAGATCCTACCTGACTAAAGACGCTTTTATCGGTACTATAAATGCGAATTATAAAGACTACCTGTACATAGAAGGAACAGTAAGGAGAGACAGGACCTCAACAATGAATCCTTCACAAAATTCATTTGTTTATCCCTCAGTAAATAGTGCATTTGTAATTTCTGATGCATTGAAATTACCTTCATTTATCAGTTCCGCTAAGCTCAGGGCATCCTGGGGTATCGTTGGTAACTACCCGTCAGCTTATGCAGCCAACGTGGCGTATTCCCTGGGCAATTTAGGGAACCAGGGTTCAGGAAGTTCAACTTTAACATCTACGGTTTCAACCGGTACTTACGGTAATGACTTCATCCGGCCTGAAAAAAAGCATGAACTGGAGTTTGGATTAGTAACAGGATTTTTTGATAATAGGTTGAACCTCGATGTAGCTTATTATCGGGCGAGGGTGGTTGATCAGATTTTACCTCTTCAATTGTCTCAATCCACAGGTGCCAGCAATATTTTGACAAATATTGGAACATTAAGAAATAGCGGCGTTGATCTTGCAATAAGCGGAAGGCCGGTTGCGAATAAAAATTTCTCATGGGAAACAGGTGTAAATTTCAATTTCAACCATAATAAAATTGAAAAATTAACAACAGGCTCCAATGAGTTGATTCATGCAGATTACGATGGTAATGCCGCTGTATTAAAATCTGTAGTTGGCCAGGCAATTGGCGACTTCTATGCTCATCCAATAGCCACTGATAGTAAAGGGCAACCCATTATTAATGACTATGGTGACGGCACTTTGGATTATAAAATCGATGGCTCTAAATTGGTTAAATATGGTAATACCCAGGTAAAAGCAGTGGGCGGATATTACAATACCTTTAGATATAAAGATTTTTCACTTGAAGTATATACTGATTTCCGGATAGGCGGCTACGTAATGCCTACAGGTTTAAATTGGCTTACCAGCCGGGGTCTTACTAAAGAAAGTCTAAATGGAATGGATAAAGCACATGGCGGCTTACCCTATTATTTAAATGCACAGGGTTATGGAGTTCAGACAGACCTGGCAGCAGGTCCTAATGGTGAAACAGTGTATAATGACGGTATGTTATTAGAAGGCAATTTACCCGATGGCTCCGCAAATAGTCATATCCAGTCGCAGGCGGTTTATTACTGGTATGTGTACAATTGGGGCGGGCCTCAATATAGTAATTCCCAATATTTCAAATATATCGTTAAGAACACTTATTGGAAAGTTCGTGAAGTATCACTCTCGTATAGCCTGCCTGTAAGTATAGCCAAAAAGGTGAAGGCCAGCAGACTGCAGCTTTCTGTCTTCGGCCGTAATTTATTCTATATATATAGGTCTATTAAAAATATGGACTCCGAGCAGCTTACTACTGGTTTAAATTGGTCTTCGAACGTTAACAATGCAGGGACCAATTTTACCACCAGGACATTTGGAGCTTCCATAAAGGCTACATTTTAGTTTTAATTATTAATTTTTTAATACAGTTTTATGAAAAAAATATTTTTAATAATAGCAATTGTTTCGGTAGCGGGAATGTCATCCTGTACAAAGAAGCAATTTGCCGACGATTATGCTGATCCTTCAAAAGTTTCTTCAACTACCGTTGAGAAACAGTTTGCAGGATTCCTGTCATCAAATTTGGATTATGTAATGTATAAGTATTGGAATTATTTTGTTATACTGCAGAATACAATTTTACCATGGACCCAAACTGTGGGAATTGTAAATACTCCCGGCAGGTATGTTCCGGGTGCTGCCGCAATAGATAATAGGTGGTCGAATTATTTTGGTTTTTTAGCCCAATATAAGGAACTGCTTAGGCTCTATAGCACATTGAGCCCCGATGACCAGGCCGATAAGAGAATATATATTATTGCAGCCACTATTTATTTTTATGACCAAAGTCAAAAGGTAGTAGATCTGCATGGGGATATTCCCTGGTCAGAAGCGGGTTTATTAGGTACCAATGGAGGTGATTTCGCGAAGTCTGCAGCCAAGTATGATGCCGCGGCAGATATCTACACAAAAATGCTGGACGATTTAAAAGGATTTTCTGATGAACTCAATGGGATTAACTTAAAGAGCAGTGTTGCAACAGTGTTGATGACGCAGGATTTTATCAACCATGGTGATATTACGAAGTGGGAGAAATATTGTAATTCGCTTCGTGTAAGAATGCTTATGAGAGTGTCAGGAGTTGCATCCTTCCAATCAAGAGTTAGCAGCGAGATCGGCGCTATTTTGGGCAATCAGACTTCATATCCGTTAGTGTTAACAAATGCAGATAATATTATGATCCAGGTAACTGATCCAAGCAGCGGTGTTAATAACGGAACAAATACAGGGGCAGGCGCAGACTTTCATAATGGATTGATAGGCTGGGGCGGGGGCGATGTAGCCGGCAAGGTAATGATAGATTCCATGAACAATAATGCCGACCCAAGATTAAGAGCAATGTTTGAACCAGGTGCGAATGCGCCGGCCGGGACGTATATTGGTTTAGATCCCTCATTGGATAATACAACCCAAACAGATTTAGTAAGCGGGGGCACGCTAGCCCGCTATAACCGTTCAACACTTTCGCAAAATATTTATATTCCCGGCATGTTAATCAATGCCGCAGAAGTAAATTTCCTCTTGTCCGAATATTATCTGAACGCAGCGAATGATGCAACTGCAAAATCCGCTTATGAAGCCGGAATCAGGCAGTCTATTGATTATTATTTCTGGCTCAGAACCATTAGTAATGACAATACCGCGGGCCCGTTAACTCCCACATCAACGGCAGAAATTGATGCTTACCTGGCAAGTAATGGTGTTGCGTGGGATAATGCCGGTACACCTGCCGAAAAACTGAACAGGATTGCTATTCAAAAGTGGATCAATTACAATGTGCTGGAACCCGTTGAAGCCTGGGCTGAAATAAGAAGATTGAAACTTCCTGCATTGAATTTTGTAACTGATAATTCAGCTACGGCAAGTTTACCTCCTAACAGGTGGGTTTTACCATCCAATGAAATCACATACAACAGTACCAATTACCAGTCGGTAGCTGCGCAAGACAAGCTCACTACCCGGATTTTTTGGGATGTTAAGTAGTGCTTATATGATTGAAAAAAATTAAATATTTTAAAATTTTCTTCAGTTGTTTTCATTCATAATTTTTTTGTCAAAGCAAATAAAAGAAAACCAACCTCTCACCGGGTTGGTTTTCTTTTTAGCAAACAGGATGTTATCGTTCGCCAAATCATTTTTAGTTCTATGAACTGCAAACAGAATAAATGAGATTTTTATTCCAGGTTATTTAATAGAATTAGTAGCAGCGCCTGACTTTTAAAATTTTTAAAAAATGCCTTTCTGGTAAAATGGATGAATGAAAATACTTTATTTACGCAAATTGGTATATTGGGAGAGGCAGATAATAGATAAATTATATTCGCCTAATTCTGATGGGTATTGCGGGAACGAGGATAATGGGCAAACATCTGCATGGTATAATTTTTCTGCAAGGGGAATTCTATCCTGTGTGTCCTGCCACCTCACAATACGTTTTGGGAGCGCCCCTCTTGGTAAAAACGACTTTACATTTTGAAAATGGTAAGACTGTAATCATTAATGCTCCGGCAAACAGTGATAGAAATATTTATGT
Source organism: Chitinophagaceae bacterium (assembly GCA_046593045.1). Taxonomy (GTDB): domain Bacteria; phylum Bacteroidota; class Bacteroidia; order Chitinophagales; family Chitinophagaceae; genus Ginsengibacter. The sequence goes on along the minus strand of JBKJRY010000102.1, from coordinate 1,469 downwards.
AAAAGATTTACATTGGAACAATAAATAGTACGACAAAAATTATATTGATCACTTTGATTTATTGAAAGGCGCTGTGCTGAATGTTTCAATTAACAACAAACCAAATCATAACGGAGCAACCAGGAAGGATGCGTATTCTTATTCCTTCTCCGTGAACAAATAAAATTTTATGAACGACCGCAGAAAATTTATTCAAACGACAGGGCTTCTTGCCTCGGGAATATTATTAAAACCTTCCGGGCTTTTTGCATTTGACAAAAATGCTTTTGAAAGTAAAAGACCTTCTTTATCAGAAAGGAAATTTACAAGCAAGGCCGTGGAAGATGCTATAGAAAAAATTAAGAAACAGATTTCCGATGCAGAGCTGGCATGGCTGTTTGAAAATTGTTTTCCAAATACATTGGACACAACAGTTGATTTTGAAATGATTAATGGCAAACCGGATACCTATGTAATCACCGGCGATATAGATGCCATGTGGCTTCGGGACAGTACTGCGCAGGTATGGCCTTATTTATCCTTAATAAAAAGCGATAAACACCTGCAACAATTAATTGAGGGCGTTATTAACCGGCAGGTAAAATGTATACAACTTGATCCTTATGCGAATGCTTTTTATAACGATGAAAACAAGGTAAGCGAATGGAAAAGTGATCTTACTGATATGAAGCCGGGTATCCATGAGCGTAAGTGGGAGATCGATTCGTTATGCTATCCTATTCGCCTTGCCCATCAATACTGGAAGCTGACAGGCAACGCTGCGCCGTTTGATAAGAGTTGGCAAAAATCTATTGAGCTCACGGTAAAGACTTTCAAAGAGCAGCAACGAAAGCAAGATCACGGTCCTTACAGTTTCCAGCGAACAACCGCCTGGGCAACCGATGGCGTTCCGTTGGCAGGCTATGGCTACCCTGTAAATCCGGTGGGACTTATCTGTTCTATGTTTCGGCCGAGTGATGATGCAACTATTTTTCCTTTTTTAATTCCTTCCAACTTTTTTGCTGTTGTAAGTTTACGGCAAGCAGCAGAAATGGTTAATACAACTTATAAAAATTCATCACTTGCTAAAGAATGCAATGCTCTTGCCAATGAAGTAGAAATGGCACTAAACAAATATGCTGTTATCAATACAACTCAATCCGGAAAAATATATGCTTACGAAGTAAACGGTTTTGGAAGTTATAATTTGATGGATGATGCCAATGTGCCAAGTCTTTTATCTCTGCCATATCTCAATGCCGTAAAGCAGAACGATCCTGTTTATTTGAATACAAGAAAATTTGTTCTTTCAAAAAACAATCCATTTTTCTTTAAAGGAACAGCAGGAGAGGGTATTGGTGGCCCTCATGCCGGAATGGATATGATATGGCCGTTGAGTATTATTATGCGTGGATTAACAAGTAATGATACTCAACGGCCATATCATATCCATTCCGGCATGAGGGCCACCAATACCCTCTCCTGCTGTT
>JBKJRY010000049.1:0-12656 GCA_046593045.1 Chitinophagaceae bacterium | reverse complement strand
TTTTCTGTCATCAACCGAATTGCATTAAACCTGCTGCAAAATGAAAAAACAAAGAAACTAAGTATAAAAAAGAAGCGGCTTGCAGCTGGATGGCAACATGGCTACCTGGAAAAATTGATGTTCGGATAAATTTAGATGCGTTTGCCCTGCCCCTTTACGTTGATGACGGAACGGGGAGTTTTTTTTCCTTAGCTTTGCCACCCAAAAAATATTATAATTATAATGAGTAACAGAACATTTACGATAATAAAGCCGGATGCAACGGAGAAAGGATACACGGGCGCAATTCTTGAAAAAATAAATAAAGCAGGCTTTCGGATTGTGGCGCTGAAAATGACGCATCTTTCAACTGCAAAAGCCGGTGAGTTTTATGAAATACATAAGGAACGCTCGTTTTATGGCGAGCTGGTAGAGTTTATGAGTCGCGGCCCCATCACTGCAGCCATACTTGAAAAAGCGAATGCCGTTGAGGACTTCAGGAAATTAATAGGAGCTACCAACCCTGCGCAAGCTGAAGAAGGAACGATAAGAAAATTATTTGCAACGTCTATTGGTGAAAATGCCATTCATGGAAGCGATAGTGACGAGAATGCAAAAATTGAAGGAGATTTTTTCTTTAGTAAGCTCGAGCAGTTTTAAATATTAGCCGGTTACCTAATTAACTGACCGGCCTTATTTATTTACCAAAGCCTCAACTTTGTAACCTTCTTTTTTTAGCAGGTTTATTAGTCCGCTTTTACCTGTAAGATGCCCTGCCCCAACGGCTACAAATACACTTTCTTTCTTCATTATACTCTTTAATTGCTTTACCCAATTGATGTTCCTCTCTTTTAACAAGATGTCTTCATATTCATCCGAACCGAATTCACTTTTCATCAACATATTTTGCATGGAATCAAGGTTTTGATCTTTATACATCTCAACCATATCCTCAAATTCTTTTTTATATAGTGAAAAGCTGTCAATATTTTTTAAGAGCTCTTTCGCCTGCCAATCGTATGGAATACTATCAAACACTGATGCCTGGAATTGAACAGTTTCCAATCCTTTGATCTCTTTATTATTTTCTTTTGCAATTTTTAGTAATTCTTCTTCTACTCCTGCAGGTGATGTGCAATTCATCATCCTTGGGTAAAGTAATGCAACTAAAAAATAAGGCTTTGCTTTTTGAAACAACATTATCGGCGTACGCAGCGTATCATTAAAATAGGCCACTACCCTACTGTATTCTTCCACCGTATAGAAATCCTGTAGCTTTTTCCCACCCTTCATGTTCATAAAAAGCATGCCGCTCATCAAGGTGGAGGGATCATCCATGTCAAGCTCCATGTATATCTCATTGCTGGCTTTTACCGCTTCCTCCAATTGATTACTAAATCTGATATCTTCTTTACAGAGCAAATGAAACGTGCCAAATACAAAACTAGGCTTGCTTAATCCATTGCCGCTAATCTTCCACAGCAGCGAATTATTGTTTTTTTGCACCTCGAATTTATAGTCCGACTGTGCTTTACAAGCTGCAAAACAACTACATAACAGGAGTACTGGAATAAACCATTTCATAAAAATACTTTGAGTAAAAATAGCAAAAACAGATTTGTACCAGGTTTTGAATTATAAAATGTGCAACTTCAAGCTTCCTGATAATGATAATTGAACGCCTCCATTTTATTTTGAATTTCTTTACTAAAGTGTATCTACTACCGTTGGTGTTTTGAGTGTTGATCCAAATGTAGTCCAGACTGATAAATTCACATTAATGAGAAAGTTTTTTAGCAGTGTGACAGGTGGATACACTGAGAAAAATAGGTATTAAAATAGATAAAACACGGCTTTCTCTTTACCGGAAATTTATTCTTCCATTGCAGAAACTGGCCGAATGAAACTTGCTGTAAGAGCGGCGAAACCAGCAACCAAAGCTCCTATTAAAGTTGTGCAAAGGATTAACAAAAATGAGTTATCCGTTTTCAAAATCAGCAATGAAATACGGTGAGCAAGTATATCATTATTATTGCTGCTGATCCAAAAGCTCATAATTCCCCAGAGAAGGAATAAAGCAGTGAAGCCGGCAAAAAAAGATACCATCGGTGTTTGCGGTATAAGTACTGAAACTAAAAATGCAACAATGGCGATACTCCACCAGGGGAAGTATAAACATGCGCAAAAGCTTAAAAGAATGATAAGTATTATCGAAACTAAAAATTTCATTTAGAATAAATTATTGATGATTTACTAATGATAAATTAATTGAATTATCGGTTTCCTATTGAAAAGCATATACAAACATTTATTACTTATTACAGCTATGCCGACAAACATACGACTACAGTAGTTTGTCAGAAGATTTAAGTAAAATTTTAACTAACTCGGGAGAATTGCATCCGCCATTTTACTCTCTTATCAGTTGACTCACCTGCTTTCATTAACCATAAAGTATAATACCCCCCCTTGGACCAGGTATCCACAAAGCCGTCATAAAATTTACTCCCCGGATTACCACTTTGGCCACCTGGATATACTGCCCACGCCTGCGTTTTAGGAGTTAAGCTTACAATCATTCTCCAACTTGGCCCATGCTGCGATTTGGTGGCGTTAATAGTGTTGTTGCCTCCGCCAACAGGCAAATGCAGCCTGCTGAAAGGATCAATGCGGGCCAAGTGTTCCACTCGTGTATCCTTATATTTTGCCCACTCCAGTTTGTCATTCAAATCTGCAAATCGCATAGATACAAATGCATTTTTAAATGCAGAAGTTACGATTTCACTTAAGGTTTCGACCCTGGACGTATTTATATCATCAACAAATTTAAAAGCTGGATCTTTCAAAAGGTTATTCAGCAAAGTACTTTCATATGGCATCATCAAATCCAGTTTTGTCTTTGATAATTCATCTTTCCATACCCTGTTTTCGAGACTATCCCAGGCCAGTACAAAAATGGTTGCTCCTTTTGAAGAATCATTATTTATAAAATTCCAGTTCTTTAAAATTTCAAAATAGGTCCTTTCATCATTATCCAGTTTCCTTAAATTCATATTTTTGATCAGTATGGGAACGGCCATTTCCGCAAATACATTGTAATTATCGGTTTGCAATTTCATCATGTCCTTAGGCGTAATGTTGTTCATGACACTCAATCTTTTGTTTATTTCCCAGCCTCTGTACACCGGAAAACTTCCACCGAGGTAATAAGGATAGGCGCTGTCGGCGGGTAGTTGGTTAGCGCTGCTCACGAACCCTCTTTCAGGGTTTACCAGGTGAGGATTTTCTTCCTGTGGTATCATTCCCTGCCAAAGGTAACTGCTATCCATACCCTGCATTACAAAGTCGCCCTGGCGTTTCCATTTTGCCGGAAATTCACCCTGGTCCCAAATTGCTATATCACCGTTTTTACATGCGAATATGCAATTTTGTCCCGGGGTATGCAGGTATTTTATTGCTTCTGCGTAGTCATCATAATTTTTGGCCTTATCCAGAAGTGTAAACATTTTTAATTCATTACTTGGATCATGTGCCTTCCATCTCACAGCATAATTTTTTTTATTGCTTGATTTTCCCCCATCGAAATTCTTGTCGTACATAACAGGGCCTATGTTTGTATAAGCGACCGAGTCTAAAAAATCAGGGGATTCTTTAATTTTTATATGTTCAATTCTAAAATTTGTTTTTTGCCATTCATTGTTAAACCAATACTCTTTGCGGCTGTCGTCGCGAAATATTATTTCATAATAATCTCTAACATCCCTGCCGGCATTGGTAAACCCGAAAGCACAGCTGTCATTAAATCCAATAATAATTGCAGGAGCTCCCGGAAAAGTTGCTCCGTAGGCGTTGTATGTAGGTGTTGAAATCTGCATTTCGTACCAGAGTGAAGGTAGGTTTAAGCCCAGGTGAGGATCATTGCATAAAATTGGATAACCGCTTTTCGTTTTAGAGCCAGCTACTGCCCAGTTGTTACTGCCATTAGCAGGATTTGGTTTTTGTTCTTTTATATCAACAGAATCTTTTTCATTGAAATAAATGGAGTCTGCAGTTGCAGGAATTTTCAATTCGATTCCGGGGGGCGGGTACACAGTGCCTTTTGGAACAATCGGGTCTAAAGAATCCATAATGATTGGATATAATACATCAAAATCAGCGGAAGAAAAAACTGACTTGGCATTAGTGTATTCAAAATCATTTTCACCTCCTGCCAGGTCAAGACTCATATATTTCAAAAAGAGAGCTGTTTTTAAGTTTGTCCATCTTTCAGGGACATAGCCAAGTAATTTATATTCCAATGGAAGACTGCTTTCTTTCAGAGATTCAATATAGGCATTCACTCCCGCAGTATAATTATCACATTCTACTAAGGTTGCCGGATCCTTTTCCACTTCCTTCAATGAATTCTCCGCTGCGTAAACCATACCTAATCTGCGTTTATCTCTGTCGAATTCAAGTGCTTTATTCCCCACAAGTTCACTCAGCCGGCCGGCAGCGGCCTGTGTTTGAAACTCCATTTGCCACAACCTGAACTTCGCATGGAGATAACCCTGGACAAAATATGCATCATTCTCCTTATCAGCAAAAACATGTGGCACCAGCCGGTTGTCAAAATATACATTTACATTTCCCTCTAATTGGGGAAATGAAAGCTCATCGGAAAAATTCTGACCCACGGATTCTGCATTTTGCCACACGCCACTTTGAGGCGCCAATAGTTTACCCAACGGAGCAGGAAGAACCAATGACGTGTTTAAAATGAGAATTAAAATAATTGTGACAAAGCCAAAAATTATAAATGGAATAATTTTCATATACAGGTTTAAGATGGAAATACGTGAAAGATCATCTGTTTAGAATATTTATTAATTGACGTACTTCTGTTTCTGTGTTAAATGAGTGCAAAACGATGCGCAATCTCTCCTGCATTTTAGGAACTGTAGGATACAAAATCGCCCGTGCATCAAAATTATTTTCCTGCAATTCAGCAGCGGCTTTTTTTACATTAGCATTTCCCGGAATGATAATGCCTTGTATAGGAGTATTACTTTTTATCAAATCGTATTTCAAATTATTCATTTTGAAAATTTTAATCAGCTCAAATAATTGATTCCGTTCCTTTTTTAACAGTGGAAATATCTTATAAGAGGAAGCGATAGCATTTATTTCGGCGGGGGGTAAAGCAGTGCTATAAATGAATGGCCTTGCAAAATTGATAAGATATTGTTTTAATTCCTGCGAGCCTAAAACGATTGCACCATGAGATCCGCAGGCTTTACCAAAAGTATGAACTCTTGCGAAACAATGATTTTGAAGATTCATTTTTTGAACCATCCCCTCTCCCATTTCTCCTATTACTCCAGTTGCATGCGCTTCATCAACAACCAGGGCAGCATTATATTTTTTACACAATGAAAATATGTCCTTAAGTGGTGCGATATCACCATCCATTGAAAAAACCGACTCTGTGATTATAAAAGTATTTTGTGCTGATCCTGCTGAAGTTATTAATTTTTTTTTAAGGTCATCAACATTGTTATGTAAAAATGAAAATGCATTTGCAAAAGATAACCTGATACCGTCACGAATGGATGCATGGCTCAACTGATCGTAAATAACCACGTCACCTTTTTGTGCTACTGAAGCGATCAAGCCGATGTTTGCATCGTACCCTGAGTTAAAAATTAAACCGGCATTAGCCTGGTGAAAATCAGCAATAAAATTTTCGGTCTCTTCAATGAGTTCATAGTTTCCTGAAAGCAGTCGTGAGCCAGTGCTTCCATGAGGTAAGGAATTATCTGCAGGTTGATTTAATAAATTATGTTTTACAATACCCAAATAATCATTACTGCAAAAATCAATTTTGTTTTTATTCGTAACCAATGTGCGTAAGGAGTTCGCCTGTTTTCTTTCTTCTAATTTTTTTGAGAGAAAATCTTCTGTCATGTGGCAAAAGTAAGGAACAAAAAGACAGCCTGTCCTTCGTGCTATTGTGAAGATGTTTTCTCCTGCTAAAGCATCTTCCGTGACGGAAGCGTGGCCAATTCCTTCTGTTGAATGGAGTACTAACACATACCTTTGCTTTAATACAATGAAAAGAAACATATGACCTAGGTTCCCGGCAGTTGGGGAGGGTGCATTCCAAATTATCGCTTTGCTGAACTGCACTTGGGCGGTGGAGACACCGCCCAAGGCGGGCTGCCCTGGTTGGTGTCCCACCAACCAGCGACCATTTGGAATGCACCCGTTGGGGATAAAGGCGCTTTTTCTTTACTTTTGCTGATGGAAATTCTTTCACAAGACACAAAGAATATTTTAGGTCTGCAACTCGTTACTGACCCCCGTTGGGTTGACCTTGCATCTATTTCATTGGAAGATATTCTTACAGATCATGCATGGTGCGAACAAAAGGCTGCTAACAGTTGTATCTCTCTTATTCAAAAATATAATGATAAAGAAGAACTGGTAAATGAGCTCTCCCCTATTGTTACAGAAGAGTGGGGACATTTCCGGCAGGTAGTAGGTGAATTACGAAAAAGAAATTTACCACTGGGCAAGCAACGAAAAGATGAATACGTAAACAAGTTGCTCGAATTTCAGAAAAAAGGCGGTAGTCCGCAGGAAAGATTGCTCGACCAACTCCTTACAATGGCACTGATAGAAGCAAGGAGTTGTGAGCGTTTCAAACGACTTAGTGAAGGCCTTACGGATGACTATATGCGAAATTTCTATCGAAAGTTTATGGAAAGTGAAGCAGGTCATTATACACTTTTTATTACTCTCGGTGAAACTTATATTAATAAAGAAACTGTAAGAAAAAGATGGAAAGAATGGCTTACTTATGAATCAAAGATAATGTTGAATATGGAGGTGAGAGGTGATAGAATTCATTAACGTATAACTCCATTTTTTGGGTACCAGATTTTTACAAATAATTCAGGCAACGGATTATCGCTTTTGACTTCAAATTCGCCAATACACTATTTTATAGGCTGGAATATCCTGCTCCATCTTGGCCCATTGTCGTAACTGAACCAGATAAGTGAAGCCTTACCTACCACATGATCTTCAGGAACAAACCCCCAGAAGCGGCTATCAAGTGAATTATGACGGTTATCACCCATCAGCCAGTAATAATTCATTTTGAAAGTATAGGTTGTTGCAGGCTTGTCATTAATAAAATATTGCCCGCTTTTTTCTTCAAATTTATTCTGTTCATAAACTGCTATGCATCGCTTATAACGAATCACATTGTCCTGTGTAAGTTGTATAGTCGCTCCTTTTTTTGGTATCCACATCGGGCCATAATTATCCTCGCTCCAGTTGTTTTCAGCAACGTAAGGAAATAAAATAACACTCTCCTCAGAAGAATGAATTACAGGTTGAATATCCTTCACAGCCGGAATCATTTTTAATGAAGCTATTTCTCCATCAGTCATGCTTATCTCGTATTGCGTATTGGATATCTGTGAGACCTGGTTTTTGTTCATATTCTCATAATTATCCTGTATCCCTATACTGTTTAATTGATCCGGGTCGAGAGGGCCGGTGGTAGTTACCGTATATTTAAATTCATGAAAAGGAGGAAAGGGCTGCGCGATATTATTTATGTATAGCACCCTGTTTTTGATCTGTAAAGTATCCCCTGCAATAGCCGTGCATCTTTTGATAAAATTTTCCCGTTTATCGACAGGCCGGCTTATAATCATATCCCCATATTGATCCTGTACCCTTCTCCTGGCTTCATCTTCTGATATGCGCTCCATAAGCATTCTACGCTGGATTTCCTGGTAATAAGTTACCCTTGAACCAAAATTCTCTTCGTCATTTATTAGTGTATCGTTTACAGGAAAATTAAAAACCACGACGTCATTCCTTTGCACAGGACTTGCAAACCAACGGATATACGGTATATGAATCCACTCTACATACGACTTGGTATTCAGGCCTGGAATAGTGTGATGAACAAATGGCATGGCAATAGGTGTGTTGGGGATACGCGGGCCATAGCTGAATTTACTTACAAATAAGAAATCGTTAACTAGCAGGGTTTTCTCCATGGAAGGAGTAGGAATAGTATAAGCTTCAAATACAAAAGTGCGGATTAAGGTTGCAGCAACAATAGCGAAAGCTGCAGCGTCTATCCATTCGCGTATAGCTCCTTTTTTATAATTATTTACAACGGGAATACCTGCATAACGTTCGTTATCAGAAAAACCGAGATAAGGAAAATAAATAAAAGGAATAAAAACAGTAGCCGCATGATGTAATATTCCAAAGCGTCCAAAATGCTCGACAAATTTTATACATATCCATATAGTTATAAATTGGCCCGCAACAGGTATCAACTGGAGAAAAAACCAGATTTTTTTCAATTGCATTTTTTCTACCATGCACCATGTATTGTACAATGGTATTAAAGCTTTCCAGGAAGTAATACCGGCTTTTTTAAACATTCCATATAGGCCGATATGCCAAAGCATAAACGCAATAATGAATAAAAGTAAACCTATACTCATGGATTAATTTTTAGTAATGCGGACAAAAGTACCATATTAAATTTCTACGGAAAAAGTAAGGTGAAAATAGTTACCATTAGTTTAACAAACGAGGAAGGATAGTAAGATAAATGTAAAAATTAGAGGGCTTAAAAGTAGTGGCGGCTATGTGAGTATGGGAGCATAAGTTTTTACATCGTACTTCTGGGATAGGAATTCGTACGTTACTCCTAAATACCTTTTGTCGTAAAAATTTCACAATATCGATCCCAGTATTTCATTTACTTTTTCCGCCCTGTTCATGATCATGAAGTGACCACCTCCCGGAATTATGTACCTGGTTTTTATATTTCTTATGGGAAACATATGGTCCTTGCTCCCGTGAATATGAAATGTATTTTCTGGCAGCCAGGTATTTTTCCAATTTAATATTTCATTAATTGCCCAGTTGGTATACTCCTGGCCCACATTCTTTCTGTATTCTCTTACAAGTTGCAATTCTGTATCAGATTCTATTCCAAGATTATAATTTTGAACAGGCTCTAATAGTCTGAATGACCGGAGTGGAAATATTTTGTGTAATTGAGATTTTCCTGCGAGTTTCATCCAGAGCGGGATCTCGTGCAGTGATTTAATACTGGAAATTAAAATTACTTTTCTAGTGTTTATAAACTTCGCGATTTCCACGCACATCATTCCTCCGAAAGACAACCCCAGCAAAACCGGGTTATCTTCTTGTATAGTACTTTTCATACGTTTTGCGTAGTCTGCAATACTTTCTCCTTTTTCGGGAAGAAGCCACGGGATAAAATGAACCTTGTTTTCTCCAAATTTTAATTTGGAAAACACCCTTTCATCGCCCCCGAATCCGCTAATGCAATAGATATGTTTCATAAAATAATTGGGTTGATTGGCTGTTACATAAAAATAGTCAAATTAATTTTTTGGCAAGACATAACTTTCAACATCGTCTGCCGTAATCATCTTTCCTGATAGTATGATTAGCCTCTCAACAACATTCCGTAATTCTCTTACATTACCGGTCCAGTTGTGTTTTTGAAGCAATTCCAATGCGTTTTTATCCATCACTTTCTTATGCTGCCCATATTCATTTGCTATATCTTCCAGGAACTTGTCAACAAGTAAAGGTATGTCCTCAAGCCGGTCGTTCAGCGATGGAACATGCACGATAATCACCCCAAGCCGGTGGTACAAATCAAGCCTAAAATTTTTCTCTTCTACTTCCTTTAAAAGATCTTTATTAGTAGCAGCTATCACGCGTACGTCTACATTAATATCTTTATCTGCTCCAACCCTGGTGATCTTACCTTCCTGCAAAGCACGTAATACTTTAGCCTGGGCATTTACACTCATATCTCCTATTTCATCAAGAAATAGTGTGCCCCCGTTTGCCTGCTCAAATTTTCCAATGCGTTGCTTTACAGCCGAAGTGAAACTTCCTTTCTCATGCCCAAACAACTCACTCTCTATTAGTTCACCTGGAATGGCAGCACAATTCACTTCAACCATCGGTCCTTTCACACGGCTGCTTTTTTCATGTATCCACCTCGCCACTAATTCCTTGCCAACGCCGTTTTCACCGGTGATCAAAATACGGGCTTCGGTAGGAGCAATTTTATCAATAGTGTCTTTAATTATCTTGATAGGATGCGACTCACCTACTATTTCCTGCACTCTACTCATCCTGCGCTTCAATTTCCGGGTTTCTGCTACCAGGCTTGTTTTGTCCATTGCATTACGCAGGGTAATAAGCATCCGGTTTAGATCCGGGGGCTTGGAGATGTAATCATAAGCGCCTTTCTTTACTGCTTCAACTGCGGTCTCAATATTGCCGTGGCCGCTGATTATAATTACAGGTACTTCGTCATTTATTTCTTTGGCTTTTTCCAGAAATTCAATCCCATCAAGTTTAGGCATTTTTATATCACATAAAACCAGGTCGTAATTCTTTTCCCTGAATTTTTTTAGACCTTCCTCGCCGTCTGCTGCCTCATCAATTTTATAACCCTCGAAACTGAGTATTTCGTTTAAAGTTTTCCGGATGCTTTTTTCGTCATCGATAATAAGAATTGAAGGCATAAGATTTGCAAATTTTGATTGGCCTTTAAGTAGTCTTTTTAGTTTTTTAGAATACCCAAAATTAATATTTTATGAACTTGAGGTCTTAATACCGCAACTGTAGGCTATAGGTGCGCAATAGATTTTCATTTAAAGAATAATTGCCTGAACATCACACAATCATTTATTGTATACATCGTGAAAATCCCTGGGGTAATATATCATCCTTCTATTTTTATTCTTAATTCTTTAAGAATAAATGTTTCAAAACATGATATTTTCTTTGGGTAGAAATAGAATCAATTGCCTTTCAAGTCACAGGCTTTGAAAATCTAAGATGTCGGATATTGAACAATAAATAAATTTAAAGTTTGAAAGTATAACAATAATAATCAAAAAACAAGCTTATTCTTGCTTGCAAAAATGATGAAATTTTTATTCTGCTTCCATCATTAAATATGCCTTGATAAATCCGTCAAGTTCTCCATCCATAACAGGGGCAATATTTCCAACTTCATAATTGGTGCGATGATCTTTAATCATTTTATAAGGATGAAATACATAACTTCTTATCTGGCTACCCCACTCAATTTTTTTCTTCGTGGCATTTGTTGTATTCTGAACTTCCTGCCGCTTACGCATTTCTTCCTCATAAAGCCGGCTCTTCAGCATTGTCATAGCTTTTTCACGGTTTTCACCCTGGGTGCGTGACTGCTGGCACTCAACGATAAAGCCACTTGGCTTATGCGTTAACCGCACTGCCGTTTCTACTTTGTTTACATTTTGGCCGCCACTGCCACCACTTCTAAAGAACGCCCATTCCACATCTGCCGGGTTCACTTTTATTTCTATAGTATCATCAATTAAAGGATATACATACACACTTGCAAAGCTGGTATGGCGACGTGCGTTGCTGTCAAACGGAGAAATGCGGACCAACCTGTGTACGCCACTCTCTCCTTTCAGAAAACCAAAAGCGAACGGGCCGTCAAATTGCAGCGTTGCACTTTTTATACCTGCTCCGTCGCCTGCCTGGTAATCCAGCTCAGTTACGCTCCAGCCCTGTTTTTCGCCATACATCCTATACATCCGAAGAAGCATCTCTGACCAGTCCTGGCTCTCGGTACCTCCCGCGCCACTATTAATCTGAAGTATGGCCGGCATCTCATCTTCAGGCTGGTTCAAAGTACTTTTAAATTCAGCCTCTTCTGCGGCATTTCTGGCGCTATCATAAGCTTCTTTCACTTCCTCTTCGGAGGCTTCGCCTTCTTTCCAGAAATCAAAAAGTACGGCAAAGTCGTCAGTTTTTGATTGCACATCATTGAAGAGACTTATCCAATACTCGTTCAATTTTATTTCCTTCAAAATCGAAGTTGCCCGCTCATTATCGTTCCAGAATCCGGGCGAAAGCGAGAGCTGCTTATCGTTATCTATTTTTTGCTGGCGATTCCCGACGTCAAAGAAACCTCCTCAAAACCAAAATACGGTCTCTCAAATCCTTTAATTGTTCTGCTGTCATAGGGCGCAAATATAAAAAGTATTGTGTTAAGTAGTTTAGAAGTAAGAAAGAGCGTAAAAAGACTTATATCAAACCGGGAAATTTTATGAATTGATTGTTTTTATTACTAAACCAATGATAGTTACAGTTCAATCCATGTCTATTTAAAACATTTCTCTGGTTAGCAATTATCTGGTAAATTAGCGAACTATTAAAAAACTATTTATGTTAAACTTATTCGCTGAAATTTTTGAAAGGGATTTAAATAAACTCATTGGAGAGTTGAAAGCCTATTCTAATGAAAGTTTAATTTGGAAAACAGCCGACGGAATAAGTAATTCCGCAGGTAATCTGACTTTACATTTAACCCAAATTCCGCAAACATCGAGAACCATAGGTAATGAGTTTCAGAGGGAGGGATATATTTATTATTCCTTTAACATGTGTTGATTTTAGAGGATTTTTTCTGCTTTCAAATCAAAAAGGCCCTTACCCATAAACCCTTCTTATGGCTAATTTGGGATACCCGTAAATTATATGGCTAAGTTTTAAAAGCAGGTTCGTAGTTTTTTGTGGTAAATATTTTAAATACCCACTGTCGG
>JBKJRY010000005.1:0-4163 GCA_046593045.1 Chitinophagaceae bacterium | reverse complement strand
GGTTTCATATTTGGATGGCTATTAGGAGTTTGGGCTACCATATCATTTATCAATCATTTTCTTAGATAGTACCCTATAAGAATACCAATTGTAGCAAACAAAAACCCTATTGCAGCCGTAACCAAAGTTCTATAAAACCACTCCTTATTTATTATATATCTACCATGAATACAGTTACATATTATTTTGTTCCACCAATTAATATTTAATTGAGAAGAAAATCCATGATTCCCTACTGTTATTTGGAATATCTTTTTATCATCATCATTATAGGCTTTACCGAAAGAGTATTTCATCCCATTTTCAAAGTTGCTCGTTGCATATTTGGAAGAAGTTTCAAGAGTTAGTCCTTTATTTTGTTGGCTTTCTGTAAAAAATATTCTGTTTTTAGAAAACTCAAATAATGTATCTATTTCTTTTCTGTTAGGGTCGGTAAAATTACTCCACCCTGTCACGTTAGATTGCTTTACTTTTGAAATCCTTGCCTTGAATCTATCGAAGCGCATAATTAATTTTTTTAGTCTTATCATGTCTGCTCCCCAATGAACCTAATAGATAAACCAATTGATTTAAAAAATTCATAACTTTAGGTTATGACAGATGATGATAAATTACAGCTTGAAGAATTAAGAAAAAAATGTACTTTGGATAAGAGAAAAATTATGCATCCAAATGTTCCCATAAAAACTTTTATAAATTTTATGGAGGATGTAAAAAATTATTATTCAACATATCCATCCAAATCAAATACCAATTCTCCTTCTACTAAACCTAAAAGATAATTAGACTTGGCCTCAAAGAACGCCTTCATAAAATCATTCCTTAATTCAATGTTATCATCTTCTGGGCTGTCCCCTTTCTTTTCTATAAAAAAATTATACGCATAATCTTCGTCACCCTTTGCGTCAATAAAAATCATTGATTTATATGTTTTTTCTGCGTCAATTGGGGTTACAATTAAAAAGCAAATAAACTGGCAAACGGCAAATATGTCTCCCAATTCTCTATTTTTGAATCTGTCCATCAACGAGAGAGACAACTCTTTTTCAATTGTCATAATATTGTATTCTATCTTATCTATATCCGCAGTTATACCGGAAGTTCCGTCCACTGATAGACGTTGGTCAACTAAAAATGTAATCTTATTCAAATCGAAATATTTTCTGTACTGTCAGCCCCACCAATGAACCAGAAGCATCATCAATGGATTGCATACGGTACGGCTTGGCGATGTGGCGGTATTTGAAAATCGTCTGCCCGTAACTGCTGCTGAGTAAAGTTACAAATATTGATGATAAGAACTAATGCCGGGCTTTATTCTTCTGCCGGAACTGAAGCCGATAAGTGAACAAAAAGCTGAGAACATATTCGTCACCCCGCCATATTGCCAAACCGCCTGTAAGCGGCAGTCTTAGTCTACAAGTCAAGCCCTGATGGAATTGTCTCTATAAATTCCGGTTGATTATCAACTGGTTTTGCTATAATAATAGGAACACTGTTGTTTTCTGAATTCGTTGTGTCAGCCGCTAATTCTCCATAAGTTGTAGGTGGTGTAACAGTTTGGTTGTTTTGTCCTTTAACCTGGAAAGGAATTAGTTGATTTGTTGTGTTATAAAATTCAATGTCTAAGTCTTTCAGTAATTTAAAGAATAAATTATCGTCAATGAAATTTGTGCTTACCGGAACAAGCCAACCTTTTTTGACACCTTCATATGCAAGCAACCAATTTTCTGAAAATAATATATCGTCTTTTAATTCAACTTCCAACTTATTTATTTGGGGATGCCCTTGAACAAGTGTTGTAGTTTTTAGTAAGTCTAACAAAATTAGATTTGCGACGCTGTCTTTTGTATCAATAATTTTATTTGCTGAACTCTCTTCAATTTCTATGTTGAAAGTTTTTGCAATCCACAAAGTCCACGAAACTTCAAAGTTGTGATTAATTGGGCTATGGTCATTTATAATATTGGTTATTAGAACTTTTAGTTTGGTTTTAGAGTCAGCGTCCAAAAACGAATTATAAGACAATAGAATTCTGGTTACAATATCTAAGATTGAAGGCTCAATTAATGCTGTTTTAAATAATAGGTTTTCAAAAAGCTTCCAACTGCTTTTTGGTATTTCAATAGTTCTAAATTCAAATATTCTCAACGAATACTTGAAAATCCAATCTGTTTTTTTTGGATTTTTTTCAGCGAACCCCCATATCAAGCTGAAGTAGTGTTTTAAACTATTGGTTAGATTAGTTTTCTTAAAATCAAAAAGGAATAGAGTAGTTGTAAACTCGTCTTCAAATGAAAATGGGAATTCCTTTATTCTTACTTTGCTTTCATTTATTTCAAGTTGAAAATCTGTCAAGATTAATTGCAGTCCCTTCAAAACCTTGTCTGCCTCGTCTTTTGTTGAAACATACAAATAGTAGTCATCGTAATACCTGCAAGCTTTCAGTCCTATGCTAGCAAATTTTATCTTCAATATACTATCTATTCGGCAAGCAACGGCTTCTGCCAATATATGTGATGTATCGGGTCCAATTGGAATTCCTATTGATTGTCTTTCTTGGCAACTTCTCAATGCAATGTCAATACCTTCCGCAAATTTGTATAATGCCGCATCTAAATCTCCTCCTGCAATTAGTGTATCAAGATTTGCTTTTTGCTTAAAATAATTTTTCGCTTTGTCTTTTCCCAATAGAGCCCACGCAATTGAATGAGTGTAAATAGTTGGATAAAATTTTGAAATATCAACTCTAACTTCAATTGTCTTTCCAAATGAAGTATTTAAAAGTTCATTTCTAAAGTCGGATACACTCTTGCTAAAAGTCGAAACTGAACGTTTCGTAGATAATATTTCAGAAATAGGGTAGCTTTTAGAATAGTCTGAAAGAGCAAACACATTTTCAAAGTCAGTCCATTTTGCTACGATTTTCTCTGATAATAATGCGAAGTGTTTTGGATTTGGGATTTGTAAAAACCTACGGGACAATTTTCCTTTTGAAATTGAAAAAACGCTTCCTTTTGATGAGTTATATTTAGAAATAAAATTGTCTCTGTGTATTTTTTTTCGGTCTTTGAAATCTTTTGTAGTTTCTCCTGCATTTGGAGATAAAACAAAGGTTGGACTTGAAATATTTATGTTATTGTCAAATATTGTCGCCCAATTTGATAAAATTGTTGCAACGTGTTGAGCAAAAAGTTTCGTATTAAAAGGTGGTGGTAATTCCTTCGGAAAATAACCTCTTTCAATAATGTCAAGTAGTGTCATAATATGCAGGTTGCCTGTGAGATTGCCGCTTACGGTCGGGTATTGCTGCAGGCAGGGAATTCATTGCTGTGTCCGCCCCCAACCGCTGATGAATAAAGATATAAAAGTAAAAGATAAAAAACAAAAGTTCAAAGGTGCTTGTCCTGCTGGAACTGAAGCTGATAGAGACCTGCAGCCGAAGATTACAACGTCCCGCCCTGCTTGCAGCAATACCTTTGTTATGGGCAGTTTATTCTGTCACGATATAAATTGTTATGGCTAAAACTATTGCTGTTCGTATTACAAAATTTACTTGTAAAGGCCTTTGAATATTAGTGCGCATTGTTTTAAATAAACTTTTAAAACGTCCACCCAGTTCATATTTGTTGATAATACTCTAATGGATAAAAAAGATGTCCATACTGTTCGGTTAAATTTGAATTTAGATATTGTGAAAGTCCAGGTGCCAGACAAATTGCAGTTTTCCCATTGTCTAAATCTATCTGGTCGTACAGCAATACTAATTGAAACCCCTTTCCTTTTTCCCATAAGTCAATTTCCAAACTTGATTCATAATAATCTAACTTACCTTCCATGTCTGTTGACTTTTTGTTTCCATAATATTCCCTTATCACTGATTGTCCTGTTTGCCCTGAAATGAAATCGACTTTAAGTGCAATTTTGCTGAACGGTTTGATTTCAAGAATATTTCCTGATTTATTCTTCCATTTACCTATGAATTCAGTTAAGCCCATATTAAGTCTAATGTTTGTGTCAAGAAGTGATATTTTTTAAAAAAGATTGTGTTCCATCAGAGTGTATGTCTTGTACTGAAATAGGTTGACCATTTTTTGGTGATTAAATATTGTTGAGTTCTTTTCATTATAGCCGGAATATTGATAAGCTTTTCAAAAAAAATT
>JBKJRY010000401.1:0-3754 GCA_046593045.1 Chitinophagaceae bacterium | reverse complement strand
ATCCAATCCAGAGCCACTTATCGATCTTATTTATTATTACTGCATACAGCATATAAAAGATCACGACATTGAAGAATATCCAAATCAGGGTGTGAATAATTTTTACAAATCTTAGACTTTTTTCAACTTCCATGCGATAAATATAATAACAGACGATGCATATTTTCCTAATGGCGGTTAAACCAAAAAATGATCAACGTCATAATTTATGCAAGTGCAGCGAGCCAATTTTATGAATGTATGTTTGCACTATAGGAGAGGCAATTAAGAATTACCTTAAACCTGTTAAATCATTAATTATCAAATTAAGATCATAAATTTTTATTGACGTCTGTGGATACTCAACAAACTAAAACACTAAAAAATAATTTTTAACAGTGAAAAAATATTTACACACTTTAGTAATCGTGCTGATTGTTTTTACCGGTTGCAAAGGTCAGCCATCAAGGGTTAAAGAAATACAAAGAGATACCACTATTACTCCGGCTACTTCGTTTTCCAAACTTTTTTTGGATAGTACAACACTGGAGAAATTTATAACAGATCAAAATACCAGTGATAATGATGAAGTGGAATTGCGTAATTTTTATAAAAGCCGAAACTACCAATATGCGTGGTTTACAGAAGATGGCATTACAGAACAGACCCGTTCTTTCTGGAATCTTCATAACAGTTATATCAGCAATTTTGGTGATACTGCTTTAAGATTTGCAAACCTCCACCAGGAAATAGATACACTATTAAATGGAGATTCAACATTGAAAATCTCACCGCAGCAAACACTGCAAACAGAGCTTGGGCTGACAAAACATTTTTTTGAATACTCTAAACATGCTTATGCCGGCAAAGTAGATTCTAAAGACCTGCAATGGTTTATTCCCCGAAAGAAAATAGATGCGGTGGTATTGCTTGATTCCTTCATTGCACGTGATGGTAAAAACCTTGAAGGCTGGGAACCGGTGAATGTTTATTACCAGCGCCTGAAGCAAGAACTGTTGCATTATTATACTATTGAAAAAGCAGGAGGATGGAAAGAGATAGAAACGGGTAAATCAAAAAAATACAAACCTGGTGATTCTGCTCTTGTTATTAAACAGGTAAAACAACGGCTGCAAATTTCGGGTGATGATAAAAGCATTGATACGTCGGCCTACTATACGAGTGAACTGGAACCGGAAATTCAGCAGGCGCAAAAAGGTTTTGGATTAAAAGAGGATGGGATTATAACCACCGGTTTAATTAAAGAATTAAATGTTCCGGTTACCGAAAGAATCAGGCAGATGTTGATTAACCTCGAGCGGATGCGATGGATTCCACAACAGCCGCCGGAAAACCTGCTTCTTGTAAACATTCCAGAATTCCGGTTGCATGTATTTGAGAGTGGGCAAAAGCAATTCAGTATGAATGTGGTGGTTGGCAAAGAAGGGCATAGTACCGTAATTTTTACTGACCAACTCAAGTACGTGGTGTTTAGCCCGTACTGGAATGTGCCCTCAAGTATTGTAAATAATGAAATTTTACCGGCTATGCGTAGGAACTCAAATTATCTTGCCAGGAATAATATGGAGCAAACCGGCACCAGTAATGGCCTTCCGGTAATACGGCAAAAGCCCGGTGGTGCCAATGCATTGGGAAGAGTAAAATTTATTTTCCCCAATAGTTATAACATTTATTTTCATGACACGCCGGCAAAATCACTTTTTAATGAATCGAACCGGGCTTTCAGTCATGGTTGTATTCGCCTGGGCGAACCTTTAAAACTTGCTGAATATCTTTTGCGTGGTCAACCTGAATGGACTCCTGAAAAGATAAAAGAAGCGATGAGTGCATCAAAAGAAAATTGGGTAACGCTAAAAAAACCGGTACCTGTTTTCATTTCTTACTTTACTGCCTGGGTTGATAGTGATGGGCTGCTAAACTTTCGAAATGATATTTATGGGCATGATAAAAAAATGGCAGCGCATTTATTTGAGTAACCATACTCCATGCTTATTTAGTCCACTTAAATATACGTGGGAAACTTTTCAGTTATATTTCAATAATCACTTTCATTGCTTTCTCTTTTGAAGCATTCCCAAATACTTCATAGGCATGCATTATGTCATTTAATTTAAAATGGTGGGTGATTAATTTACCAGGCGTTAATTTTCCTGATGAAACTGTTTTCAGCAACATAGGTGTTGTATTAGTATTTACCAATCCCATGGTTATGGTTATATTACGAATCCATAGATTTTGAATTTGCAGATCTACACTATGTCCGTGAACACCGATATTGGCAACATGCCCACCCGGCCGTACAATATTTTGGCAGATATCAAACGTAGCAGGCAAACCTACCGCTTCAATGGATACATCAACACCATCTTTTGTTTCTGATAAAATTCTTTTTACTGCATCTTCTTTTTCTGAATTGATGGTATCTGTTGCACCCAATTTTTTCGCTAAGGCCAGGCGATTTTCATCCATATCAATCATATATATTTTTGCAGGCGAATAAAATTGCGCAGTGAGCAAAGCCGGCATACCAATTGGTGGGTTTTTCGTACTCCTGAATATTGAAAACGCCTGGCATTTTTCCAGGTTAATAATAATCCAGTAATGTCAGGTGTGCCCCACCAGGAAAGGGGAATGATCTTCTGTAATTCGAATGTTTACTTTTAGAATTAAGTTATTAGGGTTTTTAAATCAAAAGGTATATACGCTTAGGTATCATAAAATTATTTTAAAACCATTTGAGACTTAAAATAAAAATCAAGGTCGAAAAGTATTAGAACGTGCAAAAGAGACAAACCCTGTAGCTTAAACTTAAAATAGAGTGCTATTTTATTCTAACATCAACAAAAGCACTTGGGCGACCTAAACGTATATACCTTTAAATCAATACAAGGTAAGATAAGAAGGGTTTTAAAAAATTAGGGGAAGGACTATTGCACGCTGTTTCCTTTTTGCTTCTTCCCACTCTTCTGGCACCGGACCTTTTTCAATAAATGTATTGGCTCACCTGCTGCTGCAAAACCCAGGGAGATGAAGTAATTCAAAAAATATTGGGTAAAAATATTTTTGTATTTAAAACAAGAATTATTTGTTTATGTAAAAAATAAAATTATTTTTACCTCCGGTTCCTCCTAAAGCTAACTATTCTCCAATTTTCTATTACTGACTATCCATCACTCTTATTTAATCCTTTGATGATTTCCAAAAAAATTGGTTTTAGAATATAATTGACTTTTCACACTAATACGCCTTTAACAACTTACACGTTTAAACTACTGTTTATGAAACTACTGCTACGCTCCCTGCTGTTTACTTTTTTTGCGTTAACACTTACCAGTGTCGCGACTTTTTCTCAAACTGCAACATTAATATCTGACCAGGACGATTATGCACCAGGTACCACTGCAACCCTTACCGGCAGCGGTTTTCAGGCCGGTGAAGTTGTAACCATGCAGGTATTGCACTACGATGGGACCTCGGATGGCGGCGCAGATCACCAGCCGTGGGAAGTTACCGCCGATCCCGATGGTAATTTTGTTACTACTTGGCATGTGTGTGAAGATGATTGTGTGGGTTCAACTTTAAGAGCAACAGCCAATGGAGATAAGGGTTCGTATGCGGAGGTGATTTTTACGGATAATGTTACTTCTGTAACAATTAATTCTCCAACTGCTGCGAGTCCGGTATCTGTTCCTGCCGGATGTGCAGTAACAATAAATTATTCATATACTGCGACTTCAGCTAGTTCAGCTGGCAC
>JBKJRY010000335.1:0-2539 GCA_046593045.1 Chitinophagaceae bacterium | reverse complement strand
TACTTTTTCACCCTGCTTATATTTCCAGTCAGAATGATCTGGCGCTACAATTACTTTTATAAATTGTAGCGCCAGATCATTCTGACTGGAAATATAAGCAGGGTGAAAAAGTAAAATTCAGCATCACTGTATTGCAAAATGGTAACCCGCTTAAAAATGTGGGAGTTAAGTTCGAGGCAGGTCCTGAAAAATCAGATCCAATTAAAAAAGATTCACTTGTTCTGGTAAATGGAACACTCATGGTTGATGGCGGCACTATGAAAAATCCTGGTTTTCTTCGCTGTGTTGCTACTGCAATGGTAAATAATAAATCATACCGTGGATTAGGTACAGCAGCATTTGATCCACAATTAATTCAACCAACTATTGTCAACCCAACTGATTTTACGGTTTTTTGGGAGCAGGCAAAAACTGATCTTGCTAAAATACCCCTGGATGCAAGAATGACTTTACTTCCCGAACGCTGTACTGAAAATATAAATGTATACCATGTAAACATCCAAAATTTTAAATCAACACGGTTGTATGGAATTTTATGTGTTCCTAAAAAAGAAGGTAAATACCCTGCGGTTTTGAGAGTGCCCGGCGCAGGTGTACGGCCATATAGTGGTGATATTGCCATGGCCGAAAAAGGTTTCATAACGTTTGAGATAGGTATTCACGGCATTCCTGTAAATATGGATGTATCAGTGTACAACAATCTTTCAGCCGGTGCACTTGCAGGTTATTGGAACATTAACCTGGATGATAAGGATCGTTATTATTATAAACGTGTTTACCTCGGATGTATTCGTGCTAATGATTTTATTATAAGTCTGCCGCAGTATGATGGAAACAATCTTGGGGTAACCGGTGGAAGCCAGGGAGGAGCCCTTTCTATAATTACCGCTGCATTAGATACAAGAGTAAAATTTCTTGCAGCTTATTATCCCGCTCTTTCTGATCTTACAGGATATTTAAAAGGAAGGGCCGGGGGCTGGCCCCATTTGTTTGACAAGAACAATCTTGCCTTCAATAATAAAAAAGAAAAAATTGAAACAGCCGGATATTATGATGTAGTAAATTTTGCCCGGTTAATAAAAATTCCCGGTATGTATAGCTGGGGGTTTAATGATGAAACCTGTCCGCCTACATCCATGTATGCTGCTTACAATGTGATCAATTCTCCTAAAGAATTATTTCTTGCACAGGAAACCGGTCATTGGACTTATCCTGAGCAAACAGAAAAACTAAATAACTGGTTGGCACAAAAATTAAAAAATCAATAAAATGAAAGCCAGGGATTCGTATCTGTCTTACGATTTTGTTGCTAACAGAATACTCCTCCTATCCATTGTATGTTTAAATCAAAAAATACTGCTGTCCTGAGTTTGTAGCTCACAACATTTACAAATTGTTGCGTATCTGTACCACAGAGAGATAAAAGATTCTTCTCAACAATTATTATCTTCATAGCTGCACAGCTATAGATAACTCCAAAACATTTTTATGAAAATGATCTGCAAAAGTCTTTCATGTTTCCTCCTTTTTATTGTAAGCATAATGCTTACAGCCCATGCCCAGAATAATGATGGCAGAATCCGCATTATTATGATTGGTGCTCATCCTGATGATTGCGACCATAAGGCGGGCGGTACAGCTATCCTGTTCGCAAAAATGGGATATGCAGTAAAATTTGTTTCTGTAACAAATGGTGATGCCGGTCACCAGACAATGAAGGGAAAAGAATTGGCTAAACGAAGATTTGCAGAAGCACAGGATGCCGGAAAAAGATTTGGTGTAACGTATGATGTTTTAGATAATCATGATGGACAATTAATGCCTTCACTGGAAGTTAGATTCCAGATCATTAAAAAGATCCGTGAATGGAATGCAGATATAGTAATTGCACCCCGACCGAATGATTACCACCCTGATCATCGTTACACCGGGATACTTGTTCAGGATGCGGCTTACATGGTGGCTGTTCCTGATATTGTTTCTGAAATACCGGCATTAAAAAAGAACCCTGCATTTTTATATTTCCAGGATGGTTTTCAGCGGCCAAATCCTTTCCGGCCCGATATTGCTGTGGATATAACAAATGTATTTGCACAAAAAGTTCATGCACTTGATGCACATGAATCGCAGATGTATGAATGGTTACCATGGATAGGACATTATGCCGAGAAAGTTCCTAAAAATAAAAATGAGCGTGAAAAATGGCTTGCTCAAACAAGAGCGGTAACTATTACTACCGCAGTAAGAACTTCACTTGAAAAATGGTATGGAAAAGATAAGGCGTTACAGGTGCAGCATGCAGAGGCATTCGAGATTTGTGAGTATGGTGCGCAACCAAATGATGAAGAAGTAAAAAGATTATTCCCGATGTTGGGAAAGTAAAATTGTAAGAATTATTTTTCTTTCCTAACCTTGTCCTCGATTTCAACTAGGATTGCAATAACAACTCAGCATTTGCAAATACAATTATCAACCCTTCGACAAGCTCAGGGTGACAAGTCTAAGAGAAAGTTGTCATGCTGAGCTTGTCGAAGCATTG
>JBKJRY010000126.1:0-11861 GCA_046593045.1 Chitinophagaceae bacterium | reverse complement strand
GAAGCCCTGGAATGGATGATATACAATACCATCAGAGAGATAGAATCTACGTTCAGGGTGTTGAAAACAGATTTAGACCTGCGCCCCATCTATCATAAAAATGATGCCTCGTCAATGGCACATTTGCATTTAGGCTTGTTAGCCTATTGGCTCGTCAACACAATAAGGCACCAGCTTAAGCAATCCGGCATCCACGACGACTGAAAAGAAATAAGGCGAAAAGCATCCACACAAAAATCTGTATTAACAACAGCTCAAAACAGCTACGATACCATCATACAAATAAAAAGATGTACCGAACCATCAGAAGACCTCAGAAAAATACATAGTGCCCTGCAAAATCAAAAGCCCAAACCTTTTAAGCAAATTAAATTTGTAGTACACAAACCGCCACCAAAAAAACCTGAAACTGTCGCTATCGCTCAATTTAGGTCTGGGTAGCTGCAATGTGGGTTAAAGTATTTGCCGGTTATATTCTTTAATCCAGGTGCAGTGGCAAGATAGATTTCCGCATCCGCGCCGCTTTCTGCTGTACCATGCGGTTTAATCCCCGCTTCCCTTACCATATTTGTATCGAGATAAGTCCCGGGATGCAATGCATTCACTGTAATACCGTCGTCTTTCAATTCTTCGGCAAGATCAATGGTAAACATAATTAATGCAAGCTTGCTTTGAGAGTAAGCTGTTGCACCATCAAAATTTTTTTCCAGCATAATATCATCAAAATTTACAGGCGACTGACCTCCTGAACTTACATTTACAATTCGTGAAATAGCACCTTTTTTTAATGCAGGCAATAATAAATTAGTTATCAGGAACGGCGCAAGATAATTCACAGCAAAGCGCATTTCAGTTCCATCTTTTCCATAACGGGGAGCTGCAAAACCTGCACCTGCATTGTTAATAAGCACATCTATACTATCATGTTTCGTCAATACATTTTTGGCCAGTTCACGCACTTCATTCATTGAAGAGAGATCAGCTATAAAGCCATCTATGTTTTGATTATTACTACTTTCCTTTATTTCATTAATCAACTTTCCCAGTTTCTTTTCATTTCTTCCGTGAACAACCAGGGTTATATTTCGCTTTGCGAGTGCAATTGCCGTTAGCCTGCCAATACCATCTGTTGCGCCGGTTATAAATATCGTCTGTGTATACATTGATCGGGTTTTATTAAAGGTGAAATTTATTTTCTTTCTAAAGAGACTCTTTTAGCCCGGATATTTTCTATTGCACTAACCAGTATAGTAGCCACAGTATAGACAACAAGATCCATCCATTCACAAGAAGTTCCCAAAATTACTTTTGCAAATTTCGAATTTTGCAAGCCAAGCCATTTTATTAAATGCAGGTATTGAAAGAATTCAACCACGTAAGAAAAAATATAACAATGTTGGCCACTCGACAAAAAATATACAAGACTACTCTTAACCAGATTATAGAAGTTGTTTCCAATGATGGATTTATTATTGCGCAAGAATATTTGCCAAGGGCTACAGAAGGTTATACGCTTTTTTTTATAATGAATGGTTTGCCTTTGCAAAAAAAATGGGGTGTATGCTGCAATGAACCGGGTAAATAAAGCAGGCGAAATTTGCAGTAATATTCATGCGGGAGGCCAAGGCAAAAGCAGATTTTGATGATGAAATGCTTAGCCTTGTTCAGATATTAAAACCCAAGCTTGTTTAGGATGGAATGGTTCTCATAGGTGTGGATCTGTAGGAGATAAACTTTTGGAGATAAATCCTTCAATGTACGATGCTGATTTTGGGATATAAGTCGTAAAAGCAATTGAAACAAAATGTTGTATAAAAAGCATATGGTCAGTATGTAAATTATTTTACGATTGCTACTCTTTAGTAATAAAGACTAAATATCTCTCTTAATCATAAATGGCAAACAATAACTCCAACAGGAAACTAAAACTAAATTATTTCTAAATTTCTTTAAGCGCATAATATGCACGCCTATTGTCCGAAATAACAATTCGAATTCCAAATATCAAATTTATGGAATACAAAAGCTTCAAATTTTCAGCAAGGTTGCTTTTATAAACAGGCTTAGTTGTTCCCTCAAATGCCTCCCGGCGATAAAATCAGCAGCAATTCTGCTTCGATTCCATTCAGGATATAAGAACATTTATATTTTATTGATCAGAAATCTTTAAATTAGTAATAGTTTTTATAACTCTTTATCCCATGAAAAAAATTATTCTCTTGTCACTTTATTTAAAAGAACGGGCTATTCATGGACCATTCCCGGCAATTAGCAGCAATTATGTTTACCGATATCGAGGGGTATTCCGCTATTATGCAGCAGGATGAACAGAAGGCCATAACACTAAAAGACAGGCACCGCCTGGTGCTGGAAACCGAACACAAAAAATACAACGGAAATATAATTCAATACTATGGCGATGGCACGCTTAGCATTTTTACAAGCGCCGTGCAGGCGGTGCAATGCGCTATAAACATGCAGCAGGTTTTTTCTCAAATACCCAATGTACCGGTAAGGATAGGTTTACACCTGGGCGATATCGTTATGAATGATGGCAATGTGTTTGGAGACGGGGTAAATCTTGCTTCACGAATTGAATCCCTTGGCGTGGTCGGAAGTGTTTTAATTTCAGACAGAGTGAACGATGAACTGCGCAATCACCCGGTATTCCAAACGATTTCGATGGGTGTCTACAATTTAAAAAATATTGAAAGGGAAGTAGAAGTGTTTGCCATGAATCATGAAGGATTGATAAAGCCGGCCCACAATTCTTTAAAAGGAAAAACAAGCGAACGGAAAGTAGGTCTGTTGGAATCTTCCATACCAGAAAAAAGTGTGGCCGTGTTACCTTTTGTAAATATGAGCAACGACCCCGAGCAGGAGTATTTTAGCGACGGGATTTCCGAAGAAATTCTTAATTCCTTATCACATTTGAAAGACTTAAAAGTTGCCGGGCGCACCTCATCTTTTCAATTCAAAGGAAAAAATATCGACCTGCGTGAATTAGGAAAAATGCTCGGTGTTCATACCGTGCTTGAAGGCAGTGTAAGAAAACATAAAAACCAATTACGGGTAACCGTACAGTTAATAAATGCATCTGACGGCTTTCATTTATGGAGCGAAAGATATGATCGTGAAATAGAAGATATCTTTGCCATCCAGGATGAGATTGCTTTATCAGTAACTGAAAAATTAAAGATGACTTTGCTGGATACAGAAATAGCCGCGATAACGAATAATCCTACCCAAAATAAAGAAGCATACGATCTTTATTTAAAAGGCCGGTTTTACTGGAACCGCCGTGGCCCCGGCTTAGTGAATGCTCTTGAATATTTTAAGGAAGCCACTCAATTTGATCCGGAATTTTCTCTGGCATATGCAGCAATAGCGGATAGCTATGCACTAATTGCTTTTTACTCGGTTATGCCGCCTCACCAGGTGATTCCACTCGCAAGGCAAGCTGCTGAAAAGGCCATACACTTGAATCCTACACGCGTTGAACCCTATTCAGTATTGGCTTATATCACCACGTTCTACGACTGGGATTGGGCGGCAGCAAAAGCGCTTTTCCAAAAGGCTCTCGCTATTAATCCTAACTATGCGGCAACACACTATTGGTATAGCAATTATTTAAGCTGGGTACCAAAGGACCACTTTCATGCTGGAGAAGAAGCCCTTAAGGCCATTGAACTTGAGCCAATGATATCCCATTCCCATAATACGTTGGCATCATCCTATGTATGTTCAGGGAAATACCAGGAGGCGCTCACATCTAGTAAAAAAGCTGTGGAACTTGACCAAAATTCCTTTCTTTCTTATTGTGCGCTGTGCATGTCATTAAACGGTTTAGGAAGGCATAATGAAGCTATTGAAGTTATGAAAACCGGTGTCGAAGTTTCCGCACGGCACCAGTACGCATTGCTTGTACTGAGTTGGTTGTATGGCATAGGAGATAACATTGAGGAGGCTCAGAAGATACTGGATGAAATGATTGTAAGATCAACAACCGAATTTATTTCCGGGGTATCGTTATCAGTCGCTGCCTATAATTCTAAAAATTATGATCAGTCATTTGCATTCCTGGAACAAGGATTTGAGCAAAGAGTCGGTTTACTTATAAGCCTGAGCTGTTATCCCTTTCTTAATTATATAAGAACTGATGATCGCTTTCGGTCATTCTTCGAAAGAATGAATTACCCGGTATAAGGGAAGCCTTTCTCTTTAAAATTTTAGCGTAGTAATGAATACATGCTCCGAAATAGAAATTAAAAAGCAGGAGGATTGAAAAGATTCCATTTATCTTCTTCAGTCGCAAAAGACACCTTTAATTGTCGTTAGCACACCTCATTTATTTTATAAAATTATTTAAAGTTTGCATTAGAGTATATAAATAAAACTGAAGCAACATGACAACACAAAACAACGATATAATTACTGTAGAGAATATTATTAATGCGCCAGTCGGGAAAGTTTGGGAATACTGGACAAATCCTAAACATATCACCAAATGGAATAATGCTTCTGATAACTGGCACACTCCACTCGCTGAAAATGACTTACGGGAGGGAGGTAAGTTTGTATCCAGGATGGAGGCCAAAGATGGAAGTGTTGGGTTTGACTTCGGAGGCACCTACGATGCCATAACAACTAATGAATACATTGAGTATACTCTTGACGATGGCAGAATAGTAAAAATATTTTTCTCCGCCGACGGCGATAAAACCAAAGTGACAGAAAGCATTGAAGCAGAAAATACCAATTCGATAGAAATGCAACAGGATGGCTGGCAGGCAATTTTGGATAATTTTAAAAAGTATACGGAATCTGTTTCATAAAAGAGATATAAGAATTCAAATGAGCAGAGCCAGGTCTTGCTGTTGACTAAAAACCTCAAATCGTAACAGGTGCATTCGCTTCAAATAAAGACTGACATTACCTATGATTAGCTTTTTACAGATCAAACGACTTTGCAACCATTTCTAATTTTATAGCTTTGGGAACCTCTCTCACCAAGCCTTCGGACTTTAACTGTTCACTAAATACCTTGAATGCTGACAATGACGTGATAATATTTTCTTCGCCCTTATGAATTGAAAAATGCACAAAGCCCAGTCAGTCTTCTTTAAGATAAGTTGAGTATAAGACGCACACATTTCCTATAGCACGCAATTCGTCCATTAGCTTTGAATATTTGCTTTGAATATTTGCTTTGTTTGTTGCTACATATTCCGGCTTTACAGTATATTCTACTTTTACTGCCCGCACGATTTTTTATTTTATCACTAGAATAGTAAACCAAACTACAAGTGGAATTTTTTTTCAATTGTTCCGTGCAAAATAAAGTTATTGGTTTTAACCATTATATCATTGGCAGATTTTTCATGGGTCATAATTAGTCCTGAATATTGAAAATAACTGCTATGCATTGAAATATCCCTTGGAGCAGTCATACAGTCTTGAAACACATAAGCCCTTTACGAGAAACATGCCGATAAAGGAATTGCAAAAAACAGAGATAAAATTTCTATTACCTCGCTATGAATAAAAAAATAATATTGCGTATTACTGCAACAGCACGAAACGGCTTAACCCGAAGTTATTGTAATAATTATATTGGTAATGAAGCTACTACTCAGCAAAAAATGAAACTAAAAATATAGCTCATATAAGAATATTATCAAGAAAGAAGTTTTGATAAAAAAAATCGGAACGATAATTGTCTTAAGGATTTGCTAATTCTAACACATTTCCAATATTAAAAACCTTAAGATGAAAAACTTCTACATTTTGAATATACTTTTTTGCATATTCTTTATTAATCCTTTGATAATTTTTTCACAATGTTTCACCTCTCCTTATGGGCAGAACCCATCAACTATTCAGACAGTTAACACTTGTAACGGTTCCTATCAAACTCTTGCAAAAAATTGTATAAACGGAGAATACAGCAAAGTAAATGTCACCGCAGGGAATACCTATTCATTTAAGAGTAGCAGAACTTCTGACTACATCACAATAAGCGATAATAATGGCACTGCTGCATACGCAACCGGAGGAGGGATGGTAACCTGGACGGCTACACTAACAACAGTTGTTCGTTTTTACACCCATGCAAATGCATCCTGCTTATCTGATAAAAAAAGAAAGAGAAGGCTGGTATCATGCACCCAGGCACTTTGTGCATCTCCCGGAAATGTTGTTGCTTCTGGAATTACAGGTACATCGGCCACTATATCCTGGGCGGCGGCTTATCCTGCTCCGGCTAATGGATATGGTTATGAAATAAGAACCTCCGGAACAGGAGGGTCTGGTTCGTCCGGATTGATAAGCAGTGGCTCGACATCTGCCGGTATAACTTCGGTAAACATTAGCGGGCTAACGGCCAGTACTGTTTACACTCCTTATATACGCTCAAATTGCGGTTCATCTTATAGTAGTTATACAACTGGAAGCAGCTTCACAACGTCTGCACCCACCTGCGCAGTTGCTTCGGGTTTATCAACAACGAATATCACTTCATCATCAGCGACATTCAATTGGGGTGCGGTTTCAGGAGCTACAGGTTATAATATTCAATATCGCAAAACAAGTACAACAACCTGGACAAGTTCGTCCTTGACTACAACTAATGTTGCTGTTTCAGGTTTAACGGCATCTACCACCTATGAATTCCAGGTGCAAACAGTTTGCTCCGGATCGGCAACGAGTGCTTTCTCAACCTCCTCAACCTTCACAACGTCTGCACTCATCTGCGCAGTTGCTTCGGGATTATCAACAACGAATATCACTTCATCATCCGCGACATTTAATTGGGATGCGGTCTCAGGAGCCACAGGTTATAATATCCGATACCGTAAAACTGGTACAACCACCTGGACAAGTTCGACCTCTTCTACAACGAGTATTGCTGTTTCAGGTTTAACGGCATCTACCGCTTATGAATTCCAGGTGCAAACAATTTGCTCAGGATCGGCCACAAGTGCATTTTCAGCATCCTCAACCTTTACAACATCAGCAGCAACTGTTACTAACCCGGTTCCTGCTTTCAGCCATATCGTAATAGTTCTTGGTGAAAATACAAATGCAAGCGCTGTATTTGGAAGCAGCAGCGCGCCTTATATAAATGCATTGGCTGCTGTCGGCGCGAAATTTACAAACTCTTATGCAATTGAACACCCCAGCCAGCCCAATTACCTGGACCTCTACTCAGGAAGCAACCAAGGCATCACAGATGATAGTTATATTACTACTAAGTACACTACGGCCAATTTAGGAAAAGAGCTTATTAATGCAGGTAAAACCTATATCACCTATTCAGAAGGCCTGCCTTCAGTGGGATATGACGGCAGCAGTAGTGGATTATATGTAAGGAAACATAACCCGGCTGCAAACTGGATGGGTACAGGTACCAACCAGATACCAACAACAACCAATCAACCTTTTACAGCTTTTCCTACTAATTACAATAATTTACCGAGTGTGTCCTTTGTGGTTCCTAATATGTGTAATGACGGACATGATGTTTGTGCTCCTTTAAATAATTCAACTCTGCAGTATGATACCTGGATTAAAAACAATTTAGATGCATACAAGCAATGGTGCGTAAATAACAATTCATTATTAATTGTTACTTACGATGAGGATGATTTTACGACTACAAATAAAATTGCCACCGTATTTTATGGAGCTAATGTTGTGCAAGGTGCATACTCTCAAACAATTAATCATTATAGTGTGTTGAGAACTGTTGAGGATGCCTTTAGATTAAGCAGCCATGCTGGCTCAGCGGCTTCTGCATCTCCCATTGATTTTTGTTGGACAGCTAATCTGGTTACTTCCCGGTACTCCACGGCTTTAGAAGAAGAAAACGCTTCAGAAAATATTAATATTTTTCCTAACCCTGCCAGCAACAAAATAAATGTTATGGCAGAGCACATAGTATCTAAAAATGTAAGTTGGGAAATAACCAACACCAGTGGCTCGAAATTGAAATCAGGAAATGTAACAAATATATCCGGCGGTAAGAAGATTGATATAGAGACTGGCGATTTGAAAAATGGTATTTACCTGTTGCGGATTCTTGATGGCGTAAATATGAGAATAAAGAAGTTTGTAATTGCCCGGTGATGAGTTAAAGTAAATGATGCGCTGCATTCACGTTCAACTAAATCATTTATGGTTGAATGGCAGTTATGCTTTATTCTTTGACATAGTTTCTTTGCCAATCAATTTTAAGATTGAATAGTTTTTAATAAAAAGCACTAAAATGGCAAATGAGCTAAGGAATATATTTATAAGATTAGGCCATTATCGAGATGTTTTATTGGTTCCATTGAGTTAAATTTCAGCTACAAAAGTTATTCGGGTCAATTATGATTAGACAATCTCATTTTCCTCAAACTAAAAAGAGGTCCCCTTTTGAGACAGGCTTCTTTCTTGCCTGAAATTGAATATCATATATACGAATGAAATGATCGGAGCAGTCTTAGAATAGAATGTAACCTAAAAACGGGCAAGCGCAATACATAAATCGAAAATCAAGGATTTTTACCGGCCGAAAATGTTCATTGTTTAAATTTTCTTTTAGTTATTATGTAAATTTCATCAAATCCTAACATCAGAGACAAGTCAGATAAACAGCTTATTGAAACTAATACCAAGTGATTTTTGCAAAATATTTAATAATGAAATTGATGTTAAACAATTTATGGGTAATTTGAAAAAAAAATTACAAATAAAATGAGAAAAATTTCAATCCCAACAATGAAACAATCAATTAGTTTCATGTTATTGACGGCCTTCATAGTATTGATTAGCGTTTCATCTACCAAAGCATATTATAGTCCTTTCGCGAACAATGATGCATCGCCCATTGAGGGGCGCTGGGATATTACTATTGATCTTGATGGAAAAAATGCACCTTCATGGCTTGAAGTCCGCCACTCAGGATTGCTCACGCTAGTGGGCCAGTTTGTAGGGATCGGGGGCAGTGCCCGCCCCATTTCACGTGTTAATTTCATTGATGGAAAAGTGAGCTTTGCTATACCCCCGCAGTGGGAGCCTGAAAATAGTGACCTGGAGGTAGAAGGAACCCTTGCTGGTGATAATATCACAGGCACCATGAAATTTAGTAATGGGAAAACTTATAACTGGACTGGTAAACGAGCTCCTTCGCTTCGCCGAAATTCGGAGCCTGCATGGGGTAAACCAATTGTACTTTTTGACGGCAAAAGCATTTCAGAATGGCACACTACAGGGGAGAACCAATGGATAGCAGAAGAGGGTATGTTGCGTAGCCCTAAAAAGGGATCCAATTTAATAACCAACAAAAAATTTACTGATTTTAAGTTGCATATTGAGTTTCGCTATCTTGCCGAAAGCAATAGTGGCGTGTACCTTAGGGGAAGATACGAAGTTCAGGTATCAGACAGCAAAGGCCAGGAACCTTTGAAAGATTTGCTTGGAGCTATATATGGATTTATTGCGCCATCAGAAATGGTAGCTAAATCTCCCGGTGAATGGCAGTCATATGATATCACACTTATTGGAAGAATGGTTAGCATAGTGGCAAATGGAACAACCATCATTTGTAACCAGGAGATACCGGGTATTACAGGAGGCGCACTGGATAGCAATGAAGATGAGCCCGGGCCAATATTTTTGCAGGGTGATCATGGCCCAGTTGACTACAGGAATATTGTTATAACACCTGCAAAATAAAAATTTCTTATTTTTCCATTCTGCATATACTGTTATCACAAATAAAGTGAGAGGGTAAATATAAAATCACTGAAGGATGCTTAAGCAGGTAGGCTTAAGCATTTTTTTTTATCCCAAAGAATTGGACCTTCAAGAGTGCGAATCGCATTAGGATGTAAAATAATTTATTGTTTTGCCTGGGAAATATCAAATATCCTTTAGTCACTTTTAATATTAAAAAATTTTACAACGTTATTTGATATTAGTGAATTCGGAATGATAATACGGACATTCTTATCGTCTTTGATAACTGTATCATGCCAGTTGATTTCAACCACACTTCCTCCATTCCCCTGTATACTAATCCTATCATTAATCTTAAAAGGCTTATTGATAATTATAAATATTCCACTCATCATATTGCTCAACATTTGTTGGGAAGCAAAGCCAATGATAAGCTACTTGCGCCGGCGCCTGCAAGAATAGTTTTGGCGAAGTTCCTCGTAATAGGTAAAATAAGCAAAGCCCATCCGACACCTACCATGTAGATCGTTAAAACAATTATGTGTTTAAGAAAAACAAAACTGGTAAGATCAACCTCAGCTTATTTAGTGTTACGCTTCAGCCTACGTTGCAGGTATTTATTAACCAGGAAAGCACAAATGATTGTCCCCAGGATCACTGCGGCAAAATAAACCATGAATTCACTATCTGATAAAATATTATGGAGCCTTTTCATGTTTCTGATTTATAAAAAGATATTGCCAATTCTATCCGGCTCAATTCATATAATCTATCACGAGCCGTAAGAAAATTTGCATTCAAAATAAGTAATATTTAATAGAAAAAATGCTGCGATGTCAGGAATCATAATGTGTGCCAGATCCTTGTTTGCAGAGAGGGCTTGAATAATTCATATTCCAAAAAACTGAAAAAAATTGACGACTAGAATAATATTATGTCAATATACTATTATTGTTGAAGGGCTCTTTTGATAATGTTTTTTAGTTTTTAAAAACCACATAGATAAAATGCCTGTTCTGTATTCCGCTTTAACGAAATCTGAATCTACGTTTCCAGGAAGCAAAAGTTCACGATTGAAACATGAATAATTAAAACTATGCTTCCTGTATCTTTCATTTTCAATCCTGTTCGCGTCCTGGTGTAATGCGGAAATTGATAAATGTCCCTTCTCAGTGATATTTACAAAAAAGTCTTCCCTCTGGAGCCCGGGCACAGCCAGCTCAATCTTATAATATTCAGAAGTCTCACTAATATTAAAGTCAGGACTACTCGCACCTTCATGAGGCCGGGAAAGCTCTTCCGCAAGCGTTTCTGATTTAATTTTATTGGGTGTATATTCTCCCGGATAAGTTGAAATTTTGTAATCATGCATATTTGAAATTTTCATAAAAATTAGATTTTAAAAAGTTATCAAAAACCATATTAGAGATTAATCAAAGATTATTCCGGGTATTAATAAAAATAATAATTCAACAATTTTTTACCATAAACCTGTACTTATTCTAAAGCTAATTTTCTATTAAAGCTATATGTCCGCAATTTTGCAACAATCCATCATCAATTAACTCAACATCCCCGCCACTTTCAAATACCTTCTTTATGATATCATCCACTTCATCCTTAATAAAAAAAACTTCACTAAAGGAAGAATCCAACTTGAAGAAGGGTTTATAAGTTTTTGATACCCTGGAGTGATTCACCAGTTTTTTTTCAACAACAAGCAACCGGCCTTTATTTTGCATGGCAGCTTTCAACGTTTCCTCTATGCCAGTTCTAAGCTTATTTTGTGTTTTCGCGTTATTAACCTGTTTTAGTAAATGCTGTTGTTTTAATTTCCCCCATCTTGATACAAAATGTTCCATTACACAACCTAATTCAGACTCAGAAGTTCGCTCATAGTTGCCATGAATAAATTGTATTACGTTTTCATCATTTTTGGTTATTTTTTTGAAATGCTCCAGCAATTTTTCTGATCCCATAACAAAAACAGGGAGCGGATATGATCTTAAAATAATTGAAAGCCCCTGATCCATCTGGTATAAAAAACTGTTCGTAACAAGGTTTTTTTGGTACGGCGTAACGGATGGATGGTACATTTCATCTATTGCCTCATTTTCTGGTTGCTGCGCATCCTTCAA
>JBKJRY010000029.1:0-21104 GCA_046593045.1 Chitinophagaceae bacterium | reverse complement strand
ATACTTTCTGGCAAACGGTTTTGCTGGGTGAGCATACCTATTTTGGAAGCCCGTTCCCTCCGCATGCGACCCTGCCAATATCGCATCAGCATTTTGAAAAATGGATGGAACTTTTTAAGCAGACGCTTGACGAACTATTTACAGGAGCTGTTGCTGAAGATGCAAAATGGCGTGCCGGTAAAATGGCGGAGATGTTTGAATCCAAAATAGAATATTATAAAGACAGATTTTTTAAGAGTTTAATATAATGACCGGTTTATTCATAGCAATTATAGCTATTTTTTTATGGGCGGGTTTTATTTGTGCCATAAGTTTCATGGAATCATGGTTGAAATTTCGTGCACCCGGAATTACAATGCCTGTGGGATTAAGCATCGGCAAACTTGTATTTAGTGCACTCAATAAAATAGAATGGGTTTTTACCCTTGTCATTGTTATCAATATTTTTTTGAACATCAGTGAAATTGCTTTCGCGGATAAAATATGGTTTGCTTTAATAGTCATTATTCTTTTCGTACAAACGGCATGGTTACTGCCTGCTCTTAACAACAGAGCGAAGGCAATTATAAGCGGAAAAAATTTGCCACGTTCCAGCCTTCATTCGTATTTTGTTATTGCTGAATTTGTGAAACTGTCAGCACTTATTTTATTTGGAGTTGACCTTTTAAACTGATAATTCGATTAAAATAATTTCTTCACTTTGACAATTATATAAAAACATTACGCAATGATAAATTCAGAAATAAATGAAACTACAATTGCTGAAACAGTAGGATCTGTGGCGGCTAAAAATTACCGCAAAGCAGAAGTATTTAAAAAATTAGGCATTGACTTTTGCTGCGGCGGAAATCTAACTTTAAAGAAAGCCAGCGAGGAAGCAGGCATATCAGAAAAGGAATTACGGGTACAATTAGAAGAGTGCGATCTATCTCGCGCAAAACTATTTTCGCAGGATTTTAATAAATGGGAACTGGATTTTTTAACTGATTACGTAATAAACACGCATCATCGTTACATTAAAGAAAGTGCTCCCGTTATAACTGACATGGTTCGAAAGGTTGCCACACATCATGAAAAAAATCATCCTGAATTGACAAACCTTCAAATAAATGTTCAGCGGTTCCTTGACGATATGCTGAACCACATGAAGAAAGAAGAGGAAGCGCTGTTTCCTAAAATCAAACAGTTGATTTCGGAAAAAAATAATCCCGGGAAAAAGATGAACCTGCAGCCCGGTTTTGTAAAACACGCGACATGGACGATGCAAAAGAAACATGAGGTTTCAGGTGAAGACCTTCAATTTTTCCGAAAGCTTACTCATGACTATTTGTTACCGGAAGATGCCCGCAATTCATATAAATTCCTGTTTGAAAAGATGAAAGAATTTGAAGAAGATCTAATACAGCATATTCACCTGGAAAATAATATTCTCTTTCCAAAAGCAATTAGTCTGGAAGACGATCTTGTACGCAAAAATTAAGATTTCAGAATGGACAAGTTGCTTTGTACAGGGCACGATGTAGAATATAATATCGTAGTAGCACTTAATTATTTATTTAGTAATAAAAATAAACTCAAAATATTTTATGAGTAAAAAACCTATCAGGCGCAATGAAAATATTGTGAAGCTTTCCAAAGAGCATCATTTCTCCTTATTGTTTTGCTGGAAAATAAGGCAAGGTATCAAGATGGAAATACCTGCAAGCCGCATAATTAAATATGTAGAATTTTTTAAGACCAATTTTCTGAGTCCTCATTTTAGAGAGGAAGAAAAGGTACTGTTTGCAGCATTGAATGATAAACCCGTGGAAAAAGCGATAAAGCAACATGAAGAAATAAACAGCCTGATCTCTAAGCTTTCAAAGAATACTGATACAAACCCGGTTAAGCAATTGGAAAAACTTGCTAACCTTGTCGATGATCATGTGCGTTATGAAGAACGTCAGTTATTCCCTCATATTGAAAAGGCATTGAACCCAACGCAACTTGAAGAGATCGGTAAACAATTGAATGAGGAACATCCATTATCGAAGGATGAATATGACGATGAATTCTGGGTGAAACGATAAATAAAATATCTTAAAAATACTGCAATGGAAATGAAACAACTCTACAGCAACAATTATTACAAAGTAATGGAGGTTGCGCTTAACGGCGGTGAAGCAATGCCATTACATCAAGCTACATCTGATGCTTTCATTATTGTAAAAGAAGGATCGGGAAAGGTAATATTTTCTGATAATGAAGTGGAACTTCACCAGGGATTAACGCTGCTAATTCCTGCTAACAAGGAACACAGGCTGCAGATAAATGAAACTTTTAATGCCTGTATTATATTAGCGCATGATGCTGCGATCAAATTTTTATAAAAAACATCTCTTTAATAAAATCTTTGCATGGTTATTCAAAAATGTGATATAAGTTTTACAATAATAGGTGAGGATAAAGAGCATGTTATAGAAACGTACACTGGTGAATACAGAAACCTGATGGCTTTGATAACTGATAAAATTTATGTCGAAGATTTTGGTGAATGTAAGGGAATGGGCAGGTGTGGGACTTGCGTGATTGAAATAGTAAAAACAGAAAATGAATTTCTTTCCCTGGAAAGAAATGAAGAAGTTACCATAAAAAAAACAGGCATTACGAATCCCAATTACAGACTGGCCTGCCAGATACTCGTTAATGAAGAATTGAAAAATACCACGTTCAGGATTTGTTATAATTATTGATATACCGCGTTGAGATTTTACGCTGATTTATAATGTAGTAAATCAGCAATTTTTAAACCAAAGCAAAAACTTTTGTCCTTTGAAATAATGATAAAATGAAAAATTTACAACGTTCATGGGGAACAGTCGTCCGAAGGAAATCCTTACTGGTATTCATCCTGGCATGGCTTTTAGGAGGATGCAAGTATAGCGGCACCACTTCAGTGATTGATGAAAAGTTTGAAGGAAATGGAGATAATTTAGAAAGGATTACACAGGTAATGGTGCCGGCTCCCATGCTACCAAAATTTGACCAGGCAGATAAAGATAATCTTAAAGTAGTACAGGTTACATTCGTGGTTCAGGAAAAGAAAATGGAAGTTGCGCCAGGTGATTCTATATGGGCATTTACTTTTAATGGTACCATACCCGGCCCTATGATAGTAGTACACCAAAATGATTTTGTAGAATTAACCCTCAAAAATCCTGCTACCAATACCCAGATGCATAACATAGATTTTCATGCCTCGACCGGCGCACTCGGAGGCGGGGATATATCTCTTGTAAATCCCGGACAGCAGGTAACATTCAGGTTTAGGGCGACAAAGCCAGGCGTGTTTGTTTATCACTGCGCTCCCGGAGGCGCTATGGTACCCATACATGTAGTATCGGGCATGAACGGCGCTATTATGGTGTTACCACGGGAAGGATTAAAAGATGAAAATGGTAACCCGGTAATGTTTGATAAGGCTTTTTATATAGCCGAACAGGATTTTTATCTTCCAAAAGATAAGGACGGCAAAATTAAAAACATCGCTACTCCTCAGCAAAGCATCCAGGAATTGGAAGAATCTATTAAGACATTGATGCCTACAAATATTGTCTTTAATGGAAAGGAGGGCGCTTTACTTGGTAAAAATGCGCTCACCGCCAATGTCGGCGAAAAAGTTTTAATCATTACTTCGCAGGCTAACAGGGATACGCGTATTCACCTGATTGGCGGCCACACAGACCTCTATTGGCCCGGTGGTAAATTTAATAATACGCCTTACACGGATTTTGAAACATGGCCTGTGCCCGCTGGTTCTGCGGCAGCGGCGTTGTATAAATTCAGGGAGCCGGAAACTTATGTACTTTTAAATCATAACCTGATTGAAGCTTTTGAGTTTGGCGCTATTGCACAAATAAAAGTGAGTGGAACATGGGATAGTACATTGATGAAACAAATTCAAAAATCACACCCGGTGGAATAGGTAAATGATAAACGTATAACCACGAACACTTCTGTTTTTATGAAGTAAGTCCAAAAAGTAGAGAGTGGTTTTTAATGCAGACCTATCAGCCCAACAGGTCGTGTACACGAAACAATTAGTAATGGATCGAACGGCAATTTTGCTAATCTTAAAATATTTCGGATTGTAAGGAGACCTGATGAAAGTTAACCAAACATTTTGCCTGATGAAGCGTTTTTATCACTAACAAAATCGAGATATGTGATGTTGTTTCAATAAATTTTTTGAGCATCGATATAATTTCTTTTTTAAATTTATATAAATAGTAATGTTATTTATACGGTTCCAATCACTAAACATAATGACAATTATCATTCTTATATTCAGTAAAAAAATTAATTTTTGCGTAATTAAACCCTGCAATCCAAATTAAATACTGCACATAAAATTCTAAATAAAATTGCAGGTAAAATTTTTGTTTCATTTATAGCAAATTGTAGAAAGAACTATCGGAGTAAAAATTAACTAAGTATTTCACCGGAAAAATTAGTCTCATGAAAAAAATATTGAAAACGGTATTGATTGTTTTATTGATTGCTCTTATAGTAATTCAATTTATAAGGCCTTCAAAAAATGAAGGTGAAGAAATCGCTGCAAATCAAATCATCGCTATCCACCAGGTTCCTGACACTTTGCAACAGATACTGAAAGCTTCATGCAATGATTGCCATACTAACACCACGTATTACCCCTGGTATTCAAAAATTCAGCCCGTGGCCTGGATACTTAATGACCACATTGTAGAAGGTAAAAAGGAATTGAATTTTTCAATCTTTGCCACCTATCCTGCTTACAGGCGTTATAAGAAATTTAAAGAGATAGGCAAAGAAGTAAAAGATGGCGATATGCCTATATTTTCTTACACATTGCTTCACCGTGATGCATCATTAAATGCTGATCAAAAATTATTGATAGAAAATTGGGCAGCCAATGCAATGAAAGAAATGGAAGCGAAGTATCCTGCGGATAGTTTAGTGAAGCCAAAGTAAGTATGTTTATTCTGTTGTTACCTATCAAGTAGAAACGATCAATCAATTTTATCCTGAATGAAACCAATTGTATTATTCATTTCCGGTTTTCTAATTGCCCTTTTTGGTATCGTTACTTTATTTATGAGTACTTCGGTGATCTTTGGCTTGTTTGATATACGGGAAAAAGAAGGCAATTATGTTTTGTTTGTGGTGATTGCAAATTTTGTATGTGCTTTTCTTTACCTCGCCGCAGCTTATGGCTTTTTCACAAAGAAGAAATGGACTACAATGGTTTTGAATTTTTCCGTAGGTGTACTTGTTATTGCATTTATTGGTTTAGGAATCCATATTTATTCCGGCGGAATCTATGAGCATAAAACCGTTTATGCAATGATGTTCCGGGTTTTTATAACATTAGGCTTTTTATTGATTTCATTAAAATATATCTCAAAGAAATATTTTGGATAATAATAATTCAATCTCGGCTTTGCTCGGCCGCACTGATATTTATCTTATTGACCAGATCATGAAAGGAAGATATGCGCCGGGTGATAAAATACTCGATGCTGGATGCGGAAGTGGAAGAAACATACATTGGTTTGTACAAAATAATTTTGAGATATATGGTATAGATTCAAGTGAGGCAGCCATTATAAATCTCAGAAATGAATACCCGGCATTACCGGCAGAAAACCTGCAGGTTTCTCTTATTGAAAAGTTGCCGTTTCCTGATCATTTTTTCGAACATGTGATAAGCAGTGCTGTACTTCATTTTGCTGCAAGCACCACACATTTTAAAGCGATGATGGGAGAAATGCTTCGTGTATTGAAGCCCAACGGTACATTATTTATCCGCATGACATCCGATATTGGCATTGAAGACAAAGTGAAATTATTACCTAATGGAAATCACGTAATACCGGATGGCTCCATGCGGTTTTTATTAACCAAACCGTTACTCGCCGAATGTATGCAGCAATTTAATTTATCGTTTTCGGAACCGCTTAAAACAGTAAATGTGGACGATATGCGTTGCATGAGTACGTTGATGCTTCAGAAGAAATAATCCTTTTCGCAAAAGTAATAAGTGGAATCAGGTATTGATTTTGATGTGTAGAAGATATTTTTTTGATATCATATCGAAAGAAATATATCAACAAGCTTTTAATTGATTTAGTTGGGCATATTGAACTAACAAGCCTGAATGTTACAGAAAAGCAACATGAAGATTTTGATAAAGAGCAGGCAAATGAAATATTGGAAATAATCCGGGAGAAGATTGTAAAGCAGAAGGAATCATCCGTTGTGAGCGGGCCCTGATAGAAGAGTAATCGAAACATACTTACTTGTTTTTAATCAAAGAAAGCGCAGCGCTTTTATGTACAGCTATGTGGTCGGTTTTATCACTTTTGATTTCATACTGAGGGTCTTCTTTGCTGGCATGGTGCTGATATCCTTTATAATCAAAATCGGCGATATGAATTTTTATAATTTTCCCTCAAACCCTGCCCGCCTCTGAATTCCATTTTACATGGTCACCTTTTTTAAAAGCTCGTTTCATTTCATTCAATTTTTGATAAGACATAAGCAAAAATTGCTCCTTGTTTTATTTTATTCATTGAAAAAAATTATACCCCTCAAAATAAGGATACTGTTCAGGCAATAATAAAAGTATTTACTTACTTTTATTAAATAATACTTCATTACCTTTGCGATATCAACTCAACTCAAAATCTAAATTATGGAAACAGTAGCAGAAAATATCCTCAATGTAACCTTGCTTGAACCAAGGCAAAAACATCCAACCATTTTT
Source organism: Chitinophagaceae bacterium (assembly GCA_046593045.1). Lineage (GTDB taxonomy): Bacteria > Bacteroidota > Bacteroidia > Chitinophagales > Chitinophagaceae > Ginsengibacter. The sequence goes on along the minus strand of JBKJRY010000029.1, from coordinate 14,317 downwards.
GTTCGTTTTGATGAACTCGTGAAAGGGGAAAGCCTCACCATTCACAACGACCATGACCCTAAACCATTGTATTATCAACTATTGGGTGAAAGGGGTAATATTTTTACCTGGGAATACCTGGAAGAAGGCCCCGAATGGTGGAAGGTAAAAATTTCTAAGAAAATATCGGGAGAGCCTGATGAAACACTTGGAGAAATTGCCGCTAAAGATTTGCGCAAGGCAGAGGTATTTAAAAAATATGGACTTGATTTTTGTTGTGGCGGAAAGAAAACGGTAAAGGAAGCATGCGCAGAAAAAGGTATTGATGTAACGAGTGTGGAAAAGGAATTGCAGACTGCCCATAAAAATATTACCACATCACGGCCATTACCATACAATGACTGGAGCCTTGATTTTCTTGCGGATTATATTGTGAATACCCATCATAGTTATGTAAAGAAAGCGATACCTGATCTAATGTCTTATGGAGCAAAAGTAGCAGGCGTCCACGGTAACCTGCATCCTGAATTACATAAAATAAACCGGTTGACGGATGAAGTATGTGAAGAATTAGCAACCCACATGGTAAAGGAAGAAACTGTTTTATTTCCTTATATAAAACAATTGATAGCTGCAAAAAATAACGGAAGCCAATTTCAAGTCGAGGCTTTTAAGAGTGTACAATCTCCCATTAGCATGATGGAGCATGAACATGAAATAGTGGGAAGAAAACTGGAACAGATAAGGGAACTCAGTCATAATTATGCTTTACCTGAAGATGCGTGTGCCAGCTTTTCTTACTTATATAATACCCTGGAAGAATTTGAAAATGATCTACATATTCACGTGCATCTCGAAAACAATATCCTGTTTTCCAAGTCAATTGATTTGGAAAAGAACTAAAATTGAAAAACAGTCCCGCTTATCAACAAAACCCGCAGGCCACTGCTTTATTAGCTTAACTAAAAGATAGAATGAAACGTGAATGATTTTGAAAATAAAGCAGGGCCTGCACTTTTGCAATTTAAACTGTGTGTGATAAGGATAATTAAAAGTGAAAAAGCATTTAATATTAAAAAGCATCTATAATGAAACAAATCAAATTCTTATTAGTATGTGCAAGCCTTCTTTTTGCTTGTAATCAAAGCGCAGATAAAACCGAAGACAACAGCCAAACAGTTCACGAACAGCACCAGGACACGGTTCTTTCGCTAAACAATGGAGCTAAGTGGAAAGCAGATTCTGTAACGAACCATAATGTAGTACGGTTGAAAACTACAGCAGACATGTTTAGAGTAGCACCTTTTCCATCAATAAATAATTACCAGGTATTAGGTAACGATTTATCCAACGATGTGGATACTTTAATTCAGCAATGCAAAATGAAAGGTGATGAACATGAAGCATTGCATAAATGGCTTGAGCCGATTTTAAATTTATCGGGCCAGTTAAAAAATACAACCGATACTTCTGAAGCAAGACAAATTTTTAAGTCTGTCGACACACATATAGACGCCTACCGTAATTTTTTTGAATGAACATGATTATAAATTCAAATACAAAAATAGCCGCTTTAATAAAGCAAAATTCTGATGCGCTTGAAGCAATCGTAAGCATTTCACCAAAGTTCGTAAAGCTCCGGAATCCATTATTGAGAAAAGTAATCGCAGGAAGAACCAACATTACTATGGCTTCAAAATTGGGTGGCTGCACTGTGGATGATTTTTTCAATAAGTTGCAGCCATTGGGTTTTGAAATAGACAGGGCAACTGTTGCAAACGGTAAAGACACAGAAGAAAAAAAGATTCCTGAATTTTTTAAAAATATTCAGCCTGATAACATTATTGAATTAGATGTACGCCCCGTAATTGAAACCGGAAAAGACCCGCTGAATATTATTATGAAGGAAGTGAAAGAATTGAAAGCAGGGCAGGTACTTAAGATTATAAATAATTTTGAACCCACACCATTAATGCACCTGCTCGGTAAACAGGGCTTTGAGTCGTATGCTGAAATTATTAGTGATGAACTGGTGAATACTTATTTCTATAAGAAGACCGGTCAGCCTCTGGAAGTTGAAACTAATAATACTCAATGGTCAGAAAACTGGGACGAAATGCTAAAGAGGTTTGATGGAAAACTTGAAACAGTTGATGTGAGAGAATTACAAATGCCGCTGCCCATGCATACTATACTCGAAGCATTGGAAACCTTGCCGGCAGACAAAGCATTGTTTGTTTATCATAAACGCATTCCTGTTTTTCTTTTGCCCGAGTTGGAAGAACGGAAATTCAGCTACCGTATCAAAGAAATAAGTGACGCGGAAGTTTACCTGTTGATTTATAAAGACTGATATGTTTGCTACCTCCGGAACTTTAGCAACCACTAAAACCACCTCTTATAAAGCGGTATTACCATTTTACGGGTATGCCGCTTTTACCTTTCTTATTGCTACCGTTTTTTTATTGCTATCAGTAAATGATATTACAAAACATTATTTTCAACCACACACTTTAGCCATTACCCATATCATGGCGCTTGGCTGGGGCACCATGATGATACTCGGAGCCAGCCACCAATTGGTTCCTGTATTGATTGAAAATAAATTATATAGTAATAACCTGGCGTATGCTTCTTTTATATTCGCGGCGGTTGGTATTCCCCTGTTAGTGTATGGCTTTTATGTTTTTAATATGGGATGGCCCGCCCAATTGGGAGGCATATTAATTCTGTCAGCCATCATCGCTTATCTTATAAATCTTGCAGTAAGCATGGCAAAAAGCAAACATGAAAATGTGCATGCCGTTTTTGTTTTTACGGCTGCTGTTTGGTTACTGACAACTGCCATCATTGGGCTTATGCTTGTTTACAACTTTACGTTTCCGCTGATGAAAAAAAGTTCATTGGATTATCTTCCATTGCATGCACATATAGGTATCGTTGGTTGGTTTTTGTTATTAATTACCGGCATCGGTTCACGGTTGATACCCATGTTTCTTATTTCAAAATATAATAACACAAAAATTCTATGGTGGATTTATGGATTAATTAATGGTGGCTTGTTGTTATTCATTTTTTCTTTTTTGTATGCTGATAATAAGTTGCTGTTAATTGTTCCGTTGCTTGCAGTGGCAGCGGCTATTGTATTATTTGGTAATTTTTGTTATAAATCTTATCAGTTTCGCATACGCAAAAAAGTAGATGAACAAATAAAGCTGTCGTTGCTTTCAGTTATTATGATGGCGCTGCCTGTAATCTTTCTTGTTGCCATTATTTCTTTAATAATAATATCCCCGGAAGAAAATGTTAGTCTTGTGATTGCGTATGGATTTATTATTTTTTTTGGATGGATTACCGCAATCATCCTTGGTATGACTTTTAAAACATTGCCCTTCATTGTCTGGAACAAAGTTTATCATCAATTAGCGGGGAAAGGCAAAACGCCCAATCCAAAAGATTTGTTTAACGATGTCGTTTTTAAATGGATGGCTATCGCTTACATTTCCGGTTTTGTATTATTCACAACAGGAATTTTAGCGGGATATGCATTGATTTTACAATTAGCCGCCGTGTTATTATTAATTACTTCTTTATTGTATAACTGGAATGTAATAAAATTACTGATGCATACACCGATTGGTAAACCCGCTGGCACATGAACGTAATTACAAACAACAATATAAAATGCACGACTGCCCTGGCTGCTTTGCAGAATGTAATGGACCCGGAGATTGGATTGAATATTGTGGACCTGGGTTTGATTTATCAATTGGATTTTGAAGAAACAGAAAAGAAGATTTTTTGTACTATGACGCTCACCACCAAATTTTGTCCTATGGGAGAATCTATAACCAATGCCGCGAAAGAGGTGTTGGAATCAACCTTCCCGCAATCGGAAGCCGTTATTGAACTAACATTTAACCCACCCTGGAATTATGAAATGATTTCAGAAGAAGGGCAGCAATTTTTAAACAAAAGATAAATGCTAAGCCATACCTGCAAAACAGCTATCAAAGCAGTAATTTACCTGGCATCAAAATTTGAATTGGGCGAAAAGGCCGGTATGAAAGAGATTGCTGAATTTATAAATGCCAGTGAACATACCGTAGGCAAAATACTTCAAACATTAGTAAAAAAAAATATCGTCAACAGCGCCAAAGGGCCGGCAGGGGGATTTTACATAACAGCAAAACAAAAGAGCCAGCCAATCATTAATGTAATAAACACGATAGATGGCCAGGAGGTCTTTGACCAGTGCGGCCTCGGGTTAAGCAAATGTTCTGTAACACACCCCTGCCCTATGCACGATGATTATAAAAAAATAAGAGACCAGTTTAAAGTAATGTGCCGCCAAAAAAGGATAAGCGATTTATGTGAAACTGTAAACGATGGCCTGGCATATTTAATGGGTTGATTGATTTATGAATCCTGTTAGTTCATAAGGTGGGAAACTTAGAGATGATCCATTTGTAATGCGTTTAACTCTCCTAACATTTCTTAAAATTGTTGATTATTGAATTGAGACAAAAATAAAGAGCATAATTAATGAGGGAAATGACGGGCAGCATCCATCAAAATGATAATGCTCATTTAAAAACATTCCGGTTAAATTCAAAAAAGGTCAATGTTATTTGGAAAAATCAATCAATGATTATAATCGTGTGACAAGAGCCTCAAAGGAATTGCATGATGAAAATCATTTAAAAGAATAATTATTGTCATTATATATGAGGCTTCTTCTTTTAAAATTTGCTATCTAACTATTTAAACATAACCAAAGAAAATTATTACTAATTGTGTGACTGAATTAGAACTTTTAAAAGCAGAAGCAAGGGAACTACTTGCGCAAGTGAATCAACATTTTGAAACCTCACCGAATGGCAGCAGGATAAAGTATTCTTCATGGGCGAATGAACATACTTCCAATGAAATGTCTTATAACGAAAGAGTAAACATAATAAGAAAGAAATTCTACACATTAACTGCTCACAACGCCCCGATAAATTATGATTGAAACTGCGCTATCATTGCTTGCTAAATACGATGTCCCAACGCCACGCTACACAAGTTACCCTACGGTGCCATATTGGAATTTTTCATCGCTGGATAATAGCAAATGGCAACATTCGGTTGTCAATAATTTTAGGTTAGAAAATGGAGAAGTTTGCATCTACATTCATTTGCCTTTTTGCGAAAGCCTTTGCACATTCTGCGCCTGCAATAAGCGCATCACAAAAAACCATAAAGTAGAAGTACCCTATCTTAATGCCGTTTTGAAAGAATGGCAAATATATCGTGCAATATTTCCGGGAACGCCTGTAATAAAAGAAATTCACCTGGGCGGTGGAACGCCTACATTTTTCAGTGCAGATAACCTTGCTTATCTTATTGATGGAATTACCGCTAATTCCATTGTAGCCGATGATCATGAATTCAGTGTTGAGATACATCCCAACTTTACAACGGAAGAACATATCAGGATTTTAGCTAAAACCGGTTTTACCCGCATGAGTATTGGTGTACAGGATTTTGATCCTTCTATACAATTTGTCATTAACAGGATCCAATCATACGAGCAAACGAAACAGGTTTTTGACTTGGGCAAAAAGTATAATTTCAAAAGCATTAATATAGATCTGGTTTACGGCCTCCCCCACCAGACTATAAAAAGTATGGAGCATACTATTGCTCTTGTAAAAAAACTAATGCCGGATCGCATTGCATTTTATTCCTATGCACATGTGCCCTGGAAAAGTAAGGCGCAACGCAGGTACACTGAAAGTGATTTACCAAACGCTTCTTTGAAATGGGAAATTTATAACAAGGGAAGAATGTTACTGCGGCAAGCTGGTTTTGAAAGTATAGGCATGGATCATTTTGCTTTGCCGGGCGATCAATTATTTATTGCGGCTGGGCAGGAAAGGCTGCACCGGAATTTTATGGGCTATACAACCACGCAGTCGCAAACGATAATAGGCCTTGGCGCATCTGCAATTAGTGCAACAAAAGATGCATTTGCACAAAATGAAAAGGTAGTGGAAGAATATGAGGCTAAAATCAATACCTGTGTACTCCCTTTTGTGAACGGCCATTCATTAAATGAAGAAGATCGCATCATTCAAAATTATATTCATGAATTGATGTGTGTAAATAAAACCACACTCAATGCAGGTGTACACAGCAATGATTTTCTAAATCATATTTTTTTACAGCTATCTTTTTTGGAAAGAGATGGCTTAGTTGAAGTAAATGAACACACGGTTCACGTTACTGAAGATGGAAAATTATTTATCAGGAACATTTGTGCTGTGTTCGATGCGTATCTCTTTAAAAATAAAATATCAACACCCGCATTCAGCAGGGCAATCTGATTGATAAAATTGATGAGCTGGATTTGTTTTACTTACTTAAATCTCCTGCTATAAACCTTTCATCTCCTTTGGGTTATCGCTTTTTATTTCTCATATAATCCTAATCATCGTAAAATTTTTCATCAAAAGTGTGTTTGGAAGGGTGGCCATACCTTAAAATAATATAGGCCATGTAGAGAATAATAAACGGTGAAAAGGAAAGCAATGTAAAAATAAGGCCCGCTTCAAAGTCCAATAAAATTGCCAGTTGAAATACGAGCAAATAAATAGTGGCAATAGCTATAACGGTTGCGGGGCTTTTCATGTTCTTTGTTTTTAAAAATAACAGGAACTCTCCTTCAACAATTGCTACATTTTTTTTACCAATAAATGATTCCGTTAAAGTAAATCAGGTCTCTCAGCCAGCAAGGTGTTTTGTGCCTGAGCTTTTAATTCTCACCGGGCCGCACACAACAATTTACAACTGCTTTTTTTTGCACCTCAACTTTAGGGCTTACATAAGGTATGCCCAACCCCATGCCACGGAGAATTAAAAGGCATGCGGGCATCGTCATTATATAAGGATATGCTTTGCGGATTTTTTGACGACGGCTGACGCTTACGTAATTGCCAAAGAAGGCAATGCTCCACATCATAGGCAATGTGCCTAACCCAAAAGCCGCCATAAAAACCATACTATTTGCAACATCACCGGCAGACACCGCAACTGCCGCAGCCATGTAAACTAGGCCACATGGCAACAATCCATTTAATAAACCCATAGAAAATAGAGAAGAAAAGTTTTTCTTAAGAAAAAGCCTTCCCAATGCAGAGCGCAGTTTTTCAAAAAATACAAGAAGTAAATTATTGTTTTTAAATAATGAGAGCCTTTTAAGAAGTATTATAAATAAAATAATTATTACACCTATAATTACGGATAGCCATTGCTGGTAACCAAACAGCGCAACACTTTTGCCGATAAATCCAAAGATGAATCCAAATACAGTACAAGTAACAATGCGTCCTGAATTGTAAAATAATGCGCTTGATAATTTTTCCCAACTACTGCCTTTTTTTAATGGAAGCGTCTTTTGAATTAGATGTGAGCCCGGAGCAACTAACTGTTTTTTTGAAAAGCCTTTCCGTTATCCAACCTGCCTTAAGCCTCGGCGGAGTGGAGAGCCTGATTTGTTCTCCCGTAACAACTTCGCATCGAAACCTCTCTTCTGAACAACTTCATAGCCTTCGGATACAGGATAATTTGCTAAGGGCTTTCTGTTGGGATTGAAGGTGCTGATGATTGAATTACTGATCTGAGGCCGGCGATATTGAAGTGACTTAGTTTTAAACCACGCACATGCTCTTTCCTAGCCATTCATTACTTCCAGTATCGTGAACGTCTTATCACCGGAGGGCACTTTCCATTTGACTTTTTGTCCTTTACGAAAACCGATCAAGGCTGTTCCAATCGGGGCCATAATCGAAATCTTTTTTTCTTTAATATTTGCCCTGTCAGGGGTAACTATTATCAATTCCATTTCTTCTTTTTTACCATCTGCTTTTATTCTTACTTTAGAATTTAAGCCCACTACATCACCGGGGAAATCATCACTGTTTACAAGCGTTGCTTTTTTTAACTCGGACTACAGCTCTTCGGCGTCACGCCTGTTGTACGTGGATTGCATCCGGGCATTTTTCAGGTACGAGTTTAAGAGTGAATAATCATCTTTTCTGAGAACGAGGTTATTTTTTATTTTTTTCATGTCTTTAATTTAATTGAGGTTGAAAATTTTGTTGTTGTTTGAACTGATTTAGTTTATTAAAATATATTTCTTCAAAACTTTTGGTTGTCTGTGCATCTATCCTCCTGAAAAACTTTGCGGCATGAATCTTTTCGATGTTCGCAAAGCCACAGGCTTCCATCATTTCTTTAGTGGCCTTTATTGTATTCAAATGAAAATTGAAAACACGCATGCCTTTATCTGCCGGATCTAAACCTTTATACAAAGCCGGGTTTTGTGTGGCCACACCTACCGGGCATCTATCTGTATCACATATCAGCGCCTGTATGCATCCTAATGCAAACATCATCCCTCTTGCACTATAACACGCAGATGCGCCAAGCGCCAATGCTTTAAGTATATCGAATGCCGTAATGATTTTGCCCGCAGCAATTATTTTAATATCAGTTGATAAATCATATTCATCCAATGTTTGTTTTACAAAAGCAAGGACTTCAAATAATGGCATTCCCAAATGGTCTGTAAATTCTAACGGAGCCGCTCCCGTTCCGCCTTCACCGCCATCAATAGATATAAAATCAGGAATACAGCCGGTGGATTTTATAGCCTGGCAGATATCAATGAACTCCTGTTTATCACCAATACACATTTTAAATCCAACTGGTTTTCCATCTGATAATTCACGCAATAATTGGAGAAAATGTACCAGGCCTTCAGGAGCGTCAAACTCTGCGTACGCTGCCGGAGAATGAATGACAGTACCTGGCTTTACCTGCCTGATAGCAGCAATTTCGAGTGTATTTTTTGCAGCAGGTAAAATCCCTCCATGTCCCGGTTTGGCACCCTGCGATAATTTCAGTTCAATCATCTTTACCTGGCGGCGCAGGGCATTTTTACGAAATGCCAATGAATGAAACCTTCCTTTTTCATCACGGCAACCAAAATATCCAGTGCCGATTTGCCAGATTAAATCTCCCCCCTGTATATGATATCCGCTGATGCCACCTTCACCCGTATTATGTGCAAACCTCCCTAATTTTGCTCCTTTATTTAAAGCAGTAATTGCTGTTTTACTTAAAGCTCCATAGCTCATCGCACCAATGTTATAGATGCTCGCATTATATGGCTGCATGCAAAGATGATTTCCAATCAACACACGTAAATCTTTTTCATTTACACTTTTTGGATAAACAGAATGCGCTGCCCATTCAAAGCCGGGAGTATTTGGATCAGTCTGCATTCCAAAAGCTACCGTTTGTTTCTCGTTTTTAGCTCTCTGGTAAACAATAGACCTTTGCCGCCTGTTGAAAGGTTTTCCATCAAGGTCAGATTCAAAAAAATACTGCCTTATCTCCGGGCGAATAGATTCAAGAAAATAACGGAGATAACCTGCTAAAGGAAAGTTGCGTAAAAGCGCATGATTTTTTTGACGAACATTCACAATTGCCAGCATTAAAAGCGGCAGACTTAAAATAAGAGCCCAATACCAATTTTCATTCACGGCAAAAGAATAACTTATAATTGTTAGGTTTATCAATACCATCACTACTAAGATCATTCTGCTAATCGAAAAAATCGTTTGATTTAGTCTCATATATAATTCATTTAATAATCAATAATAAATTAGGATGCAACACATCTCTACTTTTAATTCTTAGGATGATAAGACATCCTCTAATATCTTAACCCATGTCAACAAGCTCTGTGGTTACAGGTTTGGGCTAAAGAAATTTCGAAAAATAAAGTGTGGAACTAAAGTTTATTAACGAGATACTTTTTATGCTGTTCGCTTTAGTTTCTTCTTTATCATTTTTGAAATCACTCCCTCCCATTTCCGGGCCGTTTGCTCTGACTGAGGCAGGTCTGATATGTGGTTTAAAATATGCTTGTAAAAATTTATTTCGACCGGTTCCTTTTCCTCAATGAACTCAAATTGTAAGATGATTTTATCAACGAAACGCTCACTGGCTTTTGCTTTCGATTCATTTGAATAGAAAGATTTATAATCTTTTATTACAACACAATTCTTCACACTGCTAAGGTCAATAATGTGCCATTTATACTTCCCTGTCTCAACCGATTCTACTATCGCAAGTTTTTCGCATATTTCGTCAAGCCCAAGTATAGTGTCTTTCAGTATTTCATGATTTGAAACTGTAAGATTATATTCAATTGCCAGGTCATTGTAATAAGCTTTAATCGCGGCTGATACTTTTTTTTCCTCTTTGTTATGTAAAAAAAAGAGTCCTTTGAAAATAAGTATAACACTTGCAACAATAATGGCAGCACTGATGATTGTAAACATTTAATAAATTTTGATATTGAGAGTGAAGAGATACGATAGTAGTAGGGGTATCCATCGTTTTACCCGCACAGCAATAGTCTTACAAACTGACGCATTTTGAATCATCTGTTACAATTGTAAACCGCTATTTTAAATCGATGGAAATAACCCGGTAAGATATCCCAAACCTTGAAAACGTTAGGCTTGGGTGGAAGTATTGAAGTCTTTAAAATTTGAAAGATAGTAAAGCTTAAAACAGAAAGGTAGAAACCCGGCAAATGAGCAAACACTACATATTTCAAAGACAGGTACAATGTATCTGTTTTGAAATATAAGGGTATTATTGAAAGTGCTATTAATCATTTTTCTTGTCTAAGATTGTTCTTTATGTTGCGTGCCGGACATTTTTGAAAGTATCATTTTCCAATTATTTGTCCTTCTTGCTACTACGGCTAAATCTTCAATATTATTTTTTTTGTTTTCAAAAAAAGGCAATGCTATAGTGTCTCGCCCATCTGTGAATTCAAATTGTAAATGCATAGTCTTAAGAAATTCTTCTAAGCTTTTGTTTGTCAAATCGTTCGGTTTTATGCTATCATAAACCGTTTTCACTGAGATGGATTTCACTTTATCCAGCTCGATTATATATGAAGAGCTCGAGCCATTTTTTTCTTCCAGCACTAATATTTTTCGTTTAATTCCATCAACGCCAAATATCTTTTCGTCCAGCAGTTCATGGCTTGAAAAGTTTAGATTGCACATAGATCCCAACTTGCTGAGCAAAGAATACTTTATTTTATTAAACTTCGAATTTCTGTTTTTCATCATAAAAAGCTAGAAGCGTTATGCAATTACATACCTGTCTCATCTCAGTTCCCACAAAGTTATATCCCGGCTATTAGTTTAGCATTAAAGGAACATTAGAATGGCATTAGAAAAAAAATGAAGTAGATAAACCTTAGCTAAAGCCTTGTACTTTTGTGCGGCTGAGGTTTAACTATGACTATGAAAGTCTTCGGCACAACGTAGCGTTAACTGAAAAAACATTATGGATGCTGAACTCGTATCTGAAATAATTTTTAATCAATAAAAGAAAATACATCTTCGGGATACTACGGCGCTATAAACGGAATATTAGGCATCATAAAAAATGAAAAAGTAAATTTATTATGGCACAAGTAATCACAATAATTGGAAAAGAGAAATACATTACTTCGTCAACAAACGGACGCCATGAAATTATATCGGATGAACCAAAACCCCATGGCGGGGATGAAGGGCCTACTCCTTATGACCTTTTGCTGATGGCTCTTGGAAGTTGTGTTGCAATGACCCTCCGGATGTATGCTGACCGCAAAGGCTGGGATTTAGAGGAAGTTCAGGTGAATTTAAATCAAACCAGGGTTTATGCAGAAGATTGTGAAGAATGTGAGTCAAAAGAAGGCTTTGTTCATACCATTGAAAAAGAAGTAAAATTAATTGGAAATTTAGACGATGCGCAGCGGAGTCGCCTGATTGAAATTTCAGATAATTGCCCTGTTAATAAAACACTTCTAAACGAGATCAGGATTACCACAAAAGAGTTAGTTTAGCTTAAGCTAAAAATACAAATGCCTGACAAAATAAATGCAATTATTAACGATCTGGCGAAAGGAATCGTAGAAATCATTTTTAAGGCGTTTGACGCAACGGAGAATAAACAAATCTTAAATAAAAACAGACAATGAAATCAATTGAACAATCAGGGATTAATACGGTTCGTGTATTGGCAGCAGATGCTGTACAAAAAGCCAACTCAGGCCATCCGGGAACCCCCATGGCCCTTGCACCAATAGGCGATGTGCTTTGGACAAAAGTGATGAACTACAATCCTAAAAATGCGGAATGGGCTAACCGGGATCGGTTTGTACTATCAGCCGGGCACGCATGCATGTTACAATATTGTTTTTTGTATTTAACCGGTTACGACATCAGCATGGATGACCTTAAAAATTTCAGGCAATTGCACAGCAAAACCGCAGGCCATCCCGAGTACGGCTTATTAGCAGGAATAGAAGTGACCACAGGCCCGTTGGGGCAGGGTTTTGCAAACGGCATTGGTATGGCCATTGCGCAACAATTTATTGCTTCGCGATATAATAAACCGGGCTTTGATATATTCGATTATAAAATTTATGCTATTTGCAGCGATGGCGACCTGATGGAAGGAGTAAGCGCTGAAGCCGCTTCTATGGCGGGACATCTTAAACTGGGCAATATTATTTACCTGTATGATGATAATAAAATTACTATTGAAGGCGATACCTCAATCACTTTTGATGAAGATGTAACAGAGCGTTTCCAGGCTTATGGGTGGCATGTGCAATCCGTAGCCGATGGTAATGATACCGAAGCAATTTACACGGCGATACAAAATGCAAAAAATGAAACCAAACGTCCTTCTCTGATAAAAGTTCGTACGCACATTGGTTTTGGAAGCCCTAATAAAGTTGACACCGCAGGGGCCCATGGTTCGCCTTTAGGAAAAGATGAAGTGCGGCTGGTGAAAGAGAATTTAGGCTTTGATCCTGATAAAAGTTTTGTGGTTGCTGATGAAGTACTTAATTATTACAGGAGCAAAGGAGAAGCAGGCATTAAAAAAGAACAGGATTGGAACGCTCTTTATGCAAAATATAAAGAAAAATATGCAGCAGAAGCAGCGGAATATGAACTATTCAGCAATGGAAAATTACCTGAAGGCTGGAAAGATGATCTTCCTGTTTTTAAACCTGATGCCAAAGGAATCGCCACCAGAAAAGCATCCGGAAAAACATTGAATTCAATTGCCGCCAAGCTGCCATTACTAATTGGCGGATCTGCTGATCTCTCTCCATCTACAGACACCATTTTAGACGATTATCAGTCGTTCACCAGTGAAAATCACGGCGGAAGGAATTTTCATTTCGGTATTCGTGAACACGCTATGGGTGCAGTTTTGAATGGCATGGCGCTTACAAAAGGCATCATTCCTTATGGTGCAACTTTCCTTATATTTTCAGATTATATGCGTCCGCCGATAAGGCTTGCAGCTATCATGAAAATTCGCCCAATTTATGTTTACACGCATGATAGTATTGGTTTGGGAGAAGACGGAACCACGCATCAGCCGGTAGAGCAATTAATTGGATTAAGGTCTGTGCATGATGTTACCGTTATTCGTCCCGCAGATGCCAATGAAACTGCACAGGCATGGCGTGTAGCATTGGAACATTCGGGTGGCCCGGTAGCATTGATACTTACACGGCAAAACATACCGATAATTGACCAGGATAAATTTGCAAAAGCTGCCAATGTAGAAAAGGGCGCATACATTTTGTCTGATTGTGAAGGTGAAGCCCAATTGATTTTAATGGGCAGCGGAAGTGAAGTACATCTATTGTTGGAAGCACAGGAAAAATTGAAAGAAGAATCTATAAAAGTCAGGGTGGTAAGCTTCCCCAGTTGGGAATTATTTGATGTACAAAGTGCAGATTACAAAGAAAAAGTTCTTCCGAAAAAAATACGTAAACGCCTGGCTGTAGAAGCAGGCTCACCCATCGGATGGTGCAAATATGTTACAGATGATGGTGATGTAATAGGAATTACAAAATTTGGCGAATCTGCCCCTGGTGAACAAGTGATGAAAGAATATGGTTTCAGTGTTGAAAACGTAATTAATAAAGCAAAGTCATTGCTGAAATAACTTTCATTTAAAAACAAAAATGAAGAAAATAATTTTGGGCTTCAGTGTAAATAAGGTTTGTCTGCCCGGTCAATGGCTTTAATTGATATTCGGTTCATCATTTTTTATGTTAGAAACCAATATATTCAAATATGCTGTGGTAATGGGATTATCACTTACTTCAGGCATGCCTTTGTAATGCAATAATTTTTCCGCGATATTTTTCATAGCGTTGATTGCCGTTTTTAAAAACCCGGGACCA
>JBKJRY010000449.1:0-5912 GCA_046593045.1 Chitinophagaceae bacterium | reverse complement strand
AAAAGCCCCCACGTGTTACGTCATAGTTTTGCAACACACCTTACCAATAATGGCGCTGATATTAATGCTGTTAAAGAATTATTAGGTCATTCCAGTTTGGCATCAACACAAGTTTATACTTCTAATTCAATTGAAAAATTAAAAGATGTTCATAAATTATCTCATCCCAAATCACAGTGATAATATGAAATATTTTTTTGAAAAATGCGTTATGAAATGTAATTTCAATGACATACTCTCTTTGCTTACATAAAATAGGATTTCCCTATGCTATTTATTCACCTTTTATATATATTGTTCACGCTAAAATTTATGATTACTATGAACGTAAACATTCAAACCCTTCATTTTGAAGCAGACACAAAGTTGGTTTCGTACGTTGAAAAGAAACTCTCAAAGCTTCCCCAGTTTCATGATAGAATTACAAAAGTGGATGTGTTCTTAAAATTGGATAATGTTGTGCACAACATTAAAGATAAAGTTGCTGAGATTAAAGTACATGTCCCGCGACATGATTTCTTTGTAAAACATTCTTCCAAATCATTTGAAGAAAGTTTTGATTTTGCCCTTGATTCCGTAATTACTCAAATAAAAAGGAAGAAAGCAAAATTGGCCGCTTGATAATCATCTTAATATTATATAATGAAATCCCCCGGACCGGGGGATTTTTTTATGAGACTGAAAAGGTAAATTATTACCGGCTTAAACCCAGAAAAAATGCCGGATTTATTGCGTTTCAGCATTTCGAAATTGAAAGGTTTTATTCAATAATGTTTTGATAATAAATATTCTTTTTCAAAATTTTTCCATTAAAATTTTTCCATTACCTTTGCCTTCCCAAAAAATAGCCTCAGGAGGTATGTTTTATGGAAAGTTCATTGTAATACTGTATTAGAGGTAATTGCCAGTGTAGCTCAGTTGGCCAGAGCAGCTGATTTGTAATCAGCTGGTCGGGGGTTCGAATCCCTCCACTGGCTCTTAAGTTAGAGGGTTTGATTTCAGATTTAGATTCGAAAATCATCAATTTTTCAAATCTGCATTCGGCAATCATAGTTTTATTGTTACTGTTAGGGCAGTTACCAGAGTGGCCAAATGGAGCGGACTGTAAATCCGCTGTCTTCGACTTCGGTGGTTCGAATCCACCACTGCCCACTGATTTTAAATTAGTTTTTTGAAATAGTATTTAACAAGCGGAAGTAGCTCAATTGGTAGAGCGATAGCCTTCCAAGCTATAGGTCGCGAGTTCGAGGCTCGTCTTCCGCTCTGAATTGGTCAATAAGACATTAAGTCAATGGGTCAGTAATATCTACTTATTGCCTTAATGACCCACTGACTTCAATGACTTTAAAAAGCTGTTGTAGCTCAGGGGTAGAGCACTTCCTTGGTAAGGAAGAGGTCGTGAGTTCAATTCTCATCAACAGCTCTTTTTCGAGAGAGAAATGACTGAGCAATCCTGTAAAGATCGGGGAGGTCGCCCCGAAAGTATTTAGGATCAACAGCTCAAACATTGTTATTAGCTCATAAATTATGATGCAGGCAAAATAAAATTTTAAAATCAACTATTAAAAAACAAATAAAATGGCAAAAGAGAATTTTAAAAGGGATAAACCCCACCTTAACGTTGGTACTATAGGTCACGTGGATCATGGTAAAACCACGCTAACAGCCGCTATAACCGATATTTTGTCTAAAAAAGGTTTGGCGGAGAAAAGAAATTATGATGATATTGATGGTGCTCCTGAAGAAAAAGAAAGGGGTATTACAATTAATACTGCTCACGTTGAATACGCTACAGTTAATCGTCACTATGCACACGTGGATTGTCCGGGTCACGCCGATTATGTAAAGAATATGATTACAGGCGCTGCGCAAATGGATGGTGCGATATTAGTTGTTGCCGCTACTGATGGTCCTATGCCGCAAACAAGAGAGCATATTTTGCTTGCCCGCCAGGTGGGTGTTCCCCGTATGGTTGTATTTATGAATAAGGTTGACCTTGTTGATGATCCTGAATTGATTGAATTAGTGGAGATGGAAATACGTGAACTTTTAACCAAGAATGGTTTTGATGGAGACAATACTCCTATTATTAAAGGTTCTGCCACAGGTGCATTAGCTGGTGACGCTAAATGGGTAAGCGCAATAGATGAATTAATGGATGCTGTGGATTCTTACATTCCTTTGCCTCCCCGCCCGGTGGACCAGCCTTTCTTGATGAGTGTGGAAGACGTATTTTCTATTACAGGTCGTGGCACTGTTGCTACAGGTCGTATAGAAAGAGGCCGCATTAAAGTAGGTGAAGGTGTTGAAATTGTAGGTCTGATGGAAAAGCCATTAACCTCAACTGTTACTGGTGTGGAAATGTTTAAAAAACTACTTGATGAAGGTGAAGCTGGCGACAACGCAGGTTTATTACTTCGCGGTATTGAAAAAACACAGATCCGTCGTGGGATGGTTCTTTGTAAGCCAGGCTCAATAACTCCGCATACGGATTTCAAGGGCGAAGTCTATGTATTAAGCAAAGAAGAAGGTGGCCGTCATACGCCATTTTTTCAAAAATATCGTCCCCAGTTCTATTTCAGAACAACAGACGTTACCGGTGAAGTTGAATTGCCAGCAGGAACCGAAATGGTGATGCCAGGCGATAATACAAGCCTGACCGTAAAACTCATCCAGCCAATTGCGATGGAAAAAGGTTTGAAGTTTGCAATTCGTGAAGGTGGTCGTACAGTTGGAGCTGGACAGGTTACAGAGATTTTAAAATAAACACTTCAACCCCTAAAGGGGCTTTGGAAACTGTTTTATAAATTTGCAAAGTACCTTGGGTAATGCCTTAGGTACTTTGCTTTTTTAAAAGTTCTTTAAAAATTTATACTCTTGCAAAGCCTCCCTTGAGGGAGGTTTGGAGGGTATTCTTACGGGCATAGTTCAATGGTAGAATAGAGGTCTCCAAAACCTTTGATCAGGGTTCGAATCCTTGTGCCCGTGCTTTGTAAAATGTTAATTCGCTCAATTTTATCATGAATTGACATTTAAAATTTTTAATTTGAAAAGATGAATAAAATAACATTGTATATCAGGGACTCCTACAGGGAATTATTGCAAAAAGTTACCTGGCCCAATTGGGAGCAACTACAGCAATCCACAATGATTGTGCTGGCTGCAACTATTATTATTACCGCAATTGTCGCCCTTATGGATTTTGGAATAAATGGTATTTTAAAATTTGTTTATTCTTTATTTAAGTAATTATGACTGAAACAAAAAATGTTGAAGAGGAAGTAAATCCTGACATCGCTCACGAGGAAACTAATGCAACTTCTGAACGGGAAGAAACAAAGTGGTACGTTTTAAGGGTTGTGAGTGGTAAAGAACGCAAGATTAAGGAATATCTTGATAAAGATATCATCAGGAATGGGTGGGATAAGATTATTAAACAGATTTTTTTACCTGTTGAAAAAGTATATAAAGTTCAGAACGGCAAGAAAGTAATGAGAGAAAGAAACTTCTATCCCGGCTATGTAATGATAGAGGTTCAGGATGGAAAATTATCTGATGAAATCGTGCAGCATTTGAGCAATATCACCAATGTGATGCATTTTTTAACTGATGGGAAAGGCTCAAAAGGTAATATCATATGTTTAAGAAAAGCTGAAGTAAACAAGATGCTGGGCAAGGTAGATGAAATGGCAGACGCAGGAGGCATGACTATGAGTGAGCCATTCATCGTTGGAGAAACGATTAAAATTATTGATGGACCGTTTAATGACTTTAATGGTGTGATAGAAGAGGTAACGGATGAGAAGAAGAAACTTAAAGTTCAGGTTAAGATATTTGGACGTGCGACACCTGTAGAACTAAGTTACATGCAGGTAGAGAAAATTTCCTAAATAAATTATCTAAATAAAATTGAAAACCCGCTTCAGCAATGTTGGAGACTGTAAATTAAACTGTGTCAAAGTTCATAAATAAGAAGAACTTTAAAAACACAGTAAAAATGAAAAAGACAAACAAAGAATTCGAGTTCGATTATGAATCGGTAAAAAATAAAGCGCTTGCGCAACTCAAATCCGGCAAACCATTATTAGGAAAACAAGGAGCCCTGGCTCCCTTATTTAAGTCCTTTCTTGAAGCAGCGTTAGAAGCTGAACTGGAAGATCATCTACAGGAAAATACGGAAGAAGAATCTAACCGGCGCAATGGTCATGGGACTAAGCAATTGCGAACGAGTGAAGGTACTATGGAACTAAGTACTCCCCGTGATCGCAGCGGCAGCTTTGAGCCGGAGATCGTTAAGAAACGTCAAACGATATTAGCCGACAGTTTAGAGAGTAAGATCATAGGCTTATACGGTCTTGGGATGAGCCTGCGTGATATAGCTGCCCACATCAAAGAAATGTACGACACAGATATCAGTCATACTGTATTATCTGAAGTAACAGACCGTGTGATCCCAGCCATCAAATTATGGCAGGCTCATGAGTTGGAAGATGTGTACACGATTGTATGGCTGGATGCGATGTATTACAAAGTAAAAGACGGGAGCGGGCATGTGGTAACCAGGTGTCTGTACAATGTATTAGGCATTAACCTTGAAGGCCGCAAACACTTACTGGGCATGTATATCTCAGAAAGTGAAGGAGCAAAGTTTTAGTTAAGTGTACTAACGGATATGCAGCAACGAGGTGTTAAAGATATCCTGATTGCATGCATTGACAACCTGGGAGGTTTTGAAGAAGCCATTGGAAGTATATATCCAAAAACAGAAGTGCAAAGTTGTATTGTACACCAGGTACGCAATACGATAAAATATGTAGCCAGTAAAGATGTCAAGGCTGTAATAGCGGATGTGAAATTAATTTACAGAGCATCTGGTAAAGACCAGGCTGAAGAACATTTGGATGCATTAGAAAAAAAATGGGGAGCCAAGTACCCGATCGTAATAAAATCGTGGCGAAGTAACTGGCATAAACTGAGTACTTTTTTTAAGTATGCAGCTGACATACGAAGGCTGATTTATACGACTAATACAATTGAGGGTTTTCACCGGCAGATAAGAAAAATAACCAAAACGAAAGGTGCTTTTGTAAACGATATGGCGTTGCTGAAATTAGTATACCTGGCATCGCAACGTATTGCCGAAAAATGGACGATGCCTTTACAAAACTGGGGACTCACCATGCAGCAATTAAGCATTATCTTCGAAGGGAGAATGACGGCAATTTATTAAAAAAATTTCCCCCCTTCTTCCCGGCCATGGCCGGGAAGAAGGGGGGAAAAGAACTTTGACACAGTTTAATTTACACTCCCCAATGTTGCGGGTTTTTTTTTCATTTGCAGGCACCGGAGCCTCATTCTTCTTCCTTCCGCTTAACTAATAAATACCAGTCATTTTCCAGGGGCAGGTAGCCAAGGTCATAACAAAAGAAATAAACATTCCCTTTTTTATTGGTATAAGTGTTAGTGAAATACTTAAACTGAAATCCTTTTTGAAGCAATTTGTCTTTAGTGGTTTTGGTGATCTCTTCATTATCCGGGAATATCGATTCCAAAATTCGCCTGTTCTTTCCCAGCGCATTATTGATATTCCTCACAAGATTTATTGTATTGGACTTTAGTTGGTTGTTATGGTGTTATAGTTATTCCGGCAATAGTCATCGCAAAACTTTTTATCCGTACGCCCCTTTAATGGTTTCTCACAAGTCAGGCAAGGCTTTACTTTATTTTCGGCACAACATTATGCGTATTGAAGAAAGCCCCCCGATTTAAAAGATGATTGAAGAAATAAAAAAGCTTCCGAAGTTAGTACTGCGGGGGCTTTTTGCAATACGATGTTCAGCGACACCGCCAGTAAGATGACTGCTATTCCTGTAAGGTGTTTTCTATGGTTTTTGAGAGGATTGCTAAATAAA
>JBKJRY010000379.1:0-14045 GCA_046593045.1 Chitinophagaceae bacterium | reverse complement strand
TTTTCTATCATCTCGTAATGGCCTCTTTGTTGATCTTGTATGGGTATTTGTTTTTCTTTGTTTTTATCTTATTTAAAATAATTTATCTGAAATAATTTAATTGACCGATTCAAAATTTTAAAGAATTTTATGTCTTACGAAACTACAACTCACGTAATACCAAATGAACATGACCGTGCCCAGGTAAAAAGGATATGGAAAACTTTCTGGTTATTGCTGATCATTACAATTGCTGAGCTTGGCCTTGGATTATCTATTTACACCATACACAAAGGTGCAGATCCTAATCAATTCCTGGTATTGGTTTTTAAAGGAATTGTATGCATACTCACTTTGGCAAAAGCATTTTATATTATTTCAATTTTTATGCACCTTGGCGATGAAATAAGAAATCTTATTATGACTATTGCCGTACCAGCGACATTATTTATCTGGTTTATAATTGCTTTTCTCTATGATGGAAATAGCTGGAAAATTTTAAGAAATACCGATGCGGGCAGCCATCCTTCTACAGAACATATGCAACAGCATCCTGTTCCTCCAATGGAGAAAGGCTCAAAAGATTGATGCAAATAATTGTTATTTAAATAGTTGAATTAGCTGTCGCATGAATGTGATGGCTAATTTTGTTTTAGAAGAAAAAGTTCATGAATAAAAAAGCAGTTTTGGCGGTTATGCTCGCGGTTCTGTTGCCGTTAGTCAGTTATCTCCTGGTAAGGTACTACAGTAATAGGGATGTGCAAATGCCGGGAAGATATTTTTACGACAGCGTAAATGTTGTTCAAAAGAATGGGGAAACTATACACGATACAGTATGGCATCATGTAAGTAATATGCGTTTTATTAATCAGTTTGGTGACACAGTTTCATTTGCTGATTTAAAGGGGAAAATAATTGTTCTCGATTTCTTCTTTACACGTTGTCCTACTATTTGTCCACAGCTTGCAAAAGCCATGAAGCGTTTGCAAAATTCATTTACAAAGAATGATTCCATAGTGCAGTTTGTATCCATAACTGTAGACCCCCTTCATGATTCGGTACCTCAACTAAGGAAATGGGGTGAGAAATTTAATGTAAATCCTGATAGCTGGTGGTTGCTTACAGGAAACCGGGATAGCATTTACAATCTTGCTATCAAAGAAATTAAAGCCAACATTGCCGATGTGAATATAGATACAGCATTTGTGCATACAGAAAATTTTTTCCTGCTGGATAAGGAAAGAATAGTGAGAGGCTGGTACAATGGATTGGATTCAGCTGCACAAAAAAAACTTGTTAGGGATATTCCCTTACTGATGCTTGAAAAAGACAGGAAAAAAACTTTTAAGGAATTTTTGAAAGAATTATTTGATCGAAGCTAATATAGATGAAAAATTAAAAGAAGAAATAAATGAAAACTCTTCAGCAGGATATGTTACCGGCCCCGGATTTAAAACGGAATGATAAAAAGGCAAAAATAATTATCTGGATGGTTTCTATAGTTGTTTTTGCTGCTGTAGCACTGCTGGCTGAAATTAAACTAAACATAAACCTTTCTTTTGATCCACACATTTTCGCTACTGCTAATGCAATAATTAATTCAATAGTTGCCGCTTTGCTGGTAGCGGCCCTTATGGCAGTAAGATCCGGGAAATTTATTTTGCATAAGCGAATTATGGTGATCGCAATTATACTTTCTTTTCTTTTTTTAATTTCTTATATATGCCATCATCTGTTAAGCGGTGATACAAAGTATGGAGATATTAATCATGATGGAATATTAGGTGAGGATGAAAAATTACTCGCGGGAAGTTTCAGGTATGTTTATTATTTCATTTTGTTAACACACATTCCTCTCGCAGGAATTATCCTCCCTTTTATTTTATTTACGGCATACAGGGCATTAACCGCGGATTACATAAGGCACATGAAACTTGCAAGAATTACATGGCCTATCTGGTTCTATGTGGCGATTACGGGGGTAGTGGTTTATTTGATGATAAGGCCTTATTATAGCTGATCTTACTTTACTTTATCAAATTCTATTTTGACTGCTTCATTTTGGATTTTCAAAAATTCTGTCGACGTATAAAAACCTATAGCCCTAATTCCTTTAAAGGATCCCAAAATAATTTTTCAAAATCGACAACGATATCTTTTTGAACTTTAATTTTTTCTTTCAATAATAATTCTTCCATAAGAGTTGATGTAGCGAAATGCGTCTTACCGCTTAGCATTCCGTTCCTGTTTACAACACGATGTGCCGGTACTTTCGGTTTGCTTGTGTGCGTTGCATTCAGTGCCCAGCCCACCATGCGAGCTGAAAGCTTTGTGCCAAGGTAATTGGCAATGGCCCCATAGGAAGTTACCCGGCCTTTAGGAATTTGTCTTACGACGGCATATACATCTTCAAAAAAACTGTATTGCTTTGTAGTTGACCAAAGTGGCTCTTTTATATTATTTTTTTTCATTTTTTCGTTTTGCCAATAATTTACTTTTATATGGTTCTGCAACCATTTTATAATTATAAGGACAATGCAGGCATCCGTTCCCACAACAAAAGCCTCTTTCCAATAAATACTTTTCGGTCAGAACGGTATAGCCATTCTCGTTTTGATAAAAATGAATCCCCTCAATAAATTTTTCGTTACCGCTACTCATTGGTTGCTGTCTTTAGCATATGTTCGAGCGCTTCATCCGCATTTATTATTTTTTCCGGTAAAGAAAAACATAGGTAAAAAATGCAATTGCTCTTCGCGATGTCAAGGTTTTCATAATGAGTTTTTATCATCAGTTCAGGTGAAATATTTTTTTCATCATTGATATTTTTTATATCATGGATTAAATTAAGGCCATACAATTCAACAACGGTTTTTGTAAAATCATACAGGTCAGGAGAATCCGTTTTTAGATGTATTTTACCGTCTTCTATTAAGAATTGGTGATACAATCTTAAATAACGGGGATGTGTAAGCCTTTTATTGGCTTTTGATACTCTTAGCTGCGGGTCCGGGAAAGTGATCCAGATTTCTTTCACTTCATTCTTCTTAAAATAAGAATTTATTTGGTGAATTTGAGTGCGTAAGAAGGCGACATTTGTCAACTTGTTTTCCAAAGAAAATTTAGCACCTACCCATATTCTATTACCCTTTATATCTACCCCTATATAATTATTTTCCTGGTTCAATTGCGCCAGCCCCACAGCATATTCACCTTTACCACATGCAAGTTCCAATATTACCGGGTTGTTATTTTGGAAATGCTTATTCCAATTACCGGCAATATTTTCAGGATACTCCAGCACATTTGGAAATGTTTTTATTTCTCCAAATCTTTTTAATTTTTTTTGCCCCATTCCGGCAAAAATAAGCATCCCCAAAAGCATAATATTAAAAAAGCTTCATCTCTTTCTTAAAAAACAAATCATGAATTTTTTTGAGCAAATAGCTTGCGGAAAACTGCCTCGTAACAATACACCGCTCTTAGTAAATACACAACTAATAAACTGCGTCGCGGCGTATGAAAAAGATAGCATATCAAGCTGCTAAATACCGTAGCCCGATTGCAGGTAAGTAAATCTGACTACTCAAAGTTGAGAGAAGCCCTGGGTTTTAAGATAGCTGATCAGGAAACTAACAGCTATTGCAAATAAAATAAATATCAAACTGAATCAATCTATTTAAGGAGGAATTTTTCTCTTCGATCCTGTTAGATACCGCTTCTTACTTTATTATAATGTCTTATGGAACTGAGTAATTTCCTTAGGGATATGGGGAGATTTTTGCATTACCCTACTTTGATGATAGGATATCTTTTGGTATTTTCATTTTACCTCAAATTTATTTAGGTTTGCTATTTTTTAAAATAAATTCCAGGAAATGCTTTTCTGTGATAAAATTTCTGAAAATTGAAGAATCGGGTTGTGTAAATTTGTATGAAACTTTAAGTAGTCAGGTATATTAATTTATTTAATCCATCAAAAGCAATCGAAAGAACACAATTATCAGGGGATCATATTGACTATGAAATTGTTTTAAATTAGGTTTTTGGCATAACGATTGTTAATTATAACTGACTTACCACGTTCCAATGTATGCCGGATTTGCTAAGTTTAAAGTAAATTGTACTTTTTTAAAGAGCAAATGATTTTCAATTCCTAAAGAAGATCTGTTTTTGTCTGTATCAGAATAGTTATATTTTTATAGAGCAATATTATGAATCGAATATTAATTGTAGAAGACAACCACGATGTACTCTGGGTAGTTAAGATCGTTTTAAAGAGATATGGGTTTAAAGTTATGGCAATTCCCAGGGGAGAGGATGTAATGGCCAAAACCAAGACCTTTCGCCCGCATCTTATTTTACTTGATGTTGTTCTCTCAGGGATTAGTGGTATCGATGTTTGTAACGAACTAAAAGGGAATGAGAAAACGAAAGAAATTCCTATAATTATGTTTTCCGCCCATGCCAATATGAACGATATATTAAAATTGAGTAAACCGGATGATTTTATTGCAAAACCGTTTGATGTAAATGAATTGGTAAAAAAAATAAAGCACCAGGTAGAAAAACACTATGATGATTACGGCCGAAGAAAAAAAGTACAGAGCTCTTCTTAATGAAGACGACAAGCCTTTAAATAAAAAAAGCCTTCAATTGGGAAATTGAAGGCTTTTTTACTATAAGTGGCTGTAGGGGGAGGGGTCGAACCTCCACGAGGCAGTTAGCAATAGCACAAAGTTCAGTGGTCGACCCTGGTCGCGATTACATTGCTGCAATAACGGCTCTATACTATGTTTATCCTGTGATCCTCACCCTCGAGACAAGAGGGCATGTCTGCCAAAAATTTCATCACCCCACAATTTTTAAGAACTGATATGATGCAAATCTAATATTCAATCATTAATTAAAAAAGTTTTTTAATAATAAAGTGATAAATTTAGAAACCAATTAATAAAATTGTTACATTTATGAAATATTTCTAAAATAAGTTCTTTTATGGCCTCTAAGTTGAACATTGATAAACTGGATTTGCAAATTATCCAGGAAATGCTGGAAAATGCAGATACTCCTTATGCAGAGCTCGGCAAAAAGCTCTTTGTAAGTGGGGGTACTATTCACGTCCGGATAAAGAAACTGGAAGAATTCGGAATAGTAAATGGAAAAAAGCTGAGTGTGAATCTCAAAAAATTAGGATATGACATTACTGCTTTTGTAGGAATTTTCCTTGAAAAGAGTTCAATGTATGATGCTGTCGCTAAAGATCTTGAGAAAATCCCGGAAATTGTAAGACTGAACTACACTACGGGGAATTACAGCATGTATCTTGAAATAGTTTGTAAAGATATAGACCAGCTTCGCTTCGTGCTACACGATGAATTACAAAAAATAAAGGGTATCGAGCGTACTGAAACACTTATTTCGCTCGTGGAAAGTTTTAACCGTGATGTGCAGGTGTCAAAAGCCGACAGCTGATGGAAGAAGTTCTAAATATAATTTTCCAGGTTAACCTGATGTTGTTGAGAAGTAACCTATCCCTTCACGTCGAGGGCATCCCTTAAACCATTTCCAACAAGGTTAAACGCAAGAACTAAAATCATAATAGCAATGCCTGGCGCCAGGGCAAGCGCAGGATTGTGCGTAATAATGAAATTGTAATTCTCTTTTATCATAAGCCCCCAGCTTGGCATAGGAGGCTGTACGCCAACACCCAAAAAACTAAGCCCTGCTTCAATTATAATAGCACTTGCAAAATTGGAAGCTGCTATTACAATGACGGGACCAAGCACATTGGGGAGTATATGTCTTACAATTATTCTTGAATCCTTCAACCCCAGGGCTTTAGCAGCTTGTATATATTCGAGTTCCCTCAACGCGATTACCTGTCCTCTTATGATCCTGGCAACGTTTACCCACATAGTCAGCCCTACTGCAATAAATATCTGCCAGAAGCCCTTCCCCAAAGCCAGCGTAACTCCAAAAACCAACAGAAGCGTTGGCATACTCCAGATAACATTTATCAGCCACATAATTATGTTATCAATTTTACCTCCAAAGTAACCAGCTACGGCTCCTAAAAAAATCCCGATTGTCAGCGAAATTATGACAGTAATTAAACCAACGGCAAGGCTTACACGAACACCTACTATTAACCTGCTTAATATGTCGCGGCCAAATTTATCAGTTCCTAACCAAAATTTTTTCGAAACGATAAAATTCTTTCCCGGTAAATTATTCTTCGGATAAACATGAATTTCTTCCACGTCTTCACCAATATATTTTGCAACACTTATAGAATCATGAGTTTCGCTGTAGCCGTTAATGGGAATGTACAAATATTTGTCCTCAACTCCATATAGGAGGCGATTGAGAAAGCCAGTTGGTAAAATCTTTTTTGTTTTGCCAACTTTTAAAAACAGTTGGGTGAATCCCGGCTTTCTTGCCTGTATTTCTACGATCTGCCTGTCAGCGTTTGGCGTGGAGTCTGTTGAGATGTAATAAGCAAAGATGCCACAGAGAATGGATAATGAAATAATAAATAAACCAACCAACGCACCTTTGTTTCTTTTAAGTCGCCGCCATGCATTTTGTGTAAAAGAAAATGATTGATGCATATGTTTCTCTTTTCCTTTCTTAAATTTCATTTTACATTTCTTCCTTTCCAGTTGTAAGAGCCAAATTTACCTAACCAGCCTGCAATAATTGTATAAAGTATGTGGAAAGGCTGAGCTGGTGCAAACCACCAAAGTAATTTTTGTTTATTAAAAAACTTTGTGACTGGAAAAAGAAAAAATAATTCTGCCAACGTTTTTACTGATAATAAAACAATAAAAAGATTAAAAGACGTTAATGAAAATAGAGAACAAACCCCGGCAATAAGCAGGCAAACATTAAATATATAAACCAGCAAGAGAACCATAGTGATTTTAGGGTCTGTGTATTTGTCCGCTTTACTTGCCCACCGGACGCGTTGATTTAAAAATTCTCTTAAAGTACCAACGGGTGGAGTTTCTACAAGTGCCATTGGCGATTTTAAAAATGCTATTTTATCCGGATAGACTTTCTGTACTTTATGCATTAGTAGCATGTCATCCCCGCTGGCGGTATCATCTATACCTTCAAAACCATTTACCTCTTTAAACACTTTTTTTGTGTATGCAAGATTTGCGCCGTTGCACATATTGTGAAATTTTTTATCAACTGATGCTCCTGTAATTCCCTGCAATGTCATAAAATCCAGGGATTGAAAAATTTTCAACATTTTTTTTAAGATTGGATCAGCAGGCAATGGATTACTATAAACCACCGGTGCAGCTATAAATACTGATTTGGTTTGAGTATAAAAATCGGCTATTGTTTCGAGCCATTGAGGTCGGGCAATACAATCAGCATCTGTGGTGATAATCAAAACCCCTGTAGCAATATCAATTGCTTTTTCAATTGCCAGTTTTTTGTAAGAATTTATTTTAGTTCCTCCAGTGTAATCCCGGAGATGAATTATTTTAATATTACTTTTATTTAATGATTCAGCTATCTCAACTGTGGCGTCGGAAGAATGGTCATCAACCAATAATATTTCAAATGAACTTGCAGGATAAGTTTGATTTAAAATTGACTGTAAACAGGCTTTGATATTTTTTTCTTCATTCCTGGCTGCAATGATCACACTTATATTTGGAAGATTATCACTAATTGAATTCGATTTAGATTCAAACTGCTTTATTTGAAGCCATCCCTGCCGGTAGTATAATATAATTGCCACATAAAGAAAGAGCAGGAGGAAAGTGATAGCGTAAAAGATCATGTAAAGAATTAAAATATCTTCTTTTTATTTAAAGAAGTATTACAAAAATAAATTTTTAGAATTCAATTGATTGAGTATATTTGTTGTAGTTGCATAAACAACTATATGCCAAACAACCAATTTAAAAAAGGCGAGCTTTATAGCTTTATTACGGGCAAAGCCTCAACAGCGATTGCCCGCCGGCTGCAAAAAAATTTTAAACAATCCGGCCTTGATATTACAATCGAGCAGTGGAGCGTCCTTTATCATTTATGGAAAGAAGAAGGACAAAGCCAGCAACAACTATGCGACGCTACGTTTCGTGATAAGCCAAGTATAACAAGATTGGTTGATAACCTGGAGAAGCTAAAATTGGTAAGAAGAGTTGCTTCCAAAAATGACCGTCGCATTAACCTCATATATCTTACTAAAGAAGCACAAAACCTCCAGGAAAAAACAATGGAGATTGCAAATCAAACATTGAATGAAGCTTTGGCCGGTGTTACGAATGGACAGATTGAGATCGCAAAGGAGGTGTTACAGCACGTATATGACAACCTTTCAGGATCACCGGTTATTGATTTGCAAAACACACCGAAACAAACTTCTTCAGTAATAAAATTAAAATTATGAATACCACGACATCTCATTCACTTTTAACGGGAGGCGAATGGCTTATTAAGGAGAGTAATGCATTTGAAACATTTACTCCGGAAGATTATACGGAAGAGCAAATTATGGTGCGTGATATGTGCCTGCAGTTTTTAAAAACTGAAGTGCTTCCTATAGTAGATCGCATAGATACACTTGAACCCGGCCTCATGCCCCTGCTTATGAAAAAAGCCGGGGAACAAGGTTTACTTGGCGCTTCAGTTCCTGAAGAATTTGAAGGCCTTGGTAAAGACTTTGTTACATCCACGTTGGTAAGCGAAGGGCTTGGTGGCGGGTTTTCATTCAGCGTAGCAATGAGTGCACATGCAGGCATAGGTACGTTACCTATTTTATATTTTGGAACTGAAGAACAAAAAAAGAAATACATACCTAAACTGGCAACAGGAGCCTGGAAAGGTTCTTACGGACTAACGGAACCGGGTAGTGGTAGTGATGCGTTGGGTGCAAAAACGACCGCAACACTTTCTGAAGACGGAAAATACTATTTATTGAATGGCCAGAAATGCTGGATTACAAATGGCGGATTCGCGGATATATACACGGTATTTGCAAAAATAGACGGTGAAAAATTTACCGCGTTCATTGTTGAACGTGGATTTGAGGGATTTAGCATTGGGCCTGAAGAACATAAAATGGGTATAAAAGGCTCTTCAACGGTGCAATTGTATTTCCAGGATTGCAAGGTTCCTGTTGAAAATGTGTTAGGTGAGATTGGTAAAGGCCATATTATCGCTTTTAATATTTTGAATATTGGCCGGCTTAAGCTGGCAGCCGCTGCAATGGGCGGGGCGAAACTTAACCTTAGTACATCAATTGATTACGCCAATACACGTGAACAGTTTAATACATCCATTGCTTCTTTTGGAGCTATAAAGCACAAGATCGCGGAGATGGCCATTAAATTGTACGCTGATGAAAGTGCAATATATCGTACATCCAAATGGATTGATCAAAAGGAAGCTGAGCTTATTTCACAGGGCAAACCCTTTAATGAAGCCATGCTGGGAGCGGCTGAAGAATATGCTATTGAATGCGCTATATTGAAAGTTCATGGAAGCGAAATTCTTGATTTTATCGTGGATGAAAGTGTACAGATTCATGGAGGAAATGGCTATAGCGATGAGTATTTAGTAAGTAAAGCTTACCGCGATAGCAGGATCAACCGTATCTATGAAGGCACTAATGAAATCAATCGCCTGCTTACGGTTGATATGATGCTAAAAAGAGCAATGAAAGGCAGGCTGGACCTGATGGGACCGGCAATGAATGTTCAAAAGGAACTTATGAGCATTCCTGATTTTGGAGGTGATGAAGAGGGGACTTTTGCAAAGGAGCAGAAAGTAATTACGAATATGAAAAAATGCATTTTGATGGTAGCCGGAGCAGCTACGATGAAATTGCAAGCAGGCCTACAGGAAGAACAAGAAATTATTATGAATATCGCGGATATGGCTATTGAAACTTTTGTTGCAGAAAGCACACTATTACGGGTGATGAAATTAACGGATAAAGAAGGTGAAGAAAATTCAAAAATTCCAACAGCTATAATGAGATGTTACATGAATGATGCTATTGATAAGATTGCCAAGTCAGGGAAGGAAGCTATTAATGCATTTGCCGAAGGTGATGAACAAAAAATGATGTTGCTTGGTCTAAAACGATTTACTAAAGCAGAACCCTTTAATAGCAAAGACGCAAGAAGATTAATCGCGAATAAATTAATTGCTGATGGTAGATATAGCTTATAGAATTTTAATCTAAACATTTTTCTTTCAAAAGGGGTTTAGGGCATTTCCTAAACCTTTTGAATTGGCCTTAATCATTGCCTGCTATGCAGGTATTCAACCAAGTCCACCAACTGTTGTTGCGTAACAGTTTGATAGAGATTGGCCGGCATCATTGAATTTTTCATTTGTGTTCTTGAAGCAATCGCCGATTTTTCAAGCTTCTTTTTTATACCGCCCTGCATCACAATTTCAACAGATTCTCCCGTTTCGCTTGTAATGATTCCGGCATCCACATCTCCGTCTTTCATTTTAAAAACATATCCTTCATAGCCGAAACTTATTCCTTCATCGGGATGTATAATAGCTATATACAAAGCATCTTTTGTAAGCTTACTTCCAATTTTTGAAAGGGCCGGCCCCACATTTTCACCTACATTTTCAATCTTATGACAACTGATACACGTGGCTGAAAAAACCTGTTTCCCGGCATTAATATTTCCGTTTAATTTGGCAAGTTCATTTATAGGTGGTAAAGATTTACCACTTACACTGTCGGATACAGGCAGATACTTTAATGCCTCCTGCTTTATATCTTTCCTGTAGGAATTAGATAATGCAAGTGCTGCGATAGATTTAAGCTCTTTCGGTAATTGATTTTCAGTTACCAGTTTCAATAGCCTTTCAGATTCATTCCACCCGGTCGCCAGCATTTTTACAAGTTCTTCCCGTATTGATAAACTTACTGATGGATCTTTGATAATTGATTCCACCATTTTTACCCCTTCAGTGGAACCATTACCTGCCAGGGCTTTTAAAGCTGCTTTTGCGGTAGGTTCATCATTACTCTTAATTACTTTCTTCAACAATAACGAGCCTCCTGAATTTACCAGCAAATTTGCCGCCTCTCTGCCGAGTGAACTATCTGGCATAGCCAAAATCATCTTCAACAAATCAGTATTATAATTCTTAAGCTTATACCGGCCAACCAGGTCAACAAAATCTTGTGTTCCATTCACTGAGTCAAGTGTTTCTTTCAATACCGCCTGCATTTTAGAAGACTTAGAAAGAACTGAGGGGCCTAATTCATTTAACGTATTTAAGTAAATCTCCCGTTGGTTTGGCCCGCTATAATTTAATAAGCCAAGCAACGTAACCTGCTTTTCAGGCACATCAATAAAATCAAAAGCTCTGA
Organism: Chitinophagaceae bacterium; assembly: GCA_046593045.1. GTDB lineage: Bacteria > Bacteroidota > Bacteroidia > Chitinophagales > Chitinophagaceae > Ginsengibacter. The sequence goes on along the minus strand of JBKJRY010000379.1, from coordinate 2,692 downwards.
AATATTTTAAACGCTCGGATTTATTTACTGAACTGTTCTCTATATTTTTTGCAAGCAAAGGCAATGCTGCGCCTGTACGTGAGTGCCATACAATATCACGGCCTGCTTTATCATTTATTTTTTCGCCTGCTGCATTTTTATACGTGTCGAAAAAAGTATCCCACTGTTTATCTGCCCCAATACCCAATGCCTCGAGATACCACCTGTCTTTGCCATCATATTGCATAGCCAGTTCAGTCCATAAAGCCGCACTTTCCGGGGATTTATTGTGATGCAGTGCAATTGCAGCTTCTCTTCTAACCTGCGGATCAGGATCTTTCACCAGTTGTTTTACATAAGGTATAATGTCAGGCATCAGCTCTCTTGCAGCACGCAACCCGGTGATTCGTATGTCCGGATCTTTATCGGATAAGGCTTTCTCTAAATATGCATTTGCTTTCCCTGGAATTTGTACCAAAATCCATAGAGCCCTTGCCCTGTAACGCGGGTTGTCCAATACCCATAAACTTTTCAAATCGGCCTCAGCCTGGTTGCCAAGATCTTTTAATTTTTTCCAGGCAAGGTATCTTGTAGCTCCGTTAGGACTTTTCAATGCTTCTACCGCTCCTGTTGCAGTAGATAGATCCTGTTTGGGGATTTTATAATCATTAACAGTAGGTGCAATTCTGTAAATGCGGCCACGGTTTATATCAACCATTTGATGGCCGCCAACTCCGGGGTCGTACCAGTCCGCTACAAACAGCGAACCATCAGGAGCCGTGCAAACATCCACAGGCCTGAACCATTGATCACGTGTGCCTTCAAGTATCGGTTGAATAGTTGCCTTGTATCCCGCGCCGTCTTTTTCTACGGGATAGGCTCTCACAATATTATTACCGGCTTCACAGTGAATCATCTGGTTCTGGTAAACCTCGGGTAATAACGTTCCTTCATAAACGCAAATGCCAGCAGGAGAACCTGCACCTGTAAATAATAAATTTGGAATAGAACCCGGATCATTCTGGTGCCAATGCCTCATAGGAATTTCAGCTTCCATGTTAGTACGCCTTGATTGCCAGCCGGCGCCAGTCATCTCATCAGTATATCCATAGTTTCCAAATTCCATTACATAATTAATCCTTGTGCCCTGGTTGCCATCATCATCATTATCCGATTGCCATATTGTTCCAAAAGCATCTACTGCTGTTTCATAATTATTTCTGAAATTATGTGCCAGCACTTCAAAGCCGCTGCCATCTTCATTCATACGGAATACCATCCCCTGACGGTATGGATTGCCTTTGTTAGTTACTTCATTTCCATCTTTATCAATAATGATCTTTCCATTTTTATCCATTAATTGTTCACCTGCATTACCAAAATTGAAATACAATTTTCCATCAGGACCAAACGTGAAAGAATGTACTGCATGATCATGTTGCTCACCTCCCACATGGGTAAACAAGACTTCTTTAGTATCAGCTTTATCATCACCATTTGTATCAGTAAATAAAAAAACATTGGGACTGCAGGACACAATTACTTTATTTCCCAGCACTGCAATGCCTAATGCTGCATTTATATCGGTTCCCTGGTAAAAAACTTTTGCGGTATCAGCCTTGCCATCTCCATTGGTATCTTCTAAAATTAAAATCCGGTCACCGGCTTCCCGTTGAGGATTTCCCGGATTTAATGTTGGCCTGTAATTAAATGCTTCGCAAACCCATACCCTGCCTTTTGAATCTACATCTATATTTGTAGGATTGCCCATCATTGGCTCTGATGCAAAAAGAGCGGCATTCAGGCCATCCGCTACTTCAAGTCCTGCTAATGCATTTCCGGGTAACCGTTTTTCTTCTTCAGTTAACCTGGTATACGCACTATCCCTTTCCGCACGTGTTGATGTATGTTCTTCTTTTGTATTGCACTTTATAAGTGAAAATGCAATTATAATAAAGCTAATAGTGGAAATAAATCTTCTCATAAAAATGGAATTCTTTAGATGAATATTGTAATCGTAAGAGGGAAAAACTCAGTGAAAATAAAGAAAGACAATTTGATTTAGAAAGGAAATATTTAATTAGTGATTCAGTTGTGAATCATTTAAAAAATTCTTCTACCTTGCTCAACCGTAAATCAATGCTAAATTTAATGATGAAGAAGAAATGATTAAACATTTTTTAGTAAATTATATAAGTCTATTTATTTAAACATCTTTTATCGTGCCTGATAATTTTTACAATACCATAAAGAAATCATTTGGAAAATTAAGCCGGCTTGCCGAGTCGCTTATTGGGAGCGAGATTGTGCGCCTGGGTGCTGATATCAAAGAAAAAATAAAAGACGGTGACAAAATTTACAACTTTACCATCGGTGATTTCGATTCCTCGATTTTTCCTATTCCCAAAAAACTTGAAAACGAAATAATTGAAGCGTATCAAAATAAAAATACAACTTATCCCCCCGCAGAAGGAATACTTGCATTGAGAGAATCTGTTTCATCATTTATTAGCCAAAGAGAAGGGCTGGATTACGGAACAAATGAAATCTTAATAGCCGCAGGAGGACGTCCGCTCATTTACTCATTGTACCGGGCGATAGTGGATAAAGATGATAAAGTAATCTACGCTGTGCCTAGTTGGAACAATAATCACTACGTGCATTTTACCGAAGGTAAGCATGAAGTAATAGAAACTACTGCTGAAAATAATTT
>JBKJRY010000373.1:0-4083 GCA_046593045.1 Chitinophagaceae bacterium | reverse complement strand
GCCTTGTGTAGCCATACCGGCACTTACCGTAACGGCATGTTGTTCGCAAATGCCCACATCAAATGCACGGTCGGGCATTTTGTCCATCATAAATTTTAATGACGAACCGCTTGGCATTGCCGGTGTGATGCCAAATATTTTTTTATTTTTTTCGGCCAGTTCAATAATGGTATGTCCAAAAACATCCTGGTATTTTGGAGGCTGTGGGATATCAAATTTTTTCTTCTGAATTTCTCCGGTCACTTTATCAAACAAACCAGGTGCATGCCACTTGGTCTGGTCTTTTTCTGCCAGGTCATAACCTTTTCCTTTTACTGTTTTAATATGTAAAATTTTAGGCCCCGGAATATCTTTCAGATCTTTTAATGTATCAACAAGCTTGGTGATATTATGGCCATCAATCGGACCAAAATAACGCAGTTGCAGCGACTCAAATAAATTACTACTACGACTTACCATCCCTTTAAGGCTTGCTTCCAGTTTGCTTGCCATTGTCTGGCTGAAATTTTTTCCAACAGGCAGTTTACCCAACGCTTTCCATACATTATCACGCAAATCGTTGTAGGTATGAGAAGTTGTTATATCAGTCAGGTATTCTTTTAAAGCACCAACATTGGGGTCAATGCTCATGCAATTATCATTCAGGATGATCAGCACATTACTTTTTTCAATGCCTGCATGATTCATAGCTTCAAATGCAAGCCCTGCCGTCATGGCGCCATCGCCAATAATGGCAACATGCTGCCGGTCGCTTTCGCCTTTATAATGCGAAGCCATGGCCATACCCAATGCTGCCGAAATTGAAGTGGAAGAATGCCCAACGCCAAAAGTATCATATTCACTTTCGCTGCGTTTGGGAAAGCCACTAAGTCCGTGGTATTTTCTATTGGTAGGAAAATTATCTCTGCGGCCGGTAAGTATTTTATGGCCATAGGCCTGGTGGCCTACATCCCAGACCAGTTGATCGTAGGGTGTATTAAAAACATAATGCAGCGCCACACTTAGTTCAACCACACCCAGGCTGGCACCAAAATGCCCGCCATATACACTTACCACATCAATAATATATTGTCGCAGTTCATCACAAACCTGGTGCAATTGCTCCCTGCTTAACTTTTTTAAGTCATCAGGATTATTGATTTCATTTAATAAAACGCCTGCTTTAATTTCCATTTTAAAAATTTCCGCGGTAAAGTTACTTTATTTTGTTTTGTAACGGTTTATTCAACAATTTTTGTACGCTAATGTTCAGTAACAACAGCATTATTTAACATATTTCATCATATTCAAAATAAGATCAGCATCAGGGCAGTTCTTTAAATAGGCTTGGCTTTCAGATAATTTACAAACGCCGGGATAATCGCCTTTCACATGTAATTCATGAATAACCTGAAAATGCAAGTGCGGCGGCCAGTTACCATTTTCAGCAGGTAGCCCAAAATGGCCAACTACCTGTCCACGTGTTATATATTGTCCTTCCTGGTACCTGGCCAGGTCTGCCAAACTCAAATGGCCATAAAGTGTGTGAAAGGCAACCGCATCAAGCTGATGCAATAAAATAATGGTGGCACCATAATCTCCAAAATTATCGTTGAAGGCAAAACTATGTACCCTGCCTCCTAACGCAGCATATACAGGCGTTCCGGCGGGCCCCCAGATGTCTATACCCAAGTGCAGCGATCGAGCTTCTTCGCCAGCAAAAAGATCGCTTCTTCTGTAAAGTGTGCGGTTTTCTTTATAGCCGCCAATACCATAGGTTGCTTTATTGGCTTTTAAAGTGCGGTCAATATAACTGGCAAACAGGTTGGTATCTGCAATTTCAGAACCACCCAGCACTTTATTGTTATCTGTAAAATCGAAATGAAATAATTTTTCCTTTGCAGGATTAAAATTTACCACAGGATTAAAATCACCGCGGTACTTTATTAATATATTTTCCAGTTCGCTTATCATGATGCTAAGGTAGCATTATCCTAGGCTTATTTAGAGACACAGATTTTACAGCACTACATTTATCATATTGTTGGCCCCTCTCTATCTCTCCCCAAAGGGGAGAGGACATGGAGAAGATTTAATCGAAGACCGAAGTTTAACTTTTACACCACCACATTTATCATTTTGTTTTTTACGAAGATGATCTTTTTGGGAGGCTTGCCAGCCAGCCATTCGGCCTCACCCCAACCCCTCTCCGAAGGAGAGGGGACTGGAAGATAAAAGCGAAGATTGACGTTTGGTTTTTAAATCACTACATTGATCATCTTATTTTTTACAAAGATGATCTTCTTCGGTTCTTTGCCTTCCAGCCATTTTTGAACAATTTCATTTTGAAGAACGATTTCTTCTACCTGCTGTTGTTCAAGATCCAACGCCAGGTTAATATTGGTACGTAACTTACCATTTATGGAAACGGGATATTCTTTAGTGCTCTCCACCAATAATGCAGGATTGAATGTTGGATATGTTGCATCCAATATTGTTCCTTCATTACTTAACTGGCTCCACAACTCTTCGGCTATATGTGGTGCGTATGGCGTAAGTAAAATCAATACCTGTTCTAAAATTTCTTTTTTATGACATTTTAGATCGGCCAGTTCATTTACACAGATCATGAATGTACTTACGGCAGTGTTGAAAGAAAAGCGTTCGGTATCTTCTTCATTTTTTTTGATGGTGCGATGCAATACTTTTAATTCAGCATCAATAGCTTTATCCTCATTCCAAACCTTGCCTTTCAAATCATCATTAAACAATCGCCACAGTTTTCTTAAAAAGCGATGAACTCCTTCAATGCCTTTGGTATCCCATGGTTTGCTGGCTTCTACCGGGCCGAGAAACATTTCATACATGCGGAACGTATCGGCGCCGTATTTTTCACAAAGCTCATTTGGATTATCAACATTAAATTTCGATTTTGACATCTTCTCAGCTTCCTCCTTCACATAAATAAATTCTTCACCATTTTCTTTGTCCCAAATAATTTCATTTTCAATATTCTCATGTTCCCTTGTATATCTTTCAAATTCTTTCTTTGTTAGTTTGCCATTACTATCCACATATTGATGCCCATATTTAAATCTCGCATGTAATCTTTCAACAACATATTTATTGTCTATTGTTTTGAAAACCTCATCTTCACTTTTTTCTGAAACAATAGAAGTTTTTGACGGAATATCATCACGTTCTGCAGTAATTTTCAGTTTGAAAAAATAAGATTTTCCAGTAATCATTCCCTGATTCAACAACCTTTTAAACGGTTCATCAAACCCAATCAATCCTAAATCATACAAAACTTTCGTCCACATACGGCTGTACAATAAATGTCCAACGGCGTGCTCAGTACCGCCAATATACAGGTCAACCTGGTTCCAGTAATCACTGGCTTTGCGGTCGCAAAAAGTTTCGCTGTTGTGAGGATCCATGTAGCGCAAAAAATACCAACTGCTGCCGGCATAGCCTGGCATGGTGGAGGTTTCACGTTTGACCTCACCCCCAACCCCTCTCCAAAGGAGAGGGGAGTCCGACGCTGCGTTTGCTGTAGCAACTTCTTTATTTAAGAGAGCCTGCTCAATACTTTTTAAAACTGAACTTAAAGAATTGTTTACTTCATAGTTGGTAAATCTTATCATAGTAAAGCCTTCCTCGTTCAACCAACTCTCTCTTGCTTTATCAAAAATAATCTGCTCTTCTTCATTATGATATTCACCATCAATTTCTACAATTAATTTTTTCTCCAGACAAACAAAATCGGGGATGTAACCAGCAACAGGATGTTGTCTTCTGAATTTAAAGCCTGCAATTTTTCTATTCCTTAATTCCTGCCAGATAATATCTTCTTCAACTGTAGCATCTTTCCTGTTTTGTTTTGCAAATGCAATTGTCTTTTTCCATTCTTCAACAGAACTGTTGATATAGCCCGGTGCTTTATTAACGGTGGACTCTTGCGGCCACTCCCCCCTCTCCTTTGGAGAGGGGCCGGGGGTGAGGTCAACCCAATCTTTCAAATTCGCCAACGGCCCTTCGCCATTTGGTCCGGGTCCATACTTATCTACATGCGGTAATTCCAGTGGCAGTTCTTCTGCATCT
>JBKJRY010000346.1:0-4837 GCA_046593045.1 Chitinophagaceae bacterium | reverse complement strand
AAGTTTTACGAAGAAGAAATCAAGAAGATACTTTCTGATTATAAGGCATACCTTGATTCTAAGTGCATTGACCTTATCAATAAGGTTGAACTATACATAGGCACATTTGAATATATTGACGAAACAAGAAATCAGGTTGTATTCTCTTTTCCAAAGGATAAACTTCCAAAAACCAAAATTCCTTTAACCGCAACAAAACCGAAATCAAATGATGTGATTGCCTCCAACTTCTATGATTTCGTCTACAGCCATTATCGCAAAAACTTTGTAGCTAATTTCAGTGACTGCTATGGCGTATATTACCAAGAACTTAACGGCAAATTCAATGTCGGTTTCAATAATTTCGATTTAGAGTTTTTAAACTCTATAAGTAAGGGTGATAAAATAGTGTTCGGCATATCAGACCCACCATTAAAATACTATTTCAACCTTATTCAAATCACAAAGAATGATGTTAAGGCACAAAGAGCAGAAGATGTAATTACGGGTCAATATCATTTAAACGATTTTAATCCTATTCACATTGATGATTCTTTAGAGTTAATAGAAAAGTACAAAACAGATTTAAAGAACAACGATACCATCATAATACAAGGTCCTCCCGGTACTGGCAAAACTTACTTCATTTCCAGACTTCTTGAAGTTCTAAATAAGGAAAAAAAATCGGTACTTGTAGCAACCTTGGCTAATAGGTCTTTGATTGAATTGGCAAAGAAGTATTTTGAAATCGAAACTGTAAATAGGTCAGTTGTATTCAAATCCAACCTAACATTAGATGAATCAAGGGAAGTCAAAGAATTAAAGCCTATTCCTAAAGATTTCTTGCCAGCCGCAGGTAATATTCTGCTAACAACTTTCTATAAAATGACAGGTATTGCTGTTGAAAATGTCAGTAGTCCAATCTATGACTATATTGTTTTGGAAGAGGCCAGTCAATGCTTTCTCGGTACAATTGCAGCAGCTAAACTACTTGGAAAGAAAGTGATTTTAGTAGGTGACCCTCTTCAGTTACCTCCAGTTGTAAATCAAGCGAACCCAAGCAATATTTCTAAGGATATTGATTTGATGTTGGAATCCTTTACTTTCTATGCTTCTACTATCAATTGCCCAAAATTTAGGCTCACCACAACATACAGGTTTTCTGAAAATGCTTGTGCTCAAACAAATACATTTTACGAGAACAGCCTAAAGTCAAAGTCGGATATTCAAAAAGGCAATGAGATATTTTCAAAAATACCAACCCTTTACAACAACCAAGGCGGCTGCACATTATTCTACTACGATTCTAATAATTTAAAAAGCATCTATGAACTTCTATTGGGTCAAATAAATTCATTGCTAAAAATAAACCCTGAGTTTGAAATTGCGATTTTGTCATCTACTAAGAAAGGTGTGAAATTGCTCAGAGATAATTTACTACATAAATTGAACGATAAGCAAGACCAAATCCTAATTAATACAGTTGACAGCGTTCAAGGTTTGACAATTGATTTCTGCTTTTATTTTGCGTTTTCTGATGGCAGTCCTGCGTTTTCATTCAAGCTAAACCGCTTTAATGTAGCTACCAGTAGGGCAAAATATTGTACGTTGATCCTTTTGGATGAAATTTACAAAGTGGTTCAGCCCTACAAGGGGTTAGTTGCCAAATTTATTTCAAAGTGCGAATTAAATAATGATGCTTCTGCTTCATCGGTTATTGAAGATTTAAGAAGTAAGGACTCTAATCTATCCAAAGTACCTGGCTTAAAGGTTATTGATAAAATAGACCTTTCCAAGTTTGAAAAACCGAAAAAGGAAATTGTAAAAGGGAAAGAAAATATTTACATCATTGACACCAACGTATTTGTTGATTGCCCAGAAATTATTACAAAAATTGACAAGCAATATCAAATTATATTATCTGCAAAAGTCATTGATGAGTTGGACTACTTGAAAATATCATTGACCGAAGAACAAAAGAAAAATGTTCACAAAGCAATCAAACATATCAACGAGAGTTTTGACAAACGAAATATCAAAATGGACACAGCCGACCTGTCTTTGTTACCAAATGACTTTAATAAAAAATCACCCGATAATTTTATTCTTTCAGTTGCTTTAAGATACAAAAGTGAAAACCCCATAATGCTTACTTCGGATAATGGATTGCAAATTAAAACAAAAGGGTTAGGCATCACGACTATTACATTGAAAGCATTTTTGAACCAAGGGAAATATTGACCATCCCCCCGACCCACCGCACAGAAAAGACGGCTTAGTGCTTTGCCACCGCACAAGGCAAAAGCTTCAAAGCACTCTATGGTATTGCAGTCAGTTTTTAACTGTCATATTTTTTGTGGCTATGCTCCCCAAGCATTTGGCACATTGCCTGTTCCGCTTTGCTACACAGCCAAAGAGCCAAGCCAACACACAGCATAGCAACAAAAAAATGCTACACTCCAACCACCACCACCGTTCCGCTTATGCCAGTATAAAAACTGCCTGAAGCTAAATAACATAATGTGGCATTATAGTACTTTTTTTTGCCACGCTTATGCAAGCATCCAACCGCACAAAAAGTCCTATAATAACATTATGTTAAATAGCCAATACCATAGCCATTTTGATAAAATGGAAGCCGTCTTTTCTCCCTCCGCACAACCCCCCAGAGCCACACACCCCATCCACCCTTTTCAGCGGTGCAGCAAAAAATAAAGCATCAATTGTTTTATTGCCAATGTGCATTCGGTAGCTTCATTCATTCGTGTCCATTCCGTTACAGCGTTTCGTTCATTACGCTTTGCTCCATTCTCTACACTACCTTCCACTTCATTACCACTCATTTCATTTCAGCAACCTCGATGCACCGCACAGCAAGAGCAACGCATCCATTCCATTCCGTAAAGCCACCCACAGTTCCATTCCACAGCTTGGCATTTGCATTCCCTACGCTACAATGTTTTTTGTATTGAAATAATTTACAAAAAACGCCAACGCTTCAATGCAATTGCTACAAGCCGTTCCATTCCACCCAACCCTTTTTACTCCATTCCATTACTGCCTTGCACTTGCTTTTTCCCAACGCTGCAACAGTATGGTATGCTTTATTTTTTCCTGCGTCTTGTTTACCCCAATCCACCGCACTAAGGACATTTCGATTTTCATTTTAATGATGAAGAAATGCATTGATGTTTTTGAATGAAATATTCATAGGCATTTGAAATACAGAATACGATTTGCATTAAGGAAAAGAGAAAAAATAAAAATAAAAAGTGCAGCAAAATTAGGTGGCTCACACAAGCCCACGCTGATTAAAAAACCAAAAGACTACGGCATAATGAAAGGCAAATAATCTTTTATTTTTTATTGGTATTTGCCTTTCACCCTTCGGGACTTATTCCGTTTCCTTTTGGTTTTTTAGCCCCGCCACCTATCAGAATGCTTTCTTTTTTTTTCTGTTTTTTTTCTTTGTCAAATTATATATGTGTTGCGTAGCGTAAGCGAAGCAAAGCGTAGGCAAGGGCAAAAGCAGATACAAACTTTAAAGCAAGTATTATGCACAGTCCAAAAATTCAAACATTCAACCCAAAAAATCAAACAACAGATTTTGATTTATTCATTCTTTGCAAAGGTTTAAATAGTGCCAAACCACTTGAAAAACCTTGCCCTAATTGCTTTGTAATTTCCTGCAAAAATTCAGATGAAATGGATTTTTACAAAACCCTTGCCTTTGGCCTGTGGAAAGCAAAGCATTTTCACCAGTTCCTTGTGGGTTCAGTCATTCCATTTTTACGAATTGATGATTTTAGAAGCACCATAAAAACACAAGCCGAAGAAGTGAGCAAGGATAAATATGCCTTTGTGAAAGATGTGCATAAAGTCAAACTAATTGAACGAAAAGAAAAGCAGATGTACGAAACTTTGGCACTATTAGCCGATGTAAAAAAAGCAATGATGTACAGGCACTTTAAAAGGTAGCCGTATTGGCTGCGATAACCTGGGGAAATGCTTTTGCACCATAAAAAATTTATATGCAAAGATAGCAAGGGGGGCAACCGCACAATGCCAACACTAAAAAAACCAAAAGACTACGGCATAAACACAAAGCCACCGCACAAGGCTATCATTTATTCCGTTTCCTTTTGGTTTTTTAATCCCCCTTGCAGAGAGAGGCATATAAATTATTTCATTATGCAAAATCATCCACGTATTTCAGCAGGCAGCCAGTTAGGCATTTGCCCATTTACTCCGCAGGTCCTTCATCAGCACTTGCAGCTTTCACCTTTTGCTTATCAGCGTTACATCCGCAGGGCTCGGTTATCCCATCCGCCAGTTTTCGGCATCAGGGTTTATCAGCTTCCTTGTGGTTGCTTCGTTTGGTGTTATCCATCAGGTGTTCGTGAGCTTTCAGCATTGCCCTTTTAGGGCTTTGCTATTGCTTTAAAACAAGAAGCCCCACCACAAGGGCAGGGCTTCTATTTAACCGATAAGAAAGAAAGCTATTAGGCTAATTCAACAATGTTCAACACGTTGTAAGCACCATTTTTTAAAGAGTATTGAATACCGTTTACTTCTTGGAAAAATTCCATCGTCAAGAAATAAAGTTTAGTACCAGTACCGGCAGGAACACCAGTAGGAGTTAAATTGAACGGTGTGTTTGTTCCGTCAATTGGCAAATTTTGCACTGGGCTGTATTCAATGGCACTCACATTGTTCACAAAATCCACATTTGCAAACGCAGATTTAAAACTAACGTGGGTTGCACCAGTAGGATAGTAAATATCATTGATAGGAGTGAACGCAGGAAAAGCAATATCACCAGTTGGAATTGCTACAGTAAACGGAGCAAATACCACAC
>JBKJRY010000331.1:0-4763 GCA_046593045.1 Chitinophagaceae bacterium | reverse complement strand
CAGAATTACATCTGCACTTTTACACCATAAGCAAGATCACCGGCATCACCAAGGCCGGGAACTATATAACCTTTAGCGGTAAGCTCATCATCAATATCGCCACACCATACAATTGCTTTTGGCTCCGCACGCAGAACATATTCGATTCCCACAGTGCAGGCAAGGGCACATACTATATGAATTTTTGAAGGGTTGCCTTCTTCACGAATAAATTGCATGGTCTTTACCAAAGATGACCCGGTTGCAAGCATAGGATCTGAAATGATGACAACCCTGTCTTCCATCTCAGGACAGCTTATATAATCCAGGCTGATATCAAAAGTGCCATCAGGCTTGTGTTTTCGATAGGCACTTATGAATGCATTATCAGCCTTATCAAAATAATTTAATAAGCCATTATGCATGGCCAGGCCAGCTCTTAATATGGTTGCCAATACAGGTTGTTTATCTAAAACTTTACAAACTGATATACCTAAGGGAGTGGTAATTTCCCTTTCGATAAATGTAAGTTCTTTACTTATTTCATAAGCGCAGATCTCACCAATCTTCTCAAGGTTTCTGCGAAATCGCAACCGGTCCTGCTGTGCATCAACATCCCGTAATTCGCTTAGCCAGTTACTCACCAGAGAATGTTTTTCACTAAGATTATGTACCATTAGTTAAATTTTAATATTGATTCCTTGGTATGACTTCAATGGTTAAAGTTATAAATTTGAACCAATCTAAATTCTAAAAGTTTAAACTCATAATTTAAATCCAAAAGATGGTTTATAAAGTGATTGGTTTAATGAGCGGCAGTTCTCTTGATGGCCTTGATATCGTGTATGCTGAATTACAGGAAACCGCAGGAAAATGGAGTTATGAAATTAAACATTCATCCTGCCTGGAATATGATGGAGATTGGCAAAAAAAACTCCGGGAAGCTGTTTTCCTGGCATCAATGGATTATCAATTATTACACGCTGAATATGGAAGCTACATTGGCAGAAAGATAAATGAATTTATTGAGGCGAATAGCTTACAACATAAGGTAAATCTCGTTTCTTCTCATGGTCATACGACTTTTCATTTACCTGGAAAAAAAATGACACATCAATTGGGTGATGGTGCTGCAATAGCTGCGGAAACAAGACTTCCTGTAGTAAGTGATCTCCGGTCACTGGATGTTGCATTTGGTGGCCAGGGAGCGCCAATAGTACCTATGGGAGAAAAATTGTTGTTTGACAATCATAAATACTTTTTAAACCTGGGAGGTATCGCTAACCTTTCTGTTCATGATAACGACAAGGCCATTGCCTTTGATGTATGCGCTGCGAACCGAATATTAAATATGCTTGCAGAAGAAAAGGACTTGCCATATGATGAGGGAGGGAAAGTTGCAGCTCTTGGTGAAGTAAATACCGACCTGTTAGAAAAAATAAATTCTCTTGAATATTTCAGACTCACATATCCTAAATCCCTTCCAAATAGTTTTGGAACTGATACCATTTTTCCAATTATTAAATCTTATGGATTAAGTACTGAAGATGCCCTGGCAACTTTTACAGAACATATTTGTTTTCAAATTAAGGACGCAATCCAGCCATTCAAACAAAAGGAAACACAAAAGTTATTTATTACCGGAGGCGGAGCCTTCAATACTTTCTTAATTGAAAATTTGAAAAACCATCTCAAAGAAATGAACTTTGAAGTTGATATACCCGCAGATGATGTAGTGAATTTTAAAGAGGCGTTGATAATGGCATTGCTCGGCGTATTAAGGTGGAGAGAGCAATACACCATTCTTTCATCGGTAACGGGTGCAGAACGAAATAGTATTGGCGGTGCTTTATGGCTTGGAACTGAGGCATAAATTTTTAAAATTTATTTTTAACGAATCTCTCATCTTATTTTATTTAATTTCCCTTTAAATAATTTTAAATGAAAAAATATTTCTTTCCAATACTCATTTCATTTTCCCTTTTATTATCGTGCAGTAATGATGAAAAAAGTAAAGCAGCTTCAGAAGAGGAAAGCTACCAGCTAACAAAAAAAAATCTTTTAGAAAAAGAGCAGAAAAGCCCTGTAAGTTTTTTATGGGTGAGTGGGCAGGATAAAAGAAACCTCCTTGGGCAAACAGTTGTAAAAGGGGTTCTAAAAAATAGTGCCACGGTAGCGACCTTCAAAGACGTGGATATTAAATTAACTTTTTACAGTAAAACAAAAGCCTTGCTTGAAACAGATAAAGAAACTGTGTTTGAAGTTTTGTCGCCAGGCCAATCTAAAAATTTTAAGACAAAATATTTTGCACCAAAGGGAACGGATAGCGTGGCACTGGAAGTTTTGGGGGCGAGGGTGGTTGCGGAATAGATTTAAGTACTTACCCCAAAACCAGGAAGGTTTTGAAAACCTTCCTGGTTTCTACGCGGATACGTCACGTCTTCCTGGTCTAGGTTTTCTAATCTTCAATGTCGTTTTTCAAATCAATTGGTTGTTTATGAAATTCTATAAATTTTTCGGGACTTCCAGACCATTCAATAACTTCTTTACGAAGCAGGAGAGAATTTGACTTACTTAATAATGAATGATAAGAAGACCACTTCCAATCCTCAATTGAATTGCAATAATGATGATGCACCGGATTTTTATGTATGTAAAATATTGCTGAACCAAACTGTGGATCATCAGCAATCTCCACTCTCTTCATTGTATCCATAAACAATCCACCTTCCTTGAATAAATTTTATTGAAAGACCTGGCATAACTGTTAAACAAATTTCCAAACCTTTCCATAATAAATTCAGGAAGGGATTCTAATTCCGGCTCTTTCTTTTTTACGTTTAAAAAAACAGCGGATATTTTTTCTTCATCTTTTATTCTTACTAAGCAATGAAAATGATTGGGGAGAAGGCAATACGCAAAAGTGTGTGCAACTGGTGATATGTGCTGCTTATATTTTTGTAAAAAAAATCTATAATTCTCATCTTCTCTAAATAATTGTTCACTTCCAATTGCTCTATTAAAAATATGATACGTCTGATTGGGCAAAAGTGGAATTCGATAATCTGGCATAAATAAATGTAATATTTTCTTAGGTAACTTGAAGACCTTACGCCCAAAACCAGGTGTCCACAAAACCAAGAAGGTTTTTAAAACCTTCCTGGTTTATACTAAGTCAGAAAGATATCCGGACTTAATTTTTTAATTGTTACCATTTATTAAAAAATAATTCTATATTGTTTAATATTCTGGTTTACAAAAAGCTAAGTATATCAACAGGTAAAAGCTTATATCCTCTCCAAGACCGGCTTAATCCTTTCCTTCTTCCCTGCCTCTTCTTCCATAATTAAAGATGTATAGTCTTTTAATAATCATGTAACCTTTTAAACAGTAATTAGTATGAAAAAACTTTTATTCTTTTTTCTTGCCGGTATTTTACTTTCTTTTGCATCATGTAAAAAAAATCCACCGCCATGCCCTAAGCCTCCGACCGAAACCGGATTAGCTTTAAACTTCCCAACAACATCGGGAACACAAAACACCTATTTATTTAATATATACTACGAGGAGCCGAATCCTACACCCGGGAGTTATTTTGATGTAATGGTAACCCCGGAAGGTCAGGCATCGAAAACATATAAAGCATACACAGATGGGCTGTCGCACCAGTTATCAGACGGTTCATTGGGTATTGCCTCTGTAGAATTTAGTATACCGCTTAATGCAAAAACATTTACAGTGATAAGAACTGGAATGTTGCCAACACGGTTGCACGCTTATTGTGAGAGTGGTACACCATCGCAACCTATGACCTATTCAAATGTGCAGAAGTAAATTTATTTACGAAAGAGTTTGCAGATACATTTTGCAAAAACAATGGTTCGATAGATTGGGAAAAATTAGTAAGATTTAACTCTGGGGAGTAATTTTTTATTTTTCTTACCGCTGCTATTTATTAAAAAAATAATTCTATATTGTTTGATATTCTGGTTTACAAAAAGCTAAAGTATATCAACAGGTAAAAACCCATATCCTCTCCAAGACCTGGTTAATCCCTTCCCTTCTTCGCTGCCTCTCCTTCCATAATTAAAGATTTATAGTCTTTTAATAAACATTTAAACTTTAAACAGGTATTTATTATGAAAAAACTTTTACTCTTTTTTCTTGCGGGTACTTTAATTTCTCTTGCATCATGTAAAAAGAATCCGCCGCCTTGCCCCGCTGCTCCAAAAGAAACAGGATTTGCTTTAGGGCCTCCTTCTTTAACGGGAACTTACAATAATTATCGCCTTGATATATCTTACGAGGAGTCCAGCCCTACGCCTGGCAGTTACTTCGATGTTAAGATAACACCGGAAGGGCAGTCACCCAAAATATACAAAGCATACACAGACGGATTGCCTCACCAGATATCGGATAATTCGTTGGGTGTTGCACTAATAAATTTTAGTGTGCCGCTAACTGCAAAAACGTTTACTATAATATTTACGGGTAAGTTACCGCCACGGGTACAACCTTTTTGTGATTGTGGTATGCCATCGCAGACGTACAGTTTTGAGAATGCGGGGAAGTGATTTAGTTATTTGAATAATCAGCCTTTAATGTAACTTATAGATCAAATAATTTCATGAAGAAAAGTTTATTTTTTTTATTCATTATTTATATCTTTTTTTAATGACTATCCGCAATTTGGTTTTAAGATTCATACCACGCATTCGACAGGGTAGCTATCAATAATCTGTCGAATAACTTTTCCCCAAAATACCTTCTATTGAACTTATAAC
>JBKJRY010000436.1:0-55857 GCA_046593045.1 Chitinophagaceae bacterium | reverse complement strand
CATAAATGTCCAGGTAGCCATCGCCGTTTATATCTGCCATCGTTACTCCAGTGGTCCAGTCAGCCTTTCCGGAAACTCCTGCAGCGGCAGTGATATCCTCAAATTTCAAATTGCCTTTATTCAGGTATAATTTATTGCCGCCTGTATTGGAGGTAAAGTAAATATCGGGGAGGCCGTCATTATTTATATCAGCAACGGCAACGCCGGCACCATTGTAATAGTACAAATAATCTATAATGCTTAAGCTGTCACTGTCAATAACGGAATTTACGAAATCAATTCCTGTTTCAGAAGTCGCTAATTGTGTAAATAAAGTATCCTTTGGTTTTGTACAGGAACTAAGTACAAGGATAAAAAGCGGGCACAAAAAACGATACGTGGTAACGTTTAATAGTTTCACAAGTTGTATTGATTAATCATAATAAGCACTTTTTTTATTCATAATCATGTAAAATATTATTTGAAATGATAATTATTTCTTTTTCCTATAAAGCTATCAAACAAAAGAGCAGCAACCCGAAAGTTGCTACTCTTTTTTTACTAGGATATCACTTAAGATTAATATCCCGGGTTTTGCGTGATTTTTGGATTAGATAAGATTACTGATGGTGGGATAGGCAAAAGGTATGTGTGCTTATCAGGATCATCAGCTGTCTTTACAGGAATTGTTCTTGCCTCCAGGAAATGCCCAAAACGGATCATGTCCTGCCTACGTACCATTTCCCACGCTAATTCCCTTGCCCTTTCAGCATATATGTTATTCAAAGTAAGATCAGATGGTGCCCAATCATAATCTGTACTTCCTGAATATGCACGCCTGCGAACTTCATTTACATTTTCGAGCGCATCGCCGAGGTTTGTATTCGAGCGAACTTCAGCTTCTGCTTTCATCAATAATATATCCGCATAGCGAAAAACAGGTACATCGTTGCTAATATTATCACCAACGTTTCCACCTGGTTCGGGCCAATATTTTATATTTCTAAGCCCGGCCAGCCTGAAGTATGGCGCCGGATTAGAGATTAAATACATAGTATCAAAATAAGAAAGCGGAAGACCTGACTGATCATCGTAGATCATCACGGCACCCGGGTTGGCGGGGCCTACTCCCACTTTATCTTTATTACTACTTGAATATAAAATGTCTTTATAAGGAGGATAAGTAACGCCATGAACAAATTGTTGCCCGATTAGAAACTGGCCGGTGCGCTGGTCATTAAACGTCCGGTAGACATTAGTATTTCCATCAACTACTCTTGTTTCATAAACTGAAGATGTATCATAAAAACTATAAAACCCATGAGTTGTAGACATGCCATTGTTCCCCATCCCAGCCTGGTCAAAAGTAAAAAAGGCATTATTCGCCATAATGGAAGAAACATTTATATAATTTCCGCCACCTGCTGGTACTACTCCTGCCTGGTATGGTACAGAAAAAATATTTTCAGTAGATGATTCCTGCACTTTGTCTTTAAAATTATCAAAGTAATTACTCATCAGTGAAAACCCGCCGGCCTTAATAGCATCGCATTGTGCAATACATTCAGTCCATCTTGGTGTGCCGGTGTATGTTTCAGCATTCAAATACAATTTTGCCAGTAAGCTGTGTGCAAAATACCTGTTCACTTTTCCATAAGTTGTAATATCATGGGTAGTCGTAAGGTTAGGCAAGGATTCAGTAAGCACTGCAACAAGTGAATCAAACACCTGCCCTTTCGGAAGAGTTACAACCGTATTTGGATCCTGTTTAAAATCAGTAACGTAGGGAATGTTGCCAAAAAGATCTAATCCCTGGTAGTAAAAATAAGATCTCAGCGTCTTCATTTCAGCTAAGTCAGCGGGCAGTGTAGCAGGAGCAGGTTCCAGGTGGTTGAGTGTATATATAATATAATTGCACTTACCAATTCCGCTAAATATATCACCCCAGGCCCATTCGTTAGCACCTCCACCTCCAGGCTTTTCCAGATGGTTCCATATGTTGGTCCACATGCCCCCATCGCCCCAGTCACCACCACGTGTAGGCGTAATCATTTCATCAGAAGATATTTCATGTTCCCAATATATTCCTGAGTTTCCGCCCAGGGCCTGCAATGCTGCATAGGCGGGAGATTTTCCAGCCGCGATTTGTTCCGGAGTCTGCCAGAAATTTTCATTTACTACCTGGCTGTAGACTTTAGAATCCAGCTTGGTGCACCTCAGTCCCGAAAGGGATAAGGCAATTAAAGCAAGAAATGTTATATTAAATTTTACCTGTGTCATTTTTTAATTTTATTTAAGATTCAAAATTTATTCCCTGGTTTCTTTACTTAAAAGAGATGTTTACTCCGAATGTGATTGACCGGGCTTTTGGATAAAAACCTCCTCCACCATTATAGGTCAGGTCAATAAATGCCGGCGTGGCCTGGTTATTAACTGAAGCAATCTCGGGGTCCAGTCCTTTGTAACCTGTTAAGACAAATAAATTATTTCCTGAGAGGTATAGGCGCATATTTTCGATCCCTTTGATTTCCGGAAAATTATATGATAAGGTTAAACTTTCCATCCTCAGGTATGAGGCATTTTCCAACCAATAGTCAGAAGGGGTTGGATTATCCCTTAATCCACTGGAAACCGCTTCTTTCAGCGTGTTTACAGAAGGTAAATTGTTATAGTTCGCCAGGTTGAGGTCAGTATTATTAAATATTTTTACTCCTGAAACTCCCCTGAAAAATGCATTCAATGCCCACTTTTTATAAACAAGATTAGAAGAAAAACCATAATTGAATTTTGGATATGGATCGATATAACGATTTTTAGCGTCCAAATAATTGGTTGTCGTACCATTGTCTGTCTCAAACTCCGACAAGCCATCAGAATTTTTTCCAACATAGTGCGGCAGGTAAAAAGTATAAGGAGATTTACCAACAATTAAAAAAGTGATAGGGTTACTACTTAGTCCCCGGCCGCTGGCAGAACCAACAGGTATATTATCTGTGGATAATTTTTGCCCGTTCCATGTTCCGGAAAGGCTGGTTATTTTGGTATTGATAGTAGTGATTTGCCCACCTAAAGACCAGGCCACGTTATTCGACCGAACGATTTCAGCATTAAGTTGCAATTCTACCCCCTTATTGGTAAGGCTTCCCACATTTGCCAATACACTGCCTACAAAATTGGGAGGTACCTGCACTGCATAATTGTATAACAAGTGCCTGGTTTCATCATTAAATGCACTTAATGATCCTGTAATGCGATTCTTAAATATTGCAAATTCAAAACCAATGTTCTTTCCGTGTCTTTCTTCCCAAACCAAGTCTGGATTAGGATTTTGATTTGGTGAAAAACCTACAGGAAAAGGATTGCTTGTGTTGGTAGGATCGTATGTAACACCACCACTGCTCAAAGTTGTAAGTGTATTGTAAGCACCAATAGCATCCTGGTTGCCCACCACTCCATATCCTGCATTTATTTTTAATTCATCAATCCAGCTTACATCCGCCAGGAAACTTTCGCTCTTTAAACGCCATGCCGCCGATATAGCCGGGAAATTACCCCACCTGTGATTTGCTCCAAACTTAGAAGAACCATCTCTCCTGAAACTGGCCGTGAGATAATATTTTGAATCGTAATTGTACGTTAACCTACCCAGGAATGAAATAATTTTATATTCTTCTTTATAAGAATTTATAGCATTCAGACTTGAGTTGCCATTCTGCAATGAATTGTCCCCATTTGCATCAACAACGTATCCTCTGCCCGATGCACTATAAGCATCAAAGGAATAATAATTATATTCATAAACACCCGTTGCGGTAATATTATTTTTGCCAAAGTTTGTCTGGTAGTTAATATGCATATCACCCTTTTTGGAATTCCTGTTGGAAGAGGATTTTGAAGCACTATTTAGGTTATTCCATCCTGGTATAACCGGCAAATAATAATCTCCTTGGGTATTGAACTGTGTGAGTGACCCTGTAACTCCAACGGTAAGGTCATGAAGTAGGTTATAATTTACAGTTCCATATTCCTGGGTTAAGTGTTCCTTCGCTTTGTTGGTTACCATATTTTGCAGCAATACCGGGTTCTGGTAATTGTATTGGTACACCGGATTATCGGTACCATCTGCCAGTTTAATCCGGATATATGGCGGCATCACGTATGCATAATTAAAAATATTCCTGTTAACGAGGTCTCTATCAGTAGAAGTATTGACAATACCTACCCGAATACTAAGCCTATCATTTAATGCTTTTTGCTCGGCATTAAAACGTAAACCTATCTGTTCTTTGCCTGTATTAATTACTATACCCTCCTGGTTTAAGTAAGTCACTGATCCACGGTAATTGAATTTTTCTGTTCCTCCAGTAACGCCTAAAGTATGATTATGTGCAAACCCTTTACGCAGAATGGCTCCAACCCAATCATTTGTTGTACCCGGGCTGCTATTAGCCTGCTCCAGTTGTGCAGGATCCTGGCCGAGTTTGGTGGCTTCTGTCAGGAACTCGGGAGTACTTAACAGGGTGGGTGTTTTTGCTACTTTCGAGTAAGATACATAGCCGGAATAATCAACCTGCATACGACCACCGCGACCTTTTCTTGTATTGATAATAATAACGCCATTAGCACCTCTTGAACCATAAATAGAAGTAGCAGATGCATCTTTTAGCACATCATAGGAAAGAATATCGCCGGGAGGAATATTCGAAACCTGGTTAATATCGTCCAGTATAACTCCATCAACCACAACTAACGGGCTTTGTCCACCTGCCAGAGATGTTTGACCTCTTAACCGGATCACCACAGGTGAATTAGGGTCGCCATCTATTTTAGTTATAACTAGGCCAGGTACCTTACCCTGGATCTGATCCATTGGATTTGTCACAAGCCCTTGTGTAAAGTCTTTCGATGAAATACTTGATACGGCACCCGTAACATCTTTCTTGCGTGCACTACCGTATCCTACTACAACTACTTCTTCACCCCTTACCTCTTTCAGCGCTAAAACAATAGAGATGGGTCCACTGTTGGTAAATGAAACTTCCCTGGTTTCATAACCAACAAAAGTAACCACCAGTACTCCACGACTGGCTGCAGATTGCAGGCGAAACTGCCCGTTCTCGTCCGCAACCGCCCTTATCTCTGTACCTTTTAATTGTACTGTGGCACCGGGTAAAGCTTTTCCCTGGGCATCCAAAATTTTCCCTTCCACTTCTATTACCGGGGGTGCCATCGCAACCACGTTTTCAACAGGTATCACTTCCCTGGCTTTAATTACAATCTGTTTTTCATCTAAAGCATAGCTAAATGGTTGTTCCTTAAAAAGGAGTTGTAAAACAGCATCAACCGGAATGTCTTTTACTGCAAGGGTAATTTTCCTGGCATCTTTTATAAGTTTTTCGTTGTAAAAAAACCGGTAATCGGTTTGCTTCTGTATTTCTTTAAAAGCCTTTTCTACCGAAGCATTCTTTAAAGAAAAAGTTACCTTTTGAGAATAGCTTCCGGCGTGAGCCTGTAAAAGCAGTACGGTTAAAAATAAAGTCATCAATTTCATAATTAGCAGCTTTTTGAGAAACCGTGTGTTATGTAGTTTAAAAATGTTCCTTTTTTGCATAGTTTTGTTTTTAGTTTATTAACGACCAGTTTGAATAAATTGTAAAGTTTGTAAGCTTACTTTAGCGGAAGTGTCTTCAGCACTTCCGTTTGTATTTGCTATTAAAAAAATTAAATTATAATGTTAGCCTTATTATTGTTTGATTATTAATTTCCTGCCTTCCAGTTTAAAATATACCTCACTCCATTGCATCCATTTTAGCAAATTTGATAAGGATACCGATCTGGATACCTGCCCGGAAAATTTGTCATCAGGTATTTTCCCTTCATATACCACCTCAAGATTATACCATCTTGCCGCCTGTCTTAACACTTCCTGGAGTTCCGTTCCATTGAAAATAAATTTGCCATTTTTCCACGCTACAGCTTCCTCCAGGTCAACGTCATTAAGCTTTTTAATGCTGCCATTTTTATTTATTTGAGCCTGCTGGCCGGCAGTTAAAGTTTCGGAATTAGTACCCTTGGAAATGCTAATAGACCCCTCAAGCAACGTTGTTTTAATTTCATTTTCATTATCATATGCGTTCAAATTGAAATGAGTGCCCAATACTTTTACCTCGGCAAGCTTATTTACCGTTACAATAAATGGCTTACCGGCATTTTTTGCTACTTCAAAATAAACCTCTCCTGTAATAGAAACACGTCTTTCTTTAGTAGTAAATTCAATTGGAAAATGTATGGACGAGGAAGCATTAAGCCAGGCCTTGGTACCATCTGATAAGATCAATTGATACATACCACCCGCAGGCGTAGACATTGTATTATAGGATAATTCAGTTCGTCCTGAATTTTCTTTGTTGTATGCAATTACCCCACCTTGTTGTTTCATTACTTTGGTATTCCCCTGCATGGAAACAAACCCATTGGAGGTACTATCCAACAAAATCCGGGTTCCATCAGCTAATGTTAGCACGGCTGTATGTCCGCCCGGCTTTACGTCGTCCGACACTGCTTTGCCAGGTAAAGCCTTTACCAATGCTATTTTTTTAGGTCGTCCCTGTATAACCAGTATTGCTATAATCATAGCGCATAAGCATGCTGCTACCCCGGCAACTTTCCACCAGCTATTCGGAGGCCGAAGTTTTATTACTGGAGCCTTAGCTTTCTTTTCGCGTTTCCGGCTTTTCTCTTCTATAAAAGTGGAAATTATTTTTTCAGAGATATCTTCAGGTATTCTTGTATCAGGAACATGATTTTGCCAGGCTTTTTCCAGCAAAGTTTGTATTTGACTATCGTCTAGAGTGGATACCCATGTGGAGAGTTCTTCTTTCTGTCTTTCGGTAATATTATTACTGAAGAATAATTCAACAAGATATTCGATTCTTTCTGTGGACATAAGTAGTTAGGTTGTGTTGACCTTATAAATATTTCTTCACCGGAAACAGGGTATAGGATTAATAGACAAACAGGAATGATTTTAGGACTAGTTAAAATCAATTTATTTTTGAGGGAAGTGAAATATAATTCGGAAAGGTGTAGAGATTTTATATTATTAGCCTTGCTTACTGCACAAATGCCAACAATATAAAAATGGTAAGATATTCAGCTTTTAAGTTCTTTTGCATATACTCTCCTATGGTTCGCAGCGCAAGTGAGATATGATTTTTTACTGTATGGGGAGATATGTTTAATAACTGGGCAATTTCATTATGCTTCATCCCTTCTTCCCTGCTTAATTTGTAAACTAAACTTTGTTGAGAAGTGAGGGTATTAACCGCCCTATGAAAATATTGTTGTATCTCTTTGTTTTCTAAATCGTTGCTGGCCTCATCTTCATAAGCACTGATCTCCTTTTGGAGCTTTGACAATATAAGTGTTTCGGTAGCCATGCGCTTAAAGGCGTTGACAGCGCGGTTTTGCGCCATCTTAAAAATAAACCCACCGAAATTCTCAATACAATTTAAGGTACTTCTGTCTTTCCACATTTTCAGGAATACATCCTGAACCATGTCCTGGGCGATTTCCGGCGATTCTGTGATTCGTAATGTAAAATTATATAGCTTATGCTTGTATATATAAAACAGTTTTGTAAATGCTTTTTCGTCCCCATTGGCGGCAAGTTGCATCAAGTGCTTTTCTGTTTGTAGCATTACGTTTGGTAATTTGTATACCTTATTATTTTCCAAGATAATGATTTTACATTATGTATATATTTATTCATGAACACAAACGTTTGCACTACTTTATTGAAAAGGGTGCCTGGGAATTTTTTAAATATTCCTGGCACACCGTTAAGTAATAAAATAAACCCCAAATATTAATTTAGATTCTGCCAGGTCAACTTTCGTTCAATTATCTCGTTTTTAAGATGTGGAACTGTTTCCAGTAAATCTTTGGCGGGGGGAAAACTACTATCACTGCAGGCGAGGACTGCTGCGTTTCGGTCAGTAACGTTATCCGAGGCAAATAGATTTTGAATGTCAGTGAAGTTAGTTTCATCAATAAACCTTGCCACCAATCTCCAAAGTTGGGGATGTACGGTGCGCCTGGCGGCCATCCGTTCGTGGGCATAATCAATAAGCGTGGAAGCTAATCGCGCATTGGCCCTTTCATCCAGCCCTGTGATCCGGTTTATATCTTTATCGGTAAAAAAAGCTTTCAGCACCAATTGGTTCCAGGCCGCTTCCGCCAGGTAAATTGCCGGGTAAGGGTTTTCGTACATGATGGCTTCCAGTACTATACCAATGTTACTTCGTATCCCCTCAGTGCAACGCTGCTCCCACGTAGCGGCATAAGCTAACACGGGCATCGCAGCGTACATATCCGCCAGCTCATTCATCTCTGCATTGGTGAAGAGACTTTCTATCGTAGCATGGTAATTTTCTTTTTCAGCAGTCACTTGCATCAGCCACCATATCCTGCATAATCTTGACAAGGTCCATCCATTGATCGTAAAGCCTGGGAGTATATATGAAATGTGCTCCAACTGCTCTTTATTTATTTGTAGGGTCGTTTTATTTGTTTTTCGTGGAATAGCCGTTAAGGTGATTGCTAATTGCGTTGCATCTGTCGGGTGAATGGCTGCTTTCCCCTCAAGCCAGGCATACTGTTCCGGTGTAGCATATTGCTGAATAATGGTTGCCAGCATTGACCGCAAAGCCGTAACGTCATATATATACCCGTTTTCCATATCAGAATTATGAAGCCGCGAAATAATTTATTGCCAACGCGCCGCTGATAATAAGCAGGCCGAAAAATTCTCTCGTCTTTTCAATATAGGGCTTGGTTGCCTGCATGCTCTCCACGATGCTTTCCCTTTTGTACTTGGTTACCCAGTCCCAGACACCATCCCTGGCAAAAAATAAATACAGCGCATAGACCAGGTAAAAGGCTATAGCCACGAGGTACGCTACAGGATAAAACTGCTGAAATACCGCGAGGCCACAGCCAGTAGCTGCCACCATGTAGATACTTACCCAAAGCCAGGCATCTTTATCATTGAAATTTACGTATGCGAAGCCAATAAAAGCCAGGCAAAAAATTACATTTAAAATAATCAACAACATGGATTAAAGTTTTAGACTTAATGAAGGGTCGGCTTGAGACCTCAATGTAATATCAAAAGTCCGAACAAATATTAATTTTCTGAAATTGGGAAATAAAGATGTATTAAATTGTTTACAAGAGGTATAATTTGAATCCTGTTTTTTGTTGTAATCTTTATTGCCTGAGTTTCAAATTTAATTCAACCGATGTATACCGGCCCACGCTACAGAACCTTAAATTAGCTTTACAAAATGCTGAGCTTCTCAAAAGGTGTATTACAGGATCAGGTCCCCAGGCGAAACAGATGAAGAATACATTTTAGAAAGGTTTCCATTTTCATCTACAATATATTTATAAAAATTCCACTGTGGCACCTTATTATTCCAGCCGTTTTTATCTTCATCGGTTAGCCAACTATAAACAGGTTGTTTATTATTTCCTGTCACATTAGCTTTTTTAAAAAGCTGAAATGTAACACCATAATTCACTTTGCAAAATTCAGCGATCTCTTCATCACTGCCAGGTTCCTGTGCACCGAAGTCATTTGAAGGAAAACCAATGATCGTGATGTTGTTATTTTGCTTATGCAATTTTTCGAGCTCCGCATACTGAGGCGTATAGCCGCATCGGCTTGCAAGATTGACAATTAAAACTTTCTGACCTCGAAATTTTTCAAATGAAATTTCTTTCCCTGAGTTCGTAATTGCTTTTAAAAAATAAAAATTAGCAGGAGCTTTTATATTGTTTGTATTTTCTGCAATTGTAATTCCCATGCCTGTGATTTTTGAAAATTTTATCCGGAGAGCGTATGTTGAAGAAAGGAGTTTTTTAATGAACGACATAATAAAGTTTAAAAATATTTTTTTGCTACTGCAACCCGGATGAAAAAAAACCGGTTGCTGCTGAACTCTTCTGCCTTTGTCAGACTTACCAATTTAATTGCCCCAGGTTACCCGCACTCTAAAATTGCCTTTATAACAAAAGTTACTAAACTCAGCTAAATCATACGGCAAGTTACAACTCAGCTTCCAACGGAGAGAATGTTCTACAGTGGAGTTGACTCCGGCAGGGTAAATAAGAGTACGGTTCCAGGATATCCTGCCGATCCTTACACCAATCCGAACGATTACATTCAAAAACTCAGCAGTGCCGGATTTAAGATCGGTACGGGCATTGTTTTAAAAGTGATGGCAGGAGATTCATTTAGTATTCGGGCGAACAGTTGGTGGAATAGTGGCAATACCCCAGGTACACCAGGTAGTCCTCTATCTAACCTTCTTAACATTTTGAATACTGGCGTAGGCAGCGTGGCCGGCAATCATGGGACTACCGCCCAATTGAGCAGTAGCGGAGTTTTATCGCCAGCCATTACCGGTTTTTTGAGCAGCCAAAGCGGATACAATGCTTCCAGGCCGAAAGCATTTGTTAACTGGATGCTTTTTGATGAACAATTTAAGTATGTAAGCAACAGCAGCTCATTTGAGCAGGTTGGAGCAAGCAATACGTTTACTACTCACATAAGGACGAAATTACCATTAGAGAAAAGTGGCTACCTTTATGTGTATGTTAGTAATGAAACGCCTAACATTGATGTGTTCTTTGATAATTTACAGGTAACGCATATAAGAGGGCCGCTTTTGGAGGAGACACATTATTATCCCTTCGGCTTGACAATGGCAGGGATAAGTAGTAAGGCGGCGGGGAGTTTGGAGAATAGGTATAAGTACAACGGTAAGGAGTTGCAGTCAAAGGAATTTAGTGACGGCAGCGGGTTAGAGAGTTATGATTATGGAGCCAGGATGCACGACCCGCAATTGGGGAGATGGTGGCAAATGGATCCAATGGCTGATAAGTTCTCTTCGTTGACACCATTTAATTTTGTTGAAAATAATCCGATTAATCTTATAGATCCTGACGGCCAAGAAGCCAAAGACTGGTTTAAGGATAAAAAAGGGATGATGCAGTTTGATCCAAACGTAAAAAAGCAAGAAGATTTAGGAGATAGAGGAACATATGTTGGTGCTACTAAAACGGAAACTTCAGATAGAGGCAGTAAGGTTGATTATAGAAAGGACGGAAGTATTTTGTTTAATAATGAAAATGATGCTTATGACAGAATGAAGACGGTAGGATTGTCAAAAGAAGCTATGGCGGTTTATGTAGGGGATCAAACATTATACTTGCCTGATTACAAAAACGACTTATCAACATCTGAAACAAAAAGTTTAGGTTACGATTTTAAAGGAAATAAAATCCATGATCCAGTTACGGGAAAAGACAGAACATTTTCCGCTTCCCTTCATACACATCTTTCACTTTATAAAGGAAAAGCTTGGGGCGATGATAATCCAAGTCCTAGTGATATTTATAAATTTTCGAAAGAGACACCAAATGTTCCTTTCATTACAATAGGCACCAATAATATCTACGGATTTTTTGGAAGTTGGAAACCAAACGCAAATGGAAAGTATCAATATGAAGACGTTCAGTCAGCTCAATTTTTGAAAATTCCCACAAAACAACTTTATAGCGGTTTGAAAAATATTATTAAGCAAAATCGAAGTAAGTATGGCAATTTTTAAATTCTGGCCTATAAAATATGGAATAATATTTTTATGTCTATTTGTTTCTTGTAATCAAACACATACAAAAGATAAAAGTAAAATTGGATTATTTGCTACAACTGACAGCATGCATGTGGGCAAAGATTTAGAAAAAATTTCGATAGACTTTATAAAAAAATATGCTATTGCAAATAGTGTTATTGAAGTTTCTATAAACAAGAAGGAGCCTAACGAAACATTTATATATTTAACTTGTAGAGGGCTGGGCTATTTTGCAGTCAAAAGTCTTGCACCTTCATTTACATACGAGATTAGTAACAACACTTTTTTTGTGTTTACTGGCACGGAAGATTTATTACATACTACATTTATAGAAAGTAAATATAAAAATAGACAGATTGAGAAATGTGGTGATGAAATTAAAGCGTGTTATGTTTTTACAGGTAGTACAATTTTAGAACTTGATAGCTGTTCATTCCCAGATCCCTTTTCTAGTATGCCTGCGCCAGTCTCACCGCCGCCACTAAAAAAATAATGTTTACAGAGCCTGCAACTTTGCCGATTTAATAAGTCCATCAATAGTATAAAGAATATGTTCCTTGTCTTTATCGGGCAGGGCGGAAATATCATTAAGTCTTTTAAGCATCGCAGTATCTTTCAGCGTTTTTCCTTCGTTGCTCTCACCCAATAAATAACCTACGGTGGTGTCGAGTATGCCAGCAATCTTTCTTACCGCTTCAATAGAAGGGCTCATCTCATCCCTTTCATAACGGCCAATAACAGAATGTGAAGTTTTTAAAATCTTCGCAAGTTCCTGTTGAGATAACTCTTTATCATCCCTGCACTCTCTTAGTTTTTTACCAAATGTTGCCTTTGCCATAGTTGAACCTTTTAAAAGTCAGAACTACCGCTAAATGATAGTTATAGGCAAATTTATAAACCTTATCCGATAGAAAGAAATTGTATAAGTTTTGTTGGTTGAATTGCATCCGCTACCTTTGAACCTTAAACGGTTCAAAAAATAAATTTTATGCAACAAAAAATAAACTTCACCAACCCCGAATCCATCACCTACCCAACCGAAGAAATCACCTACACCATTTTAGGCGGGATAAGATTAGAAGGCCTGGACAGGTTAAGAGTAACAATAAAAATAGAAGTCGTAAACCGCAAGTTCCAGCACTACCTGAACAACCCGGATATAGCAGCATTGGCGATACGGCAGAATTTAGATTTATACAGCATTACACAAGTAGAAAAACTGTCCAGGTTGATTGCAGACAGGCTTGAAGTAGGTGTAACACAGGTGAGCAGAGACTTAAGCGATATAACCGCCGAACTGGAAAGCTACAGGCTGCAACAAATAGAGAACCAGCAGCAGGAACAAAACAAGATCATCAAACCACTAAGCGAAGCAGAGAAAAAAGCAGCCATAGCATTTTTACAAAATAAAAACCTGTTACAGGCAACCAACGAACTCATAGGCAAAAGCGGCATGGTTGGCGAAGAACTAAACAGACTTATTATGTGGCTGATTTACACCAGCAGAAAAACCGCAAAGCCTTTGCACATCATAAGCATGGGCAGCAGTGGTACGGGTAAGAGCCACCTGCAGGAGAAAGTCGGCGACCTCATTCCCGAAGAAGATAAAATAGAAATAACAGCCCTTACTGAGAATGCATTTTATTATTTTGACAAAGCCGAACTTGGCCATAAACTTATTTTAATAGAAGACCTGGACGGCATACTGGCAGCGCTTTATCCATTGAGAGAGTTGCAAAGCAAACAACGCATCAGCAAAACCATAACAGCAAAGGACAGGAACGGCAACACCAAAACGATACACTTAAAAGTAAATGGCCCGGTATGCATTGCAGGCTGCACCACCAAGGAAAGCTTGTATGAAGACAATGCGAACCGCTGCTTTTTAATTTACTTAGACGAGAGCCCGGAGCAGGACGAACGGATCATGGATTACCAGAGAAAAATAAGTGCAGGCAAAATAAACACAACCGATGAAACCCAGGCCCAACAGTTATTACAGAACGTGCAAAGAATATTGCAACCCATCACCGTCATTAATCCTTATGCAGAATTTTTGCAGATACCGAAGGAAGTTTTTAAACAACGGAGAAGCAATGCCCATTACCTGGCGTTTATAGAAGTGATCAGTTTTTTTAAGCAATACGAACGGGAGCAGAAAGTAGATGAAGCCACCGGGGAAATATTTATTGAAACCACTATTGAAGATATAGAAGAAGCCAACGGGCTGATGAAAGAAATACTATTAAGAAAATCCGATGAACTAAACGGGGCGACAAGAAATTATTTTGAAGAACTGAAAGCACATCTTATTAAAAACAGTTTAAGCAGCTTTACAAACAGTTCTATCCGCAGCCAGTTGAGGATACCCATCAGCAGTGTAAAGCGTTACCACACGGCTTTAATGGAAGCAGGGTTGATAAGAAAAACAGAGAGCAGAAACAATGCAGCACATCATTATGAAATAGTGGCACGGGAAGAATACGAACGACTGCAAAGCAGTATCGGCACTGCATTAGACGAGGCACTGGATAAAATAAAAAACCTGCAGCAGCCCAACAGCCCACAAGCAGCCCAAAGTAAAACTGGGCTAAGAAAACGCAAAGAAATCAAAGCGTTAGAGCCGCAGCCCACAGAAGTTTAGAAACATATACAGCAACAAAAAACAACGTCATGAAAACACTAACGCTGCACAGCGAAGCGTACCGCTATATTATTGCCGCCTTTAAAGAATGGCTGCAAACCCTGGGCTATAGCGAGCAGACTGTTTACCAGTTGCCCAATTACATACAGGAGTTTTTATTTTATGCAGAAAGCAAAAGCTTTGCAGGGTTGTGGCAAATAGACAATGACCTGATCAAAGAACATTATTACAAACTAAAAGACCGGGGCAACAAAAGAAAATCGGGTGGACTGAGTGCAGCTTATTTAAACAAACACCTGCAAGCCCTGCACAAGTTCACTGATTACCTGCGGCAATGCGGCAGGCTGCAACTACCAAAGCTGGACATCATAATGGAAGAAGATAACAGCGAAGTAACGGACATCCTTACACAAACAGAAATCAAACAAATTTTTGCAGTCACCAGCCAGGCATATGAACAAAAGAAAAACGATAAAGGCATTTTTTATTACGAAGCCATGCAACTAAGAGACAAAGCCATGCTCACCGTTTTTTACAGTTGCGGTCTGCGCCGAAACGAAGCCGTACACATGAACACAGGCGACATCATTTTTGAAAAGAATGTACTGCATGTAAAGAAAGGAAAGGGTTACAAACAGAGAATGATACCGGTAACAAAGCAAGGCTTGCAGCACCTGCAAAATTATTTATACGATGCACGGCCTTACTTCTGCAACGACAAGAACGAGGCATTTTTTGTATCGCAAAGCGGCAAGCGGTTGGGAGGCACGATGATGCTGATACGATTAAAGCAACTGATAACTTTTACAGCCAATACAGCACTGATGCAGAAGGATATACACCTGCATACTTTACGCCACAGCATAGCCACACATCTTTTGCAGAACGGCATGAAGCTCGAACGGATAAAAGAATTTTTAGGACACACATCATTAGAAAGTACACAGATCTATACACACTTTTTGGAGAATGAAAATACAAACGAACATGAAAAATTATAAAAGTCAAATCCCATCTTCGACAAATGAAACGGTGGATTATAGCAAGTTCAAAGAATGGTTATTATTAAAAAAATACAGTCCTGCGACAATAGAAACCACGGTAAAAATAGTGCAATACTTTAGCCGCTGGGCGCAGGGTGAAAACATAACAGAGCTCTCAGAAATCTGTTACCAGGACGCTTTAATGTTCATCAATAAAACGAGCAAACACGGAGCCAGCCAAAAGACAATCGCCAACTACCTTGGCCACATCAGAAAATATTACCAGTTCCTGATTACGGAAGGAGAAGTAAAAGAGAACCCGGTAGCACATATAAAAGTACAGGGCATCAAAAGAAAAGTGTATCATGATATTTTAAGTGTGGAAGAACTGCACAAGCTCTACAACCTATACCCAACAATGATTACAGCAGAGGAAGGAAAGATACTGCCACCGCAACATAAAAATATTTTATCCCGGAAGAGAAACAAAGTGATCCTGAGCCTTTTGATTTACCAGGGCTTGAGGGTGGAAGAAGTTGCGGCTTTAAACTTACATGACCTGCAATTACGGGAAGGAAAAATAACCATCCACAGCCAGCGAAGAACGGCAGCAAGAAACATGAAACTGGAAAGCCAGCAGGTGTACGAACTCATGGACTACATCCATGAAATACGTCCAGAGTTTTTACCTAAGAATGAAGGCAGCAGTAAAGTTTTTTTGCAATGGAACGGCGGCGGAAACTTCTACGGCATTACACAGTCGATGCTGGCACAGCTTAGAAAAATAAATCCCGCAAATGGCGGGACAGGTAGCAGGATAAAAAACTTTGACCAGATAAGGGCATCGGTAATTACAGCCTGGTTAAAGCAATATGATTTAAGAAAAGTACAATACTTATCCGGGCATAAATATGTAAGCTCTACCGAAGAATACAAGGCAAATAATATTGATGAACTGGAAAGCGACATCACAAAATATCATCCCTTGTAAGGGTTTATATTTATAAAATTAAAATAGGAAATATGGCAAAGGCAGTAAAGAAAATGATTATCCCTGATGAAACAATCATTGATAAAATATTATTGATACGGGATAAAAAAGTGATGATAGATAAAGACATTGCAAACCTCTACGGTGTGCCTACAAAGCGTTTAAATGAACAAGTAAAAAGAAATGTGAAAAGGTTCCCGGAGGACTTTATGTTCCAGCTTACGCAGGAAGAAAAAGACGAGGTAGTCGCAAATTGCGACCACCTTAAAACCTTGAAATACTCACCGAACCTGCCATATGTTTTTACAGAGCACGGAGCCGTAATGCTGGCCAGTGTATTGAACAGCGACCGGGCCATAGAAGTGAATATACAGATCGTAAGAATATTTACGAAGATGAAAGAAATGCTTTTAACCGACAAGGATATTTTATTGAAACTGGAGCAGTTGGAAAACAAAGTAACCAGCCATGATGAAAATATACAAATGATTTTTGAGGCTTTGAAACAGTTGCTAAATCCACCCAAAGAACCAAGGAAACGAATCGGTTTTAAACCCGATGATCTCTAACCCCACCCACAAGGCGGCTGCAACAAGCCCACACACGTAAGCCCTCGCCCTTGTTGCCCTTCGCTGGTGCAGTCAGTTTTTATGTCATGGTTTTTGTAGCCAACTCTCTTGCAGCACATGTATTTTTTTAGCCTGGCTCAAAGCTGATAAATAAAAAAAATCCAAGAGCTGCACCCACCGCACGAGAACAAAAAGCCACGCCAAAAAAAACTGCCTGAAGCTACATTAACATAATGTGGCATTATAGGTTCGCTTCGCATCCGCCAACCCACGCTTATGCGCTAAGGCGCATCCTCAACGGCGGATCCTATAATGAACATTATGTGTAAGTAGCCACCAGCGCACAGCGGCACAAAAAATAATCCCTGCCCATCTGCCCTAACGCACAATTATTTTTTGTCCCGCAGCCGCCTCTGCCAACGCTTCCCCAAGCGGTATGCTAAAGCATGAATCTGTTTTGCCACCTTCTTACAGTCGGGCAGTGGCATAGCCTGCGGCAGCGTGGTGGCTTCGCCGTTTATTATTTTATATTGATTAAGCAGCATTACAAAGCCCAACGAGCGGGCTTCTAATGCTGCCGCAGCCGCCGCAACATCTTTATAATTTAAAGATTACTATGGCGGCTTTGGCTTGCACAAAAAACATAAACGATAGCCCGTAAAAAGTTTTATGTGCAGAAGTGTAAGCTGGGCTATCATGTATATTTTTTGCGCCATGCAAGCACCCTTAGAAAAACAGAAAGGACATATCTACCATAAGTTGTTTGAAACCCTTTACCAGCAAGGCTTACAAAGGGCTGTTTTTACATCTGTCCTTTAAAAGCAGAAACGGTTAAAATAATTTTGTGAAATAGTGTTGCTGCACAGTAACACTTTATACAAAACCAGAATGAAAGTTTTTAAATTTTATTTACCTCTG
Organism: Chitinophagaceae bacterium; assembly: GCA_046593045.1. GTDB lineage: Bacteria > Bacteroidota > Bacteroidia > Chitinophagales > Chitinophagaceae > Ginsengibacter. The sequence goes on along the minus strand of JBKJRY010000436.1, from coordinate 38,071 downwards.
CATAAACAAATAATATGAACAGCCACGAAACAATAAAACTGAGTTTTTTAGGAATGAAATTAGAATGTAACAAACCGGGTAATAAGACACCATTGATCCTGGTAATCTTATTGACTTTTTTTCTGGTGCTGGTGCATTTATTATCGGGATAAACTTTATAGTAGGAAGTCCACCTTGCCAGGCATTTATAATTTGTAAATTAAAAAGCATATTGCCTTAACTTTATGAAAGTTCTTTGATGGCTGGCAGGCGTTATAAAAATTTACTTTTTCCTAAAGGGATGGCACTGAAAAAAATATTTTTTCTTTGGCAGGGTACTTAGGAAACTAAAATTTTTTTTCAGAAAATGGCATCTTATTATTATCCGTTCGGCTTGACAATGGCAGGGATAAGTAGTAAGAGTGCAGGCATTCAATCTAATAAAGACAAGACATTCCAGGGACAAAAGTTTGATGATGATTTAGGAATAAATTATTACAGCTTCAAGTGGCGCAACCATGATCCCCAGATAGGAAGGTTTATAGAAATAGACCCTTTGTCCGAGGATTACGAATATAATTCTCCTTATGCATTTTCTGAAAATAAGGTTACATCCCATGTCGAATTAGAAGGACTGGAAGCTTTAGAATTTATGAGGCTTATATATGATAATGTGTCCGATGGTTTGTACAGAACTGGAGAATGGATTAATAATAACCTGAATCCTGTAGTTAATGCAGTAGAATTCGCAACTGGTAAGAGTAATGAAAGCAATTTTACAGAACAAAAACCAAGAATAAACTCTTTAACAGAGTTGGGAATTTCTTTGTTTCCTGGAGGTAAGCTTGAAGGAACTGCTGCCAAGACTATTGTAAAAATGGAAGAAAAAACTGCTGTTGAAGTAGTTCAAAGAGCAATGTCTAAAGACGAATTAAAAGCAACTGAAAAAGAGGGTTTGATAAGAGGTGGACGTGAAGGTACACATCATGTAAGTGATGCAATTGGTAGTGATGCAAAGAAAGTAAGGCAAAGACTTGCATTGCCACAAACTCCGGAAATAAAAGCCACTATGGAGGTTCCTAAAGGAAGTTTTTCAAAGGCTACAAAAGTTGAAGCGGCTAATAAAATGCCAGGAGGAGGGTTAGAAAGAAAAGCTGTTGGAAATATCCCAGCTAAAGTTATAAAAGTTGAAGAATTAAAAAATACAGGTAGATAATATGAAGTATAAAGTAAACATACTTGAACCTTGGGAATCCGGAACAGAGTCAGCTGTTGAGGCACTTATTATTAAAGAAACTAAAGATCAATTTTTATTATTTATAGAAAACAATATTAAAGTAAGAGGTGAAAATGCTCATTACTTTATTTGTAAATTAAAAAATGAAGATAATAAAACAGCTTTAAAAAACTCCGTAGAAGGAGTATACCCAATTAACATGGTGTTCGACAAAAATGTTAGTAATGAAGAACAAGAAATACCTGATATAAACAGCTACAGGACTAATTTTCTTATGGGTGAAATAATAATATAATCAATAAACAACAAAGCCCCTCACGGGACTGTTGTATTACTGCATAGTTGCCACAAAATCTTTAAACTTTTTTTTGGTAACGATAGTATCAATAAGTCGAAACACCATTGCTTTATCATCCGGTTCGAGTTCGTTGATAAGCTTTAGTTGTTCGAGGCTGGTTTTATCTTCAATCTTTTCTTCGGTGGGCACTTTGCCTTTAAAGTTCACGAGTTTATCGAGTGTCATACCAAAATGCTTTGCCCACGGTTGGCGCAAGTTTAGTAGCAAAGGTTTTGTGAGTTGGCCATACTTGTGCCTGTGTAAATAAATTCTTACAAAGCATAAGCCTGCTGTGTATTAAAATCCCTACTTTAGTCCAAGCATATAGGAGAGTAGCCTGGCGCAAGGGTGTAGGGCGGGTGTTGTGAGTTGGCAATCCTTGTGCCTGCAGTAAGTAAAAGATTAAATAGCCGCAGGGATTGCGGCTTTTGTATTTTAAGCATAAGCTTTACGAGCCTTAGCATCCCTTATGTAAGTATCCATAAGATCGTAGAGTGTTTTTTTCTTTTCATCTTCCAGGGCTTCCAGGTCATGAAGGCGCTTCAAGGTTTTTTTATCAAACTTGCTGTTTTGCCCTTCACCTACTAAATAATCAAGAGATACTTCAAAGGCATCAGCAATTTTTTTTGCAGCATCAATAGAGGGTGCGGCTTCCTCACGTTCATACTTACCAATCATTACACGGCTAACCTACAATAGTCCAAGCATATAAAAGAGGATAAATGGCGCAAGTTTCTACTTGTGCCTTGTCAGAGAGTTGAGAAATAAGAGTAAGTAAGGCACTGCTACCCGAGGTAATCAATAAATAAAAAAGTACTGCTGTTCGTAAGTCTGGGACTACGGACATTTTTTTGTGCCAACGCAGAAGATAACGTATCCTTTAAATCAATTGAAATAACGGATCAGGAAATGCTTGATAAAACGTTAGAATATATACATCAAAATCCAGTTGTGGCTGGCTTTGTAACAAAACAAGAAGATTGGAAGTATAGCAGTGAATGAGATCAAACTAATGAAAGAGTTTGGTTGAATTTAAAATGCTTTTGTATTTCAGGTACAATCCATGACAGCAACCCCCCCTGATAAATTTTTTCCAGGGCTGGTATTTTAAAAGCATTATTTATGCAGAGCCTGTTTTATCCTTTACAATACTGTTTAATGACTTCAGCCGGCTAAAAATTAATATTCCCCCGAAAAATGCTGCAATAACAAGTATGAGGAAGAATATTTTTTTATCTGTAAAATCATCCCAGAAACTGGTCATGACACCGGCAATTTTTCCGCCTATAGCTGTAGATAAAAACCACCCGCCCATTAGTAATGCTGTGAGTCTTGCTGGCGCCAGCTTTGATACCAGCGATAGCCCGATGGGACTCAAAAATACCTCGCTTATAGTAAATACAAAATAAGTTCCCCAAAGCCAGATTGCGGAAGTTTTATTTGTATAAACAGAGGGCACGGACAATATTGCAAAAACCATTACTAATGAAGAAAGGCCGGAAATAAATAAGGCCATTCCAAATTTAGAAGCAGTTGTGGGTTCCTTATTACGTTTTCGCAGGTAGTCAAATAAAGGGACAAAGATTAAAGTAAGCACAACAATGAAAAGAGGATTTATTGATTGGAAGAGCTCTGTGTTCGCAAGCTTTTCAGAGCCATGTGGCCTTTCGCTCTCAGGTACGTTATTAAAATAGGGATCGGGGCCCATAACCTGGATAACTTTTGTTTTCTTATCAACAATATTTCCATCCGAAAGACTGTCATAATTTGGCAGAGAGGCAACAGCAGGAGAGTTATCTTTTATATCCACAAAATTTTGGTCAACTTTATTTACAAGCCTTGGGCTATCACTCGCTGTTTGAAGAAAGCCCAAAGTCCCGGCAATTTTTTCTGTGGTTGGGGAAACAGTCCTGTCTGTATGCTTTTGTGCCCATAGTGTAAGACCTGTAGAATTTTGATTATAAATTGTCCAGAATATTATTGATATGGCAAAAATAAATAAGAGGGCTCCTATCCCTCTTTTATCCTGACCGGTTGCCTTTATGTAAAGAGATACATAGAAAGCGATAATAGGAAGGCATGCAAAAATAAATGCATCATTCGATTGGCTTCCCATAATAGTGGTTCCAAATATCTGCGAAGGTACCAGCCAGCCAATGATAGCAGCAATAATTGCAGGTAGAAAAACATAGCCAAATATTTTCCCGGTTGGCATATCCTCGGTTCGCTTTTCTTTTTTTACTTCACCAGCTCTAACGCCCTTAAGTGAACTTGCCAAAACAATCATTCCAATTACAAGGCCAACGCCGGCAGCAGCAAAAGCATATCCCCAGCCATATTGATTTCTTAAGTATGCCGCCACAAAATTGCAAACCAAAGCTCCCACGTTTATGCCCATATAGAAAATGTTATAGGCGTTGTCCTTAAGCGGCTTCAGGTCTTCCCGGTTGTAAATATTTCCCAGTAGTGTAGAAATATTAGGTTTAAAAAAACCATTACCGAGAATTATTAATCCCAAAGAAACAAACATAGCTGTATCTCCCGGCAGCGCTAGGCCAAAATAACCGAGAGACATCAACGTTCCACCAAGGAAAATAGATTTAATATAACCTAAATATCTGTCAGCAAGCAGCCCCCCGATAAAAGGAGTGAGATAAACAAGTGCGATAAAACTTCCAACGATGTCTGCACCCATTTTTTCCGTAAGTCCCTTGCCTCCGGTTTTATCGTCAATCAAATAAAGTAGTAAAATTCCGACCATCAGGTAGTAAGCAAACCTCTCCCACATTTCAGTGAGAAAAAGCACGTATAATGCTTTAGGATGCTTTCCATGTTTTATTGTGCCAGTATCAATTGGAATTAACTGATCTTCCATATTTATTTTTTTTCTTTTGGATTAATTTTATCGCATTGTAAAGTACAGATAAATTTTAATTAGCGGGATTCAATTTCCATGAAAAGGATCAGCTCAAATTAATTATTGATAAACGGGAAGGAATTAAATTCCTTAATCCATAACTTGCGGTTTCTTTTCCTTCAAAATAAAATTCTCTAATTTGAAAATACTAGTCATTGGTAACGGTGGACGTGCACATGCGTTTTGCTGGAAGATCAGCCAAAGTGAATTGTGTACCGGATTATTTACTGCTCCCGGCAATGCCGGTACATCTCAATTTGGCGAGAATGTTGAAATAGCCACCACGGACTTTAATTCAATTAAAAATCTATGCATTGATGAAAAGATAGACCTTGTACTGGTAGGTCCTGAAGAACCGCTGGTAAATGGCATATATGATTTTTTTAAAAAAGATAAAGCATTAAGTCATATAATAATAAACGGCCCTTCAGCAGAGGGTGCAAAACTTGAAGGAAGCAAAGCTTTCGCAAAAGCCTTTATGCAAAGGCATAACATCCCTACCGCGGGGTATAAGGAATTCTCCGCCGATACTTACGAGGAAGGACTTGAATATATTAAAAATCATGAGCTTCCGGTAGTGATCAAGGCAGATGGACTGGCAGGAGGTAAGGGGGTTGTAATTTGTAACAATCATATTGAGGCAATGGGAGAGTATGAGCTTATGGTTCAAAAAAGCAAATTCGGAGAGGCTGGCAAGAGACTGGTTGTAGAAGAATTTTTAGACGGAATTGAAATGAGTGTTTTCATTCTTACTGACGGTAAGAATTACGTGCTGCTGCCTGAAGCCAAAGATTATAAAAAAATCATGGAAGGTGATACAGGGCTCAATACAGGTGGAATGGGTGCTGTAAGCCCGGTTCCTTTTGCAACCGAAAGCCTCATGAAGAAAGTAAAGCAAAATATCATCGAGCCAACTATTAATGGACTGCAGCAGGAAAAAATAGACTACAAAGGATTTATATTTTTTGGATTAATAAAAGTAGATGACGAACCTTTTGTAATTGAATACAATTGCCGCATGGGAGATCCGGAGACGGAAGTAGTACTCCCCAGGTTAAAAAATGATTTTGTAAAATTGCTTATAGCAGCAGATAAGGAACAATTGCATTTAGAAGAGATCATTATTGAAAAGAAGGCTGCAGCAACAATTATGGCTGTAAGCGGAGGTTATCCGCTTGAGTATAAAAGCGGGTTTGCAATAGATTTTGGATACCTGGCAAATCCGTTGGTAATTAAACAAATGAATACTGATGGAGGTGTAACGGTATTTCATGCAGGTACTAAAAAGGTAGACGGTGAGATTGTAACTAACGGTGGTAGGGTAATCGCTGTTTCATCCCTTGCCGATACAATTACTGAGGCTGTCGAATTGTCAAAAGAAATTCTTGAGCAAATACATTTTGAGGGAATGTATTACAGGAGAGATATCGGATACGAATTCATCGAATGATCTTTTTTATAAAATTGTCAATGCCTTTAATACACCAGCAGCAAAGCAATTATTTTTAGATAATAGATAAAACTATGATGCGTTGTTCACAATGCTAGAATTAGAGAGATAAACGCGTATTATAGACTTTTAAGCTTGCAAAATTCGAAATCCCAAATTGAAAACTGTGAAACGTTTTACGGTTGTTAATTCGAATTATTTCCTACAACTTTGCATCCATTATTAATTTTTCAATATCACATCCTCTAAAATGGGCCTTTTTAATTTTTTTACACAGGAAATAGCGATTGACCTTGGAACCGCAAACACCCTTATCATTCACAATGATGTTGTTGTTGTAAATGAACCTTCAATTGTAGCATTAGATAGAAACAATCCAAAAAATATATTAGCCGTGGGTAAAAAAGCATTGATGATGCACGAAAAAACCCACGAGAGCATAAGAACTGTCAGGCCCCTGAAAGATGGTGTGATCGCCGACTTTAACGCCGCGGAGCTTATGATACGGGAAATGATTAAAAAAATCTATCCTAAAAAACCATGGTTTCCTCCAAGCTGGCGCATGATGATATGCATTCCAAGCAGCATTACCGAGGTTGAAAAACGTGCGGTTCGTGATAGCGCAGAGCAGGCAGGAGCCAAAGAAGTATACTTACTTCATGAACCGATGGCGGCTGCATTAGGTATAGGGATAGATGTGGAAGAACCAGTGGGAAATATGATCATTGATATCGGGGGCGGAACAACAGGCATTACCGTTATTGCTCTTGCAGGAATTGTGTGTGATCAGTCGATACGTATAGCAGGCGATGAATTTACCGCTGATATAATGGAAGCCTTGCGCCGCTATCATAGTTTACTTATTGGTGAACGCACTGCAGAACAAATAAAAATACAGATCGGTTCCGCAATGAAAGATATTGATAACCCACCGGAAGATATGCCTGTAAACGGCAGGGACCTTGTTACAGGTATACCCAAGCAAATAATGGTGAGCTACCAGGAAATTGCCGAGGCACTGGACAAATCGATTTTCAAAATAGAAGAAGGAATTTTAAAAGCCTTGGAAACAACACCACCGGAACTGGCCTCTGATATATATCGTCGCGGAATGTATCTTACCGGGGGCGGGGCATTACTCAGAGGCCTTGATAAAAGGTTAGCCGCAAAAATAAAATTACCGGTTCACATAGCGGATGATCCTCTTAAAAGCGTGGTTAGGGGAACAGGTCTTGCATTGAAACATTATGACCGGTATCCATTCGTAATGCGGTAAAGTCTCCTTAATCCTTGTGAGAAGGGCTTAATTTACAATAGAAATTTATGTATATTTCAAATCAACCGGTCAAAACCTAGAGGTAGTAATTGGGGTTGGAAAAGTCTCCTATGCGTAATATTTTTATTTTTATCAGGATATATTTCAATTTTATTTTTTTCCTGTTCCTGATGGGGATTTCTTTTTTCATGCTGTTTAGTTACAATCGTTACCACCATGCTGTATATTCTGATGCCGCCAATGAAATTACCGGCAGGATCAATAAGCAGTACAACAATATTGAATATTATTTTCAATTAAAAAGAACGAATGATTCCCTTGTAAAGGCAAATGAAATTTTATATAATAAATTGAAAGAGAATTTTGACTTGCCTGATACCACAACCAAACTTGCTGTAGATACTATGAAAGTTGATACTATACCTGAGCAAAGAAGATATTTATATATGCAGGCAAAAGTTGTGGGTAATTCAGTTACCCAGTCAAACAATTTCTTGCAATTACATCGGGGCGCTGCGCAAGGCTTAACTCCCGATCTTGGTGTGATAGATATTAACAGTGCCGTGGTGGGGACGGTAATGGATGTAAGCAAAAACTTTGCGGTAGTAATGAGCCTGCTTAATGGTCAAAGCAACATAAGCGCAAAGCTTAAAAAAAGTGGCGAGACCGGAAGTGTGGTTTGGGATGAAAAAGAAACGAACATCGTTATCTTAAAGGATATCTCCAAAGTGGCAAAAGTTGCCAAAGGCGATACAGTAATAACCAGCGGATTTTCTGATAAGTTTCCTTACGGACTTCTTATTGGAACCGTGATTGAAATTATTAATGATAAACTCAGCTCTACTTACACTATAAAAGTAAAGACCGCTGCAAATTTTTATAACCTGCAATACGTATATATTATAAATAATCTTCAAAAAGAAGAAGCCCGCCAGCTTTTAAATAATGTGAAGAAAAGAAATGAGTAACCTGGTTAAATATATTGTCCGTTTTTGCCTTTTTATATTGGTACAAGTTTTTGTGCTCAATAATGTACCGCCTTTACATCACCTCGTTACGCCTTATATTTATTTCCTGTTCATTCTTTGGCTTCCGTTTAAAATGGGAAGAAAAAATGTAATGATATTGGCGTTTTCTCTTGGTTTTGTTCTTGACTGTTTTACTAAGACTTACGGGCTTCATGCAGCCTCATGTGTACTTATCGCATACATGAGGCCTTTTCTAATTAATCTTCTTATCTCACAGGAAGGAGCAGAAAGTAATTATAATGAGCCTTCAATAAAGAGCATGGGCTTCACTCCTTATTTTACATATATTGCAATATTTACGCTTGCTCATCATTCATTATTATTCTTTCTTCAAGCCTTACAACTAGGTGGTTATTTTTATTTTATTATTAAAACTTTAGTCTCCACCGCTATCAGCCTGTTATTAATTTTTTTAACAGAATTATTGTTTGTAAGAAAACAAAGATTTAGAACAAATACAGTGTAGACGTATTAATTTTGCATAAATTTCCGTTGTACTTTCTCATTTCCTCAAAATCACAAATTATCTGTGCCTGCATTTCATCAGTCCCGTAAAAATTTAATTATGCTTATGTTCATTTTGATGGGCATCATAATTATTGCGCAGCTTTTCAACTTGCAGATCATAAATACCCGGTATTCAATAATGGCCGATGAGCAGGGAAAATTTCGAAAGGTTGTATATCCTGACCGGGGAATACTATTTGATCGTAAGAATAAAGCAATTTTACGAAATACGATCATCTATGACCTGATGGTAACACCCGGGAAAATAAGAGCGATGAACCTTGATACCGCCTCTTTATGTAAAATTCTGGACATCGATACTACTGAATTTAAAAAAAGAATCCTTACAGCTATTATAAAGAACAGGAGTTACCGTGTATCAGTATTTGAATCCTCGCTTCCGCTGAAAAAGATAGCCCGGCTTAATGAAAGCATGTACAAGTTTGTGCCCGCCTTCTACTTGCAGGAACGGCCTGTACGCGATTATCCATTTGATGCTGCCGGAAATATTCTCGGCTATTTATCTGAAGTAGATTCCAATTTCTTAAAAAGACATGAGGGTGAAGGTTATCAAATGGGAGACTATGCAGGAAAAACCGGGCTGGAACGTAGTTATGAAAGAGTATTGATGGGCCAGCGAGGAATAGAGTTTTGGAAAAGAGATAATAAAAACAGGCTGACTGAGAAACTTGAAAAAGGGAAATATGATACTGCAGCCATTCCCGGCGAAAATATGCATTTGGCTCTGGACATTGATCTGCAAATGCTCGGAGAGCATTTAATGGAAAATAAAATAGGGGCCATAGTAGCGCTGGATCCTAGAACAGGTGGAGTGCTTGCAATGGTAAGCAGCCCGACTTATAAGCCGGATCTTTTAACCGGGTCAGAAAGAAAGAGGCATTTTGCTGAGTTGCTGTTTGATCCGCGTCTGCCTATGATCAACAGAACGGTAAATGCATATTACTCGCCGGGATCAACTTTTAAAACGCTGCAAGGGTTAATTGGCTTACAGGAAGGAGTAATCACTCCTTCAACCACTTTTCTATGCACAGGTGCATTTTATGGTTGTGGCAGGCCAATGCGTTGTCTTGATCCCGGGGTGTTTAAATTAAAAGAAGCAATTACTCATTCCTGCAATACATATTTTGCCAATGTGATGCAGCGCACAATTAATAATCCCGTGTATGGCTCTGTAGACAGCAGCCTTAAAGTATGGGATAATTATATGTATGCATTTGGTCTTGGACATAAACTCGGAGTCGACATTCCATCGGAAAAAAGCGGTCTTATTCCTACGCCGAAAACTTATAACAAAATGTACGGTGAAAACCGTTGGAATTTTTGTACGTTTCGCTCTGTGAGCATAGGCCAGGGCGAGGTGAATGTGACGCCCATACAAGTGGCCAACGAAATGGCTTATCTTGCCAATAAGGGTTGGTTTATTACACCACACATGGTTGATTCTATTGAAGGAGGCGATGAGTATGGAATGCTTGATTCGTTTAAATTAAGACACCACCCGCTTGACATAGCTGACAGTATTTTTGAAGCCGTTCATGCAGGGATGCAGGGCGTTATGGAATCGGGTACAGGAGCTGCGGCTAAAGTTCCCGGAATAGTAGTATGTGGCAAAACCGGTACTGTTGAAAATTATTATAAAGGCGTAAAACAAAAAGATCACGCATTTTTTGCAGCATTTGCACCACGTGAAAATCCACAAATAGCTATTGCTGTTATTTGCGAAAATGCCGGATTTGGATCCAGTTCCGCCGCTCCAATCGCAAGCCTGATGATAGAGCAATATCTAAAAGATTCAATTCCCGAACCTGAAAGGAAAGCTAAAATAGAAACACTGGCAAAGTTAAACCTCATGCCGGCGCGTATTTACCAGGAAATACGTTATAAAGATTCATTATTACACGCAAAAGATGCTTCTTATTTAGCAGAGAAAGGTTATATTAAGATTGTGAAAGATACTATGGGTCTTGAAGAAGAAGATGATACCGAAGCGTTGGACAAATTAAAAAAAGCCAAACAAAAAGAGCAATCCAACGATAGTATACCCGCCAACAAGAATGTGAATTCAACAAAACAAAATACAGAAGCTCTTTTGCCAGATGAACAGAAAAAAGCCAATGCCACTGATTCATTATAATCCTATTTATACACTAAATGCGTAATACAACAGCAATAACGAAGGGAGTTGATTGGTTAATGATATGGATGTACATCATTTTTGTTTCTATAGGAGTACTCTGCATCTTTTCGGTGGAATATCATAACAATGAAGATATTTTACGAAATATTATAGGGTTAAAGAAAAATTATTCCAGGCAATTATTATTCATTGGGATTTCTGCAATCGTCGCCGTATTCATTTTGCTTACTGATAGTAAATTCTTCACTGCAACTGCTAATATAGGATATGTAATAGGCATTATTCTTATGATGGCGACTTTCGTGCTGGGTAAAAACATCAATGGATCAAAATCGTGGATTCCTTTAGGGTTTTTTAACCTCCAGCCTGTTGAAACCTGTAAGATATTTGCGGCGCTGGCGCTTGCAAAATATTTATCGCGGTCTGAAACTAATTTTGAAAATCCCAAGTCACAATTAGTTGCAGCGGCAATTGTACTAACTCCTGCTGTTTTTTCAATATTACAAAATGAAACGGGGCTGGCTCTTGTCTATTTTGCTTTTGTCATTCCCATGTATCGTGAAGGATTGCCGGCGGTATATCTCGTAATAGGTTTTTCTTTCGCGGTATTAGTAGTGGCTACGATTTTAGTTGAAAAAAATACATTGGCAATCATTCTTACCTCTATCGCCGTACTGTCAATTTTTGTTTTAAGGCGAAGCATTAAACGGGATAAAGGCCTTTTGTTAATTATAATAGGCATCTGGATTTTATGCGTAAGTATACAGAGGTTTGCTGTGCCATATATTTTCAAGCAAGTACTTCAGCCATACCAGGTAGAAAGAATCCTGAACACTTTTGGAGTAGATTATGTGCCTGATGATGATGCAGATGCCCAAAAACTCGATGAGCAAAAAGAAAAAGAATTAGCAAATACCAAAAAAATTAAAAAAGCAAAAGAAAATTACAATGTAAAACAATCAAAGATTGCCATCGGCTCCGGCGGTTTTTTGGGAAAAGGATTTTTAAAAGGAACGCAAACCCAGGGAGATTTTGTACCCGAACAGCATACCGATTTTATATTTACATCAGTAGGAGAAAATTTTGGTTTTTGGGGGAGTAGCCTTGTAATAATTCTCTATATGCTTTTACTTTTCAGAATTGTTTTTTTGGCAGAGCGACAGCGAAGTACCTTTAGCAGGGTATATGCCTATAGCCTTGCCGCAATTTTCTTTTTTCATATTTCTATTAATATTTGCATGACAATCGGGCTCGCTCCGGTAATAGGAATAACGTTACCTCTATTGAGTTACGGAGGCTCTTCTTTATTGACCTTTACCATTTTGGTATTTATACTTGTTCGGCTTGACGCAGACCGGCAAATGGTACTGCGCTGATCTCCATAGTTGGGTATGAATTACCGCATCTTTGCAAAAAATTATTTTATTACACATTGCGACAGGAAGGAACCAAAATTAATTTCTAAAATGAAAATATTTCCACTTAGTGAAGGGTCATTTACAGTTGATCAATCAAAAAATTTTATCCCTTTCCAAAAAGATATTGATGATCTCCAGCAAAGATCCAGGGGCAGTTTACTTGTAGAAATTCAGCCCTTCGCTATTGTTACATCGAAAGATATCTTGTTATTGGATACCGGTCTTGGATTTTCGGAACCGGATCACCAGTTGCAAATACATAAAAATCTTGCATTGAATGGAATTAATCCGTCTGACGTGACTAAGGTATTGATGTCGCACCTTCACAAAGATCATTCGGGAGGAATCGCATTCAAAGATAAAAGTGCATTGAGTTTTGAAAATGCCGACTATTATATAAATCAAAATGAATGGGAATATGCATTTGAAAAGGGCTTTCCTTCATATATCACCGGTGATTATATACTGCTAAATGATAGTCCTCAAATAAAGTTTACGAACGACAGCGGAACAATTGATGGTTATATAGATTATGAATTAACAGGGGCGCACAGCCCTTTTCACCAGGTATTTAAAATACGTGAAAATGAAGAAACAATTTTCTTTGGTGGTGATGTTGCTCCACAACTTCAACAGATGAAAAACAGGTTTAAAGCTAAATACGACTATGATGGAGAAAAAGCCATGGAGCTGAGAAAAAAATGGTGGCAGCAGGGAGAAGAAGAAAACTGGACATTTTTATTTTATCATGATATTAAATCCCCAACATATAAATTCCGGTAATAATAAAAAAGGCCTGCCCTAAAAAGGGCCGGCCGTTGCTAACCTATGAAAAACACCTAAGCACAAAAGTAAGAAAAATTTAATTTCTCCAAGCTTTCCTTGAATAATATTTAAAATCCTTTAGACCTTATAAAATTCGCCCGAAGGATTTAATTAATAACTGCTTAAATATTTGATATTAAAAGACTTTGAAGTTCTTAATGGAGCCGGCAAATGCTGTATACGCGAACCGGATGACACAAGTAATGAATTGGAGAAATATTTAAATATAATTACCGGCGTAAATTATTCATGCGGTTAGATGGCCTGTTTTTAAGTCGTTGTATCAAAACGGCCCGAAAATCTCTTTCAGCATTGAATAGTTTGTTGATCTTTTGCTGGCCAATTACTTTTTCAAAGGATGGTTTATATTTTTTACGAATGTTGAGCAATTGTTCATCATTTTGTATTACATCACCGCTTCTGTTAATATTACGAATCTCCTGGTCATATTGGTTATAAACCGGCCAGAATTTCTGTGCTTCATCTGTAGTAAGATCCAGTTTTTGAGTAATAAAGGCGATTTTCAAAGCCTGTATCTTTCCCCCCCTTGGATCATCATTATCGTCCTGGGCATATAGGAGTGTGAAACTTGAAAAGAAAAGTGATACTATAAGTATAATTTTTTTCATTGATATTTTTTAATAGGCTTTGCCCTTTCCTTCAATTTTATCAAGGTAAGTTTCCAGCGTGTTTTCATCTTTTAGGTAATCAGCCTGGTCAGGTAGTTCGCTTACATCGGTATTTTTTAAAAGAAGTTCATTATCCATGACATTACCGTTTTTCTCAAGGTATTTTATGATTTCATCGTCACTCAATTTTGCGATACCTGCATCCACTTGCGCCTCTGTTTTGAATTGAAATGATTCTTTCACATAATCAGGGATGGTAGCCGATGCAGCTATTGTTGTTGTTTTAGGATCATTCTGATTTGAAGAGTTATTAAATATTTGCAGGGAGCTTATTGCTATTATACCCGTTACTACGGCTGCCGCCGCAATTCTCAGCCATGATCTCCGGGATTTCATAATCACGATTTTGGCCGACGCAGGTCTTACCTTTTTAATGACATCATCTGCAAAATCTGTAAAATATCCATAGGGAACATTAAATACATTTTTTTCATTCTTTAACGAGTAAAGTAATGGAGAAAGATTGCGTAACTCTTCATCCGCTGTTTCAGAATTTAGCTCCTTAATTTTTGCTAAAATACTGGTGCTTAAAGAATCAAAATAACCTTTGGGAACTGTAAATACAATTTCATTTACCAGCGAATAAAGTGTAGGCGATAACGCCTGTAATTCTTCCTGCGAAGTTTCAGAAGGTAACTTTTTGGCTTTTGAAAGAATACTCGTACTTAAGGAGTCAAAATATCCATCAGGAACCTGATAAACATTTTTATCCTTCAACGAATAAAGTAATGGAGACATCTTATTCAATTCCTCCTCTGTTGTTTCAGAATATAGGTTTTTAACTTTTGATAAAATATTGGTGCTTAAGTTTTCAAAATATCCATTTGGAACGTCCTGAACATTAGCTGTGTCAGAATTTGAATCACCCCTGGAACTGAATATTGCAAAATTGGATATTCGTTCACTCAGCTTATTAAAATATCCTTCGGGCACGGTGAAAACATTCACCTTCTCTAATCGTGCGATCAGAGGCGATATAGCCTTAAGTTCATTTAATATTTCCGGTGCATTCTTCATTACGTTTTATCTGACCTTTTTAGAAGCAAAAAGTTTAATTATTAAGTATAAATTCTTCAATTTTTTTGGCGGCATGATGGTAGCTGGCCTTAAGGGCCCCTTCGCTTGTGTCAAGTACCTTGCTCATTTCTTCATAAGGCATTTCATCATAATACCTTAGATTAAAGACAAGTCTTTGTTTTTCAGGTAATTTTTGAATGCCAAGCTGCAGTTTCCATTCAAGTTTATTTGCGTCAAAATTTGTGTCACTTTTCAATTGGTTACTTAAGCCATTTTCAACATCGCTTAATGAGACAGCACTTCTTTTCTTTTGTTGAGCTATAAAAGTGAGACATTCATTAGTTGCTATTCGGTAAAGCCATGTATAAAGCTGGCTGTCTTCCCTAAAGTTCTCAAGGCCTTTCCATAC
Source organism: Chitinophagaceae bacterium (assembly GCA_046593045.1). Classification (GTDB taxonomy): domain Bacteria; phylum Bacteroidota; class Bacteroidia; order Chitinophagales; family Chitinophagaceae; genus Ginsengibacter. The sequence goes on along the minus strand of JBKJRY010000436.1, from coordinate 22,824 downwards.
CTTAATAAACATATTTTGCAGCACATCATTAGCATCTTCATGATTAATAACCATTCTTCTTACATGCCAATATAATTTTTCCTGGTATTTCTTAATAATGCTTGTGAAAGCCTGTTCCTTTGTTACGGGATCTTTAAAACTTAAAAGTAGTTCCTGGTCGTCCTGGTGAGTCATATATTTTTTATCTCTGTAACAAAAATAGAAAAACCTAAAGTAAGACAGCCTTGTTTATGGAAAGTTTAATATTTAAAGTCGTACATATGCGAATGTTCTAAAATATTATTTTAATAAATTCCTTAAAACCCGCCTTGATAAATACTCGTTTTGGGAGTGTATTTAATAGTTTTATTTCTTCTGAAATAGAGCTCTCGTTGTCAAGAAATTTTAGAACTTTTTCCGCTTTATTTTTTTTAAAAAGAATGGAAAAAATAATTTTGCCGCTTAATAATTTTTTAGAAAGAATGTGCAACAAGGTGCTGTCGTAAAAATAAAAACGGCTATGTTCTTTATTAGTTTTCGAATAATTTTTCCCCGCCGCTAATTCTTTTACTATAGAATCGGCCTGTTTTTGTATGAATCTAAATGTGTAGCCGGTCGAGGCTTTCGTTTGCCCACCCGCAGTACCTATATTATAAATCCCATTTCTCTTGCGGGGAAATGTAGCATTAGTCATTGGGATAATTCCAAATTCCTCATCAATGATCCTGTAACTATTAAGCTTCAAAAATTTCTCTATATAGTTTTTGAGGGCGTTATCATACTCCGGTTGTGGCAGAATTTTTTCTGTAAACAATGTATATTCTATTAGAGCTTTTGTTGGTGATAGCGGTAAAACGTAAGCGAAGGTTGTACCATGTTGTTGGCTAACCCTGAAATCCATTAATACAGCCTCATCGGCATTGAAACGCTCTGTAGGAGTTTCGACAATCCAGCCTTTAAAATGCTGTAATAAATAAAATTTATCTTTATCTTTTTCTAGTTTCTCATAGATAGAATTGAAAATAACAGCTTCATTTTTTACTTCCAGGATCTCATCATTTATTTTAATTCTAGAAACGCTTTCTTTACCGGTTGAAATGTTTCCATAAATGATGTCTATATTTTTCTGCAATTCAATGGAAGAAAAACAATAATTATAAAAGTCCAAACCCCTTATCATCTTGTATCGATAGGGACTAATTTTTAAAGGAATAGTATCATCATCTGTTTTAAATAACAGGTGATCCCATTTTTTGTATATTATTTCCTCAAAAAACCCCGGCTCTTTTTCCCAGAAACACCAGGTCCTGTCATTTTTGGTTTTACCTTCTTTATCGATGAGTAGAATTTTTTTATCTGTAAATTTCCCGGAATTGATCATTCGCATAATAATGCTGAGTGAAGCGCAACCAGCACCCAAAAAAATATAATCATATTGTGTAGCCTGCATCTAAAGCCAGATTGTGGGATTTACCCGAGTCATTGAAGGTATAATTTATTGAACAATAATAAAATGAGAAATAATACTGTAGGGCTCTTGTAGTCTACTATGTAAATAACAGACCTAATTATTAGAAGCGAGGATAGTAGCGGACTTTGCTTTATTTTCTGATGCTCTTTTTTTATCAGCTTTTACTTTATCCCAATATTTTTTTGCTACTAGTAACATTCCAAAACTCTCTCCGTCTTCTTTTCCCAAATGTTTATGATGCATTTTATGCGCCCATCTTATACTGCGGACATATATATTATCGGTACGTGTAAATAACTTTATTCTTTGATGAATTATTACATCATGAACTATAAAATATGCCAAGCCATACATCGCTATACCTGTGCCAATAGCTGCCAGCCAAAACTTATTATCAAAAGTGCCAACTAAAATACACAGGATACTAGGTATCGAGAAAATAAGAAAAAATGCATCGTTTTTCTCAAAGAAACCCGGGCCCTTTTTATGATGATCTTCATGTAAATACCATAAAAAGCCATGCATAACAAACTTATGAGTAAGCCAGGTAATGCCCTCCATCACCAGAAAGGTGGCAAACATAATAAGTATAAAAAAAAGGACCTGCATTCAATGCAAAATTAAGATTTTATAAATTTCAATTTAGGTCATTTACAAAAATTGTTTTAAATATTACTGAAATTTTTTTAAATGGTACGCTTTTATTTCCGGCAGAGCCAACTTGAACCATTCAGTGTATTTTTGTGGATGGGTAAGTAAGGATGCTTCAATATCTGCAAGTGTCTTATAACAATAGTCGCTTACTTCACTCACATTGGTTTTTATATCACCATCATACAAACCAGTAAAGACATGATCATATTCATATTCAGTTAACCCATTGCTGAAAGTTGCCTTGTAGGTAAAATTAAATGCCGGTGAAAGGTTTGTTGTAAATCCCATCTCTTCAGATAGTCTTCGCTTTGCGGCAGCCAAAATATCCTCTCCGGGTCCGGGGTGGCTGCAGCAGGTATTTGTCCACAGACCACCATTATGATATTTGCCCACTGCACGTTGTTGCAATAGCATCTCGCCCTTGCAATTAAAAATAAAAATACTGAATGCTCTATGCAGCAAACCCTTTATATGAGCTTCCATCTTTTCCATGGTTCCTGTTTGCTCATTATTTTCATTAACCAATATTACTTCTATCAATCTATTTTCAGTTAAGAATTATCAAATCAAATTAAGCTGGCTTTTTAAGCCTGCTCTTACTACAATGAGTGCTTTTGAATAATTAGGGATTCTTATCCGCTGTTCAAGAATCTTTGCAGGTTGGGTGCGTTTAATTTTTTTGAAAAGGGAAAAATAATATTTGTAAGCTACATACACGCCAAACCTGGCTTTTAACGGTAGTTCGATTATTCCTTTATAAGCGTTGGCAAAATCAGACATAATTTCATTTTCAATATTTTTCTTTGATTCCGCGGTAAAATTGCTAAAATCCACGTCAGGAAAATAAGTACGCTCAAGCTGTTGAAAATCTGCCTTTACATCTCTTAAAAAATTCACCTTTTGAAAGGCTGCTCCCAGAGATTGTGCATAAGGCTTTAATTTTTCATACAAGTAAAAATTGTTTTCACAAAATATAGTCAAACACATAAGTCCTACAACTTCCGCACTTCCATATACATAGTCTGCATAACACGCATTATCGTAAGTCGTTTTATCCAGGTCATACTCCATACTCTTAAAAAATGCATCGATCAACTGTATATTAACATCATATTTATTTACAGTAACCTGGAAACTTTGAAGAATAGGGTTAAGGCTTATTCCCCTGGTTATGGCATTGTACGTTTCTTTTTTAAACTCTTCAAGCAATTCTGCTTTGTTATGATCGTGGAAAGTATCAACTATTTCATCAGCAAATCTTACGAATCCATATATATTGTAAATAGGGGTACGAAGGTCTTTATGCAACAATCTTATAGCGGTGTAGAATGAGGTGCTGTATTTCTGTGTGGTAATTTTACTACACTGCATACTTACATCGTGAAATAACTGCATCATAAGTTTTACATTATTCTGTTATCTGAGCCTCCCTATAAAAATACATTTTAAGCGCCAAAATGTTTAATAACTTCTCTCGCTACTATTTCACCACTAATTAGTGACGGCGGAACCCCCGGACCGGGAACCGTGAGCTGACCTGCATAAAAAAGATTAGTTATTTTCCTGCTTCTGCATGCCGGCTTAAGAACTGCCGTTTGCATTAATGTATTTGCAAGACCATACGCATTACCCTTGAATGCATTGTAATCATTAACGAAATCTGAGGGCCCATAAGATTTTTTGTAAATAATATGATCTCTTACAGATTCGCCAATTCTTTTTTCAAATCTTGTAACAATTTTTTCAAAATATTTTTCCCTCAATTTTTCATGATCTCCTTCCAGGCCGGATGAAACTGGTATTAAAAAAAATAAATTTTCACAACCCACAGGTGCGGCTTTTTCATCTGTAGTCGATGTTGCACTTACATAAAACAGTGGCTCATCCGGCCACTCCCTGGTTTCATAGATTTGCTTTCCATGGTTATCAAAATCTACATCAAAAAACAAGGAATGATGCGTAACGTCTGCAAGCTTTTTATTCAATCCGACATAATAGATGAGGCAAGCTGGTGCCAAAACTTTTTTATCCCAATATGTTTCATTATAGCTTTTATATTTATGCGGTATCAGTTCGTTCTCGACAAAATGATAATCTGCGCTGGCAATTACAACATTACTGGTATATTTATTTATTTCTATCTTGCCTTCAGTCATGATTTCTGAGGTTACTCCCATAGCCACCCCCCCTGATACATTTATATTCGTGACATTTTCACTAAACTTGAATTTAACACCCAGCTCTTTTGCAAGAGTATACATACCATCAACTATGCTGTACATACCATTTTCAGGATACCATGTGCCGCCTTTTATATCTGCATAATTCATAAGACTATAGAGTGCGGGTATATCTTTCGGCAGCGCTCCTAAAAATAAAACAGGGAACTCAAGTAATTGCCTGAGCTTAGGATTTTTAAATTTTTTTTGAATATGTGTTTTAATCGATGAAAACACATCCAGCTTAAATATTCCCTTTACAAGATCCCAATCAACAAATTCAAACCAGGATCTGCCGGGTTTTTGAACGAGCTTGTTAATCCCTATTTCGTATTTGTATTCTGCCTGCTTAAGATATTCATCCAGTTTATTCCCACTATTTTTTTCAATTGTTTCAAAAAGGTTTTTTAGTTCATCATAGTTTGCCGGAATTTGCATTTGCTCGTCCTTCCAATAGACTGTATAAGATGGATCAAGTCTTTTTAAGTTATAATATTCCGATCTTTTTTTACCAAAGTTTTCAAAATATCTTTCAAATACATCCGGCATCCAATACCAACTTGGCCCCATGTCAAATACAAAACCATCTGCTTCCAGTTTCCTTGCTCTTCCCCCGGGAATATTATGTTTTTCTATTATAGTAACATCCCACTGCGATTTTGCAAGGTAAGATGCTGCTGATATTCCTGAAAATCCGCTACCTATGATAATTGCCTTTTTCAAATTGATAAAATGAGAATTGATCAGAAAAATATTGAAAAATCTTGAATTTTAAAAAATCAAAACCTGGTAATTCTTTCCTTTAAAAGTTTTCGAGCAAAATGTATACGGCTTTTTACTGTTCCAAGAGGCTCCACCAACATTTCAGCGATCTCATGATATTTATATCCTTCAAAATATAATAAAAATGGATTTTTAAAAATAGATGGTAAGTGATGTATTTCCGTTTCTACTTCCTTTTGCTTTAGCCGACTCTCTGCAAGGTTTTTGATTGAGACCTGGTTATGGTTTATCAGGAAATCATCAGGTGTTGAATCAAGAATTACATTTTGCTTTATTTTTTTGCGATAGTTATTTATGAAAATATTTCGCATTATAGTATAAAGCCATGCCTTAATATTAGTGCCAACATTATATTTTTCACGGTTTGCAACGGCCCTGTACATCGTTTCCTGAATAAGATCTTTTGCATTTTCTGAATCCCTGGTAAGCGTAAAGGCAAAAGGCTTTAGAAATTCAGAATTGAGTATAAGAAGCTGGTTGAATTCTACTGTTGACATAAAATAATGTTTAATGTTTTTCATATCAAAGTTAAACAAAATTTTTTATAAGTCAATTAATTTTGTTTAATATTTATGTCATAAAGACTAAACATTAACGGAGATGAATTAAGAATTCGTATTTAATTAGGGTTCAGTGGAGTTTAAGGGAGATTATCAATAAATTCTTTTACTTCTGCAAGAGAACGTTTAAAAATTATTTTGGTAGGCAATTTTTTTGAATAGGAATTAGTCAGTCTTCCGGAGATAACAACGGGATATTTTCCGAATTTTTTATTCAGTTCTGAGAGGAATTTTTCGAAATGAAAATTTTGCGAAGCTGAAGTTAAATGTGTATACAGATAATCAGGTTTTTTAATCTCGGTTACTGTTTCTAATTCTTTGAAAGGTGTGTGTACACCAAGATAAACAGTGCTAACTCCCTTTTTTTTCAGCATATAGCAAACAAACAATAAAGCAAGTTCATGATATTCACCCTCAGGTAAAAAAAGACAAAATTTTGTCGGTTGCTTTTTTTTGAACGCCAGGCTATCAATTCCCACAATGAGCTTCTGCCTTATTATGTTACTCACGAGGTGCTCCTGAGCCGGATTCACGTGATTGGTAACCCATAAAAACCCCACCTTCTCAAGAAAAGGAAAAATTATCCTCAGGACTGTTTTCTCCATTCCCGAATCAGCAATGCTTTCAGTCAAAATATTTTCAAAATCTTCTGTATCAAAATCTATCATACGTGCCAAAAGCCGATTGACCATCAACTGGACTTTGGCATCGGGTTCAGTAAGGGAGATGATATTTTCAGCCCTTGTCTCAGCGCTCATTTTATCAATGTGCGAAATTTTAAACCCATATTTATTTAGAATTGAGATGTTGAGAATCGTCTTCAGTTCTTCGTCAGTATAGTACCTGATGTTGGTATCAGATCTTTTAGGTTTGAGGAATGAATACCGCTGTTCCCAAATGCGTATGGTGTGAGCTTTGATACCGGATAAGTTTTCAATATCCTTTATTGTAAAGAGCATAGAAACGGATAGTTTGCTGTATTACAAAAAAATGAGGTGATAAGTTTGACTTTGTTGAAAACTAATTTTTTTGTAAACAGTATCGTGAAAGTTTATCAATTATCATGAATGGCTTCAGCAATAGCTTTCAGATAGGCCTCTATTACTATTTGCTTATCATATTCTTTTATTATTTTCAATCTAGCTTTTTGCCCCATTATATTTCTTTTTTCTGCACCCAGCATTAGCATTTTCTCCATTTTTTTGGCGAGATCGATGTCATCTTTTACACGGCATAACAAGCCGGTCACTTCATCTTCAACAACTTCCTTACAGCCCGTAGTGTTAGTAGTGATAACGGGTTTTTCCATGCTGGCAGCCTCAAGTAAAATATTTGAAGTGCCTTCCCTATATGATGGCAGAACAATACAATCCGCTTCGGCTATGAATTTTCTTACATCTTTTTTTTCTCCCAGATAGTCGATAACACCTTCTTCTATCCAATTTTGCAACTGGGAATGAGTTATTGTATTTGTTCTAAGGTTCTGTGTCCAGAACGGGCCAATAACGTTAAAAATATTATTGGGATACTTTTTCCGGGTGATGCGTGCCGCATTGATATATTCGAATATCCCTTTATCTTTTATAAGTCTGCCGATAAATAAAAAAATAAATGTATCAGGATCTTTTTCTTTTAAAATAATAGGATGGAATTTATGATAGTCAACTCCTGATCCGGGAATTCTTTCTGCAACTTCAGGATTCACAAATTTTCTTTCAATGAAAAGGTTCATGTCATCATAGTTCTGAAAAAAGACCTTTTTTGTTTTTTTCAGAGCATTTCTATACATGGTACGGGCAGAACGATATACTATGCTTCTACTTATAAATAAAGGCCCTACCCCGGTAATATTAGTAATTGTCGGAATACTGAGTTGACGGGTAATCAGGTTACCCCAAATGGCGGGGCGTATGCTAAAAGTGAGGCAAACATCGGGTTTGATTTTTTTTAACGCCTTGCGCAGGTTATAAATATACCTGGCGACCTTGAAGGGATTCAAATTGCCCGAGCCCACATTGAAAACTTTAAGCCCCATCTTCTCAACCTGTGGAACAAATTTATTAGTGTGGGTTATTATATAAACTTCACACCCTTGTCCGAGCAGGCATAGCATAAGGGCCTCTCTCATAGTATATGTTGAAATAAGGCCATTTTCAATTACCGCAATCTTCTTCCCTTTTAAATCATAACTCATTCCTATATATTTTTTTATACCAGACTTCTATAGAAAATAATGTCCAAAGGATCTTGGCGCGTTTTTCTCCGGGAACTTTTATTTTTTTATCAAGAAGATCACGAACGAATTCCTGGTGAACGAAATTTTTATAAAAGCAGTTTGATGAACCGAGGTAATCAGCAACGGGCTCACTCAACTCATTATCTATCCATCTTTTTAACGGAATTTCAAAACCTCTTTTCGGTTGATTAACCAGGGTAGGAGGTAAATATTTTACCGCAAGCTCCCTTAATAAATATTTTGTTGTCTTCCCTTTTATCTTATACCTGTCAGGTAGTCCGGGTATATATTCAAGTAGCTCTTTTGATAAAAAAGCGCTCCTTGCTTCAAGGGAGTTGGCCATTGTAGCAATGTCCATTTTCACAAGAAGATCGTTGAAAAGATTTGTGTCAAAATCCAGGTTCATAATTTTCTTTAACCCTGATAGATTACTATTCGCAATCTTATCAAAATCTCTTTTAACAGGCTCAAGATAATCGAAGCCGGGATCAACAAAATATTGGGTGTAACCTTCAAAAATATCCACGCCTGCGGAGAGATATATTTCAAGATTTGACTTTGATGCCAGGAATGCCAGCCGGTATAAGTAATTGTATAACGATTTTTTGTTGTGTGCCTGGGGCATTCTCTTAATTGCATATAAGGCCCCTTTTTTTACTAGGAAATTTTTTTTAAAGAAATCATACTTAGCAAACGGTACATACCTCCTGTAGCCTCCAAATAGTTCATCAGCTCCATCTCCATTTAGAATAACGGTTACATATTTTTTTGCTTCTTTGCTTACATAGTAGCTGGGTATGGCGGAACTGTCAAAAAAGGGCTCTCCATAGTTAGATAAAATATTCTCAATATCGTTACTGAGGTTGTCAAATGAAATTTTAATTTCTGTATGGCAGGTATTATATTTTTGAGCTACCAGCCTTGCCAAAGGAGCTTCATCATGCTCTCCTTCGAATGAAACTGTAAATGTTTTCAGCTTACTGTTGTATTGTGATGCAATAGCAGTTATCAGGCCGCTATCAATTCCACCACTTAAAAAACTTCCTACTTCAAGGTCACTTGATTCAAGTCTTCTCTTTACGGCAATATGCAAGTAAGAATCCGTTTTCTGCAAACTTTCTTTGAGTGAATCTTTGCTTTGAGCGCAATAAAAATCATGAATATTCCACCATTTTTTTTCAGTAATAGCTAGTGTATCGCAGTTGATTATAATATAAGTAGCCGCCTCAAGTTCTGTTACATCCTTGTAAGGTGTACGTTGCCTGTAAAAAGAACCAAGCCGTAGGTACTGGTAAAAGTCTTGTAATGCAATATCGGGCTTTACTATTTTATTGAGACAATTCAATTCGCTGGCAAACGCTATTTTTTCGTGGTCCCTGTAATAATAAAAGGGTTTTTTACCTGCACGGTCCCTCGCAATAAATAATTCATTTTTTATTTTATCATAAATTACAAAAACAAACATTCCGTCAAGATATTGCAGAAAATCTGTACCAAATTTTTCGTACAATAGTAGCAACGTTTCCGTATCAGAAGATGTCTTGCCAGATAAATTGAATTGCTTGCGGATCTCCGTATGGTTGTAGATTTCACCGTTAAAAACGATTACATATTTGTCACCAAGTGACATTGGTTGTTTCCCACCTGCAATATCAATAATTGAAAGCCTGAGGTGAAAGAGATTTACATTGCGGTTTATATAACCATTGTGCTCATCTGGACCCCGGTGTCCCATAGTATTAATAACATCATCGTAAGTAAATTCGAAATTTACTGTTCCCGCAATACCACACATTATTATGCATCAATTTTATGGTACGCAAAATAACTTTATTATTCGTCATTTGGAAACAGAATAAAACAGGTGACCGCCCATGATTTTATGATACCACTGGAAATAATGCTAATTCCTGCTCAGCTAAAATATTGGCTTTTCTCAATGTTTTTCTAATGGATTTTTCTTTTACCTTTTCATAGATGAGAAAAAGGGCGATGGTATAAAATGGGAGGCAGGGAATCTTATAACGTACTAAAGTCCCAAAATTAAGCGTACTGGCCCCTACAAAAAGCGCGAAGACGATTGAAAAGAAAAAACAATACATAATAAGCGGATCAGTTAGCACCAGTTTAATAAAAGTTCTTATCCCGCTTTTGAAACCTATGTAGATCGTGAAAACTAAAAGTATCAGGCTTTCCAATGACGCAAGCAGGGAAGATAATTTTCTGGACTCCCATAAAAATGGCCTATAAAATGTAGTAAAAATGGCTACCGGTGCCATATTGATAAGCCCTCTGAAAGTGCCGTCAAATTCAACTCCAAGATCAAAATTTGAGTCTGCAGTTTCATTCCCATTCATAGAGATAAAAGCATCGTTGAGGTGTTGAATACTTTTTGTAAGGTCTTCCACAACATAGCCTCCCAATTCCTCATCATATGAATTAAGTACGCTCGTAAAGCAATACATACTTCCCAGGATCAGTATAGGCGCAAGCATATATTTTAATAAACGGTTTTTTATTACTGATATATTTTTAAGAATAATAAAAAGAATAAAAAATGGCAGATAAGAAATCAGTATATATACTTTTATAATGGCAAGCAGGTATACAAAAACCGTTAAGATGGCTAAGTTTTTAATAATATTCTTTTTGCGGTATAGCATCTCATATAGAGCATAGGTAACCCAGCCGAGAGAAGCAATGCAAAGAGTATCTTTTAATATACCTGAACTCCAGAAAACCAACGTTGGAAAATACAAAATAGCAATAGCAAATTTCTTATGCATATGCGGGTATTGCTGGTAAAAGAAAAGAAAAAGTTTCCAAAGGCCTGTAAAGGCAATACAGGCAAATATGACATTTATCGCCGCGTATCTTCCAAAAGAAAGAAATGAGAAGAAGACAACAAATTTTGTTACTATAAAATTTGATTCCGATTTAAAGTAACCTCCATTATAAGGATCTTTCAAAAGTGTTTCATCAAATTCTTTGCCTTTGTTAAATAGCCAATGCCAATTATTAGAATCATTTAAAATAAGATGGTATATATTATTTCCTTCTTTTTGAAATAACCCTATGGAATCTCCTGGCGAAAGGTAAACACTAAAGATGGTGAAAGCGAAACAACCGATTATTTTATTCCAATATCCCTGGCGGTGATATTTTCTCAAAATCGGATCGTCATATTTATTCCTCATTCTTTTAAAAAAAAGGCTGGATAAAAGAATAAAAATTGGAAATAATATCAGGTCACCATAGCCCATTTAAAAGGTAATATTTTATTCATGTAGTAAGTAAATTAAAAAGCCTTTTGTTCCAGTCATTATAGGGATGAAGGGGCAGGCGATGAAAACAATCCTCTCAAAAACCTGGTACTGTTAGTCAAATAATTGCTTACCTTGAATTGGGATGAAGATGATAATTTTTCTAAAATGAATGCTGGTGTTGCATCATAGTTATTGGTAAGTGCATCTGACATTGGCCATAAAATAAATCCCAGTTTTTTATATTTATTGCTTTTTTGAAAAAGAACAATTGTTCCTGCAAATGCAATCAAAAAAACAAAGTACATTATTAGGGCTATAACAGCACTATTGCTGAATTTTGATTTTAAAATGAAAAGCCTGTTGCGAACATAATAGTACATTTTCCAGTTGCTTTCAAATGTCCAATCGTTCTTATAAGAATATGTTGAAGCCGGGTGATAATGAATACTATTTGCTTTAGTATAAAAGGGAATTTTATTTTTTCGTACGATGCGATAAAAATATTCTGATTCATCCCCCCACAAAAATAGATTTGCCTTTGGAAACCCAACTCTTTCAATTATTTTACGATGAAGTAGCGTGCCATTAAAAGGATGAGCAACATTTTTAATTACATGCTCCTTTACCTCATCTATTGTTTTATAATTACCCGTTTTCCATACAAAACTTTTTCTATTATCGTTATCAACCACAGCACAATTACGGAGACATAATTCATCGTTATCATCTTCAATCAGCATCTCAAACGCATCATTTTTTGGATAGCCGTCATCATCCATGAGCCATATCCAGCTATATTTTTTTTCATATGCTAATTTGATGCCGGTATAAAATCCACCTGCGCCACCTACGTTTTTTTGAGTGATATGGTCAACGTCTGCCTGCCCACGAAGCCATTCTTCAGTATTGTCTGTGCTACCGTTATTGATTACAAGGATTTTATCAATTTTTCGGGTTTGATTTCTTAAAGCAGTGATGCATTGAGATAGAAGTGCCTGGCGATTGTATGTTACAACCACAGCTATTACCTTTTCCATAGAGTCGGTTTGGTTTTAACAGATTTGGATATACTGAAATAGTAACGCTAAAGGAATAATTGTTATTGTCAGTAAAGCTGGTTTTTTAGGGAGTTCAGCATAGTAAAAACTAATTTTTCGGAAGAAATCACGAGTCAATCAGTATGAAGTAGGAAGTGCATTACAAAATTAAAATTTTTCCTGGTTTGGGAATACCGGAAGTTTCTTTTTATTGTGATACGCTGCAGAAAAAATTTTAGCAAACTGTAAGGCTTCATCAATTACATGATGCATATCCATATAACGATAGGTTGCTAACCGTCCCAAAAAAGAAACATTAGTCAAGTGATCTGCCTCACCACGGTAATTCATCAATAATTCCTTGTCAACCGGGAGCCGCCTGGGATAATAAGGTATATCTGTTTCTGAGGTTTCTTTGCTAAACTCCTTAAAACAAATAGTTTTTTCATGATTTTCCCATGGAGTAAAATGTTTATGCTCTGTAATACGCGTATGTGGAATTTCTTCATCGCAATAATTCATTACCGATGTGCCCTGGTAATCACCGTCGGTGATAAATGACTCGAATGTAACGGTTCGATATCCGAGTCTTCCATATTCATATTGAAAAAATTCATCGATAGGACCGGTATAGAATATGCGATCATAATCTCCATAATTCTCTTCAGGGCCAAATTTTTTGTTTAAACGAATATGGATATTATTACGTTTTAAAAGTTTTTCGACAAATTCAGTGTATCCTTCTTCAGGGATACCGCAATAGGGATTACTGTAATAGCTATCTTCATAATTAAACCGGACAGGCAGCCGTTTTATTATAGCAGCGGGAAGTTCTGCCGGCTCGCAACCCCATTGCTTTTTTGTGTATCCGTAAAAGAATGCTTTGTACAAATCATTTCCTATAAATTTCAGGGCTTGCTCCTCAAAATTTGCAGGATTGACAACAGAGTGATCAGCTTGTGCAGATATAAAAGCCCTGGCCTCAATTGGTGAAAATGTTTTATTGAAAAACTGGTTGATTGTGTGGAGGTTTACAGGAAGCGAATACACTTTTCCGTTACTTATCGCTTTTACGCGATGTAAAAACGGCCTGAGTGTGATGAACGAATTCACATAATCCCAAATTTCCTTTTTGTCAGTATTGAAAATATGTGGGCCATATTTATGCACCATTATACCAGTTTCACTATCCCGTTCTGTATAGCAGTTACCAGCCACGTGCGATTTTTCTTCCCACACTTCAATTGTGCAATCGATAGTTTGCGCCAACCTGTTAGCAAGCACTGCACCTGAAAATCCAGCTCCTATTACCAGAAACTTCGAAGACATTTATGTTTAATTAATTTTTTAAAGATTAGAAAACCAGGTATTAAATACGGCTATTTTTGCGGCAAATAAAAATAAAGATATTTATTGACCATGAAGAACTGCTATTTGAGGCAGCCCGGTTAAACTAACAAATCAAAACAGGGAAATAAATATTTTTTCTTTTGCTGGTAAAAATATCTATAAAAAAGTTGTCGACAAATTTGGTGAGGACGTTCAGGCATTCCTTACCATGCGATTGGCAAAAGACTTCAGGAGTTAAAGAAGAATGGCATTATATATTCTTCGGTATTTTTCAACAGCACTTCCCAGGTCGTAATATTGTTTTGCCCCGTTCCTTATTTCGACAGGATTGCTTAGGTTGCTAACAGGGCTTTGGAGACTTATCGATTCAGCTACCAATTGAAATTGTTCTTCACTTAAATCATCCAACACAATTCCCGAATGATATTTGTTTACGATTTCTGAGACGTCGCCTACTCCTGAATTTGTTATAACAGGAATTCCCATGGCCATTATTTCGCCATGCTTTGTTGGAGATGAAGATTTTTTAGAATAGCAGGGCTTTATGAAAAAAACTGAAAACTTACTCAGTGAAAGAAACAACGGAACCTCATTACGTTGTGCATGTGTTACAATAATTTTTTCACGGGGAATTCCAAACTTATCTGCTGTTTCGAAAATAATTTCATACTGATGCGGTGTTATGAATAGAAATTTTGCATTGGTATTTTTCTCGAAAATCTTCTTACACAATTTCATCATCTCATCGGTAAGATACCAGCCACCTATTGACCCCAGGTAACTAATAATAAAATCATTTTCTTTAATATCCAGCTTCTTTTTTACTTCATTTTTTATTTCTCCTTTAATTTTTCCAGGATCAAAAAGATTCAAATCAACGCTGCATGGAATAACTTCCAGTGGAGTTTGTATTTTAAATTGGGGCCATTGTTTTATTATTTTTTCAGCGGCATAAGTAAGGCACACAATGCCATCACTTTTTTCTACTTCTTCCTCTTCTTTATTTTTAAAAAAATTATAAATCCTTTTGTAAAAAAAGTTATTATTATTCCACATTCCTCCTTCAATCCTGCTGTCGGCGTAAAATTCTCGTATGTCGTGTAGAAATTTTACACCAAACTTCTTTTTCATCCATAACCCTATTAAAGCAGGCACACCTGCCCGGGTATGCACCATGTCAAACTTTTCTTTTTCATGAAGTCGTTTCGCTCTATGTCGAAGCATCATCACATCATAAATTGAAGAAAAGACGGGCGGCTTTTTATGATATGGAATCGCAACCCACTTTATTGGATACGGCTCAAGCAGTTGTAATATGCTATCTCTGTACTTCCTATACCTGCCGGGTTTATCGCAACTTAATATCGTGAACTTAAATCCATGCCGTGTAAGTCCAATTAAATATGGAATCACCTGGCTCTGTCCCAATGGATCGGTCATGCCATCATAGGATATAAAAAGTATATTTTTGTTGATACTCATGTATTGATCTTATTTTCGTCAAGCCACCAGTGCAAAACTATTATAACCCAAAGCCTGTTAAATAAATAAAGATGGCCGGAAGCATATTGCTTTTTAATTTTTTCAACCTCCGTAAATTTGAGAAGTTGGTACCTATCTATAATGTCCTTTGATGTATATTTCTCGAGTAGGTATGCAAGGTCTGTCCTTAGCCATTTTTTTAAAGGAATACTGAAACCCCATTTAGGCCGGTCAAATATTTCGCGGGGAAGGAAATCGTATAGAACCTGCTTCAAAAGATATTTCATTTGGTTCCCTTTTATCTTTAGCTTACTATCAAGGTTAAACGCAAATTCAATAATTCTATAATCGAGAAGGGGAACCCGTATTTCCAATGAGAAATGCATGCTGGCCCTGTCAACTTTTACCAAAAGATCGTCAGGTAAGTAATAATTAAAGTCCCAGAGAGACTGCTCTTCAGATGCGGATAATTTCCTGTTCTTTATTATAGTTTTATTTTGTTCATCAAAATTAAACCCGGGGTCAGTTAAAATATTTTCCAACTCATTTTCGGTAAAGAAATATTGTTCCTGCGAAAAAATGTGCGTTTTTAAATGCTTCTTGTTTTCGTAATCAAACAAATTACCGGCTCTCCGATACTTATCATTTATCAGCTTTGAAACTGCGAATAAAGGTTGTTTTAATAACGAGATACTTTTTTTATCTAAGATCCTGGCCCAATTGTATGCACCATAACCCATAAATAATTCATCGCCACCATCGCCGCTTAAAGCAACGGTTACATGTTTCTTTGCCAGCCTGCTCACCATCATAGTTGGCAATGCCGAAGAATCCGCAAAAGGCTCATCATACACCGGCAAAAGATCATTAATCAATTCCATTACTTCTTTTTCTTTCACGCTAAATTCATGGTGACTGGTCTGCAGGCTTTGCGCTATCCGCAACGCATATTTTGATTCATTGTACTTTCCATCATCAATGGCAATGCTGAATGTGTTTATTTTTTCAGTACTCACCTTCGACGCTATTGCTGTTACAAGACTACTGTCTACGCCACCGCTAAGGAAAGTACCTATTGGCACATCACTCACCAATTGTTTTTCTACCGAATCAAATAGCAAACCCGAAAGCTTTTTTTTTGCTATTTTTTCATCTTTCAATAAACCCTCTTCAACCTTTGATTCAATATTCCAGAAAGGAAAAATATTGTTATGAAAATCATGTAAGGTTGTACCAATTACTTTGATTTGCAAAAAATGTGCGGCGGGAAATTTTTCAACATTATTAAAGATGGTTAACGGCTGCGGAATAAATCCCAAATGCAAAAAATATGGGATAGCTCTTTTATTTATACTTAGTTTTTTATTTTTTATTGATTGAATTGATTTCAGTTCTGACGAAAAGATAAAATCATCTTCATCATAATAAACAAATAAAGGCTTTATACCTGCATGATCTCTGCAAAGCGTAAGAACTTTTTCCTCTCTATCATAAATAGCAAGTGTAAACATTCCATTGAAATCCTTAAAACATTGTACGCCCTGCTCTGCAAATAACTGAAGTATTACTTCAGTATCTGAAGCGGTCTTAAGTGAAGTACCCTTATCATAAAGGGATTGCTTTAGTTCTTTAAAGTTATATATCTCCCCATTGAACACGATTACATGCCTGCGATCCGTGGTATACATTGGCTGATTAGCTGATGATGAAAGATCCAAAATAGATAGGCGCCGGTGTCCTAATCCAACTTTTTCGTCTTCTGAGAAATAAAACCCCTCAGCATCAGGTCCGCGGTGTTGGAGCATACCTGTGGCACGCGAAAGCTCATCCGGACTAATCGTTTTTTTAAAAGAAATATATCCAGCTATTCCACACATAAAAAAAATTAATTGATACTAATATCATTTACTCCAACAACATTACTCACTTCGTCATACACTTCAAAAAGACCCTTTAAGTATTTTTCTTTAGTATAATTATCTTTCGCGATTTCTTTCGCTTTTGCAGATATACCCGAAAGGTTAATATTTTTATCAAATATATCTTTAATAATAGCTGCAAAACTTTCCGGGTTAAATGGATCAAAGAACAAGGCATTACCATGTGATATTTCCCTGAGTACTTTCAGATCTGATAATATAGACGGCAATCCTGTTGCCATTGCCTCCGCAGCTGAGATACCGAAACCTTCAATATAAGAGCACATTACATAAGCGTCATAATGAGGCAAAACTTCATATATTTTATCATGACTTCCTTTCAATGCGATAGCCAGGCCATATTCTGTAATTTGATTCTGTAAAGACTGCCTCTCCGGACCTTCGCCATAAATATCTAACGATACATCATAATCATGAAGCAATTTAAATGCATCGACTAGGAGTTGATAATTCTTTACATCTTTCAGGTTTCCAACTGCAACTAATTTTAAACTATTTAACCCGGTAACGTGATCCACTTCATTATTAAAAAATTGCTGATTCACAAAATTGGGTAAGACTTTTTGCCTGGCTTTAACACCCGTTGATTTTATAAAGTCCTGCAATACCAGTTCTGTAGGCGAAATGATAAAATAGTTTTTTTGAAAAGTATGCCGATCTAACAGCAAAGTATAGCCGCTGTACCACTTAAGCTTGTATACACCGGACGACATTACCGTAGCCAGGCTGAATATGTATGGAATTTTTTTTCCAATCGCTAATCTTGCAACTATACTACTCCAGTAAAGAAAAGAATGAACGAGAGCTACATGATGATCTTTAATTATTCTTTTTAACAGCCGTACTGCTGAAAGAATTTTCATCTTGCTCTGCATATTAAGGCAATATATTTTATCGCAGAATAGTTCATCTTCTGTAAAAGCATTTCCGGGGGTAAGGGTAACTATTATTATGTTATACTCCTTGTAGATTTCAGCAAGCGGAGACACCAACATTATTTCAGCCCCACCTCGTTCAAGGGAATCTATAATGTATAGTAACGTTTTTTTCATTTTATTTCGCTGGAATATTGTAAATATTAACGCTTATTTACTAAGAGTATTCCTGTTATCAATGTATGATATTTTTCCACTGCTTGTAGCGTTGAAGGCCTCCCAGTGCACCAATAAGCCTGTTATTAACAGGCGTAACCAAAGAGTGGTTTGGCAGAATATTAAGAACAAAAATCCAGGCTCTCTCTGTAATCCTGGAAGACTCGAAAAGCATTTTCTGTAATCCTTTATAAGTAATTTTTCCGATAGGAATTGCCATACCTGATTTCACGGCTTTAAATTCTGAACCAAAGCCATCATAAATTCTTTTAAGAAAATTATTTATCTCCAGCCTGTCTCTATGGTTATGTTGCAATGTAATATCAAATACAATATAAACCGGGATGTTCAATTTATTCAGCTTGCCGGCAAGGTCGGCATCTTCACCCTGGAAAATCATATCTTCATTATAGCCTCCTGCCTTTATAAATATTTCTTTATGCATTACCAATGAGCCGCTGCCAACTGAATCATATTGATATAATCCTGAAACAGGCGTGGCTTCAGATTTATGCAAGCGACCCCACAGCGTATGATAATTTGTGACAAGTAAATATTTACCAATTTTAGTTTTTGTAAGTATCTCTTTTAAATAAGGAGGATATTCCCAATTAAAAAAATGTACCGCTTTATTAATACCTGCATTATTTTCACAATGATTTATCCAATCAATAGCATCCCCGCTGACCCACATATCATCATCAACAAAAAAAAGAATTTCTCCTTTCGCTACAGATGCGCCAAGATTGCGGGCAGATGAAACACCTTTTTGGGGATTGTCAAAATATGAAATTTTTTGAGCCAGTGAATCAGGAATATTCAAGGGAGTATCGCCATCATTTACAATTATGATCTCTGCATTTTTATTTTCAATTGCATTGCAAGCCTTTTTCACTGATTCCCATAAAATATTCTGTCGGTGGCGGGTAGCTATGATTATGGAAATTTTACTTGTGTTCATAACAGCATTTTACCTTGATATTAATATGCAATTAATTATTATGATTTTTAAATGCATAGAGCATTCCCGAGTGCAATAGGCTGAAGGTGGTTTCAACAACATTATAATTGTTTGCTTTGAGTTTGGCTATAATACCAATTGGATTTATTTCATGCCATTCAATAAAATATACATCCGCAAAGGAGAGCAAGCCTGCGTTAGATAGTGAATCAATAATTTCATATTCGGCTCCTTCAGTATCAATTTTACAAACAACAAAATTATCTTCTATCTCTTTCCTGATTTTTAATATCTCTTCATCCGCTGATTTTAAATGCATCAATTCCCTGCTTACTTTTCCTGCAACATAACCTTCTGACCTGGGCAAACCCTTTGTTCCCATTCTGCCCTTTTCTTTAGGAGAATAAGAAACATATATTTCACCATTTTCGTTTGCAAGGCCAAAATTGCTGACTTTTATTTTATGTGCAAACGATTCATTCAGTTGTATATTTTTAAGGGCTGCTGAATATGTTGGCTGAAATGGTTCGAAAGAAAATACTTTCTCCACATTATCTTTAGATGCAAAAAATAGCGAGGTTATGCCCACATTCATCCCCATATCTATTAAAGCTATTTTTTTTGTAACAGGCGATATTAAATTATAAGCTCCTTCAAGAAAAACCTCGCTTAAAATAAATAATTCTTCCTCATCATTTATGGTGAATTGTACAGATTGATTTTTAGCAATCAATTCACCGATGTCATTTACCAGAAAAGTAAAGCCGGCATTTTTTGATAATTGAACAGCATTTTGATATCGCTCCAAAATAGGAGCTGCATTGGCCAATTGTATTTCAAGTCCCAGTTCTTTGAAGTAAATTTTATCTCCTCTTTTTTGATACGCTGTCTTTTCAATATTGTAAACGGCCAGTTTATTTCCAAATGAAGAAGTGGTTCTCTGGAATTTTAAGCCAAAAAATCTAAAGAGATCGTGAACCATTTTTTTAAGTGACATCATTGATCAATTTTATTTTATTCATTAATTCAAGATGTCCCCTGTAATGTGAGAGGTAAGGCTTTATTTGTGCATGTGTGTTCAGTTCAGGCTTGATTCTTATTTGATTTATATCCAATATTTCTTTCCTTGTCTCATTAATTACATAAAATAAACCAATTGAATATTCCCCTTCTACCAGGTTCATATTTTCCACTTTGCCTTTTAAGATTAGCCTGTTTTCTTTTCTTATAAAAAACCTGATAAATGGCCGGAGATCGATTATGCTTACTCTCACTCCTTTTGCGCTATACAACAGCAAACAAAAATCATCGATAACAGGCAATTCGGTTTCACTTGTTTGTAGACCAATAGTAAAATTGAGATCGTTGCCTGAAATTATTTCCTGCGGCTGAAAACTGAATTCAACTAATTCAATATTATTCATGAGAGGCACTGGGTTGAATCCAATGGTTCTGTTTTCATTTAAATAATGAGTAATCAATGTATGAGGTTCACCATCCTCTTTCAAAATTCCGTTACGCAGTATTATTGCCCTATTGCATAGTTGCTCAATAGCATTCATATCATGACTTACAAAAATTACTGTTCTCCCGCTTTTGCTTATTTCATTCATTTTGCCCAGGCATTTCTTTTGGAACTCTGCATCACCCACTGCAAGCACCTCGTCAATAATTAAAATTTCCGGTTCAAGATGTGCTGCAACAGCAAAGGCCAGACGAAGTTGCATGCCGCTGCTATAACGCTTCAGCGGTGTATCCAGGAAATTCTCAACCCCACTGAAATCTACAATATCATCAAAGTGTTTGTCGATCTCATTTTTGCGCATGCCCAGGATGCTGCCATTCATGTATATATTTTCACGGCCGCTTAATTCAGGGTGAAATCCTGTACCAACTTCAAGCAGGCTGGCAATGCGGCCACGGCAAATTATTTTGCCACTTGTAGGGGGTGTTATCTTACTTAAGATTTTGAGTAATGTACTTTTGCCTGCCCCATTTCTTCCAATGATACCTACGCTCTGTCCGGGATAAACATCAAAGCTTACATCATTCAGAGCTAGGAACTTTTTATTATTTTTTTCCTTCTTCTTAAAGGGATTTGAAATAGCATCTCTCAAAGCAAGATAACTTTCCTGCCTGCTTCCCAGTTTGAATTGTTTTGTTATATGTTGTATTTCTAATATCGGTTTCATAGCATTAAGCCAAATCTGCGAAATATGCTTCTGTTTTTCTGAATGTATATACGCCGCCGATTAACAATAAAATTGCTACTGTACTACCCAAGCCCACGCTTTGCCAATCCACAGCTGTATCAGTGAATATACTTCTGCACAATTGTATGGCTGCTGCTATTGGATTCGCTTTCATTAAACTATTTACTACGGGATTAGTAAAAGCGTTCACTGAATACAGTACAGGATTTGCAAACAACAAAAATTGTATTATAAATGGCAGTACATATTGAAAATCTCTATACTTAACGTTCAAAGAAGATAGAAAAGTACCCAGCCCCAAAGTGGTTATGATGGTGATTAAAATACTTAACGGCAGATAAAGAAACAATTTAACTAAGCTTACTTCCTGGTGATAATAAATAAGGATGACTGCATAAATAATCAACGCAAAAACAAAATCAACCAGGGCGGTTAAAATTGAGCTCATGGGAATTATCAACCTTGGGAAATATATTTTTTTAATGATATTGGCATTTGTAATCATGCTGTTGGCGCTGTTTAAAAGGCCATTGCTGAAAATATTCCAAATAAGTAAACCACTTATAGCAAATACCGGGTAAGGAATTCCATCGCTGCTAACATTGAGTGCTTTGCTGAAGATAAGTGTAAACATAAGCATCATAACCAGTGGTTGTAATATTGCCCACAAAATGCCTAAGGCCGCCTGCTTATATTTTACTTTAACATCCCGCCATGTAAAAAAATAAAATAACTCCCTGTACCGCCACAGTTCTTCAAATCCTATTGAGAATTTATTTCGTGGTTTTATTTCGTATTCCATCATCAGAAAATATTTGAATCATTGGACTGGCAAGGTGTGCATAATATATCAAAATGGCAATTCCTAAAATCTGTAGTTTCATCAACGTCACTACCTGTAACGGCATTAATAATTTTGTATTGAAACCCAGTAATTAATTGAACAAGTTCCTTTGCAGTTCTTCCCTGTTCTCCCAGGTTGTTGTCGTCCAGTTCAATGAATAGAGAAGGCTGATGTTTCGACAGTGTTTCTTTTCCGCCCACCAATACATTGTATTCATAGCCTTCCACATCAATTTTGATAAATGAAGGAGAGGGAATAGAAAAAAATTTCATGCTATTGTCAAGTGTGTCAATCTCTACTTCTGTTTTTTCATATATAGCATTTTCACCGGTATCTTTCAGCAAACGCTGCATGCCACGATTATGAGTGTTTACATTGTAAAGAAATGCAGTAGCCTTTTCGTTGCCGAGTCCCTGGTTGATCAATTTGATGTTTGAAAAATTATTCAAGGAGATATTTTCCAGAGCCAATTGATAATTATATGGACTGGGCTCAAATGAAAAAACTTTACCGCCGACTCCTACTTTGTTGGCAAGATTAAGAGTCGTTGCTCCAATGTTGGCACCAATGTCAATCACTACCATACCCGGCTGTACGAAATTGTATAATAGAAGCTGTGCAGGCTCATTAACTGCAAAGTAGTTGGAATGCCCTACGGTGTCACTTACATCAAGTTTAAAATTGATACCATCTAAAGCAACCTTACGTACTAAATTGGGAGAATATAAATAATTAGGA